>JAIXKU010000126.1 GCA_026936045.1 Flavobacteriales bacterium
AATGCAAATTACGCTTCCTGAAACACACGCTGTGTTGAAGTGGAACGCATAAGGTAAGGAGGAAATAATGGCTTGGACAAATATAACCGGAACAAATTATACTGGTTGGAAAACCTACGAAGAAACTCTTACGCTTTCTTCTGCAACCAGTATAATCACTTCAGCTCTTATTAATTATAAAGGTAATACTGTTCTTTCTGCTGCAATCAAAGATTCTTCTGCAAATCTTACAGTGGAAGCGAAAGCAGTAAAAGTACAGATTTCGATAGATGGAACTAGTTGGGTAGATATGCAAACTGGTGTCACGCCCGGTGTAACTGCGGCAAAAACCGGATGCGGAATGATGATTGATCTTAGAAATATTATCGCACCGTACTATCGTATCGTAATTACTTGTACGTCCTATACTGGCAATGTAAAGATTCAGTATGCGGTGAAAGAATAATGATACTGAATCGGATTGATATTCAGGACTATGTGAATTCCATTCTTGGAACGAAGGATATTATCATAGAAGATAATGTTCTTATGTCTGGCATGGAAGATATAGTCAATCGTATTGGGATTGTCAATCCGAAAGCACTGAAGGTATTGGAGACGCCAGTAATCCTCACTCGTTCCTCCAGCTCTGCTACTGGTGTCTCCAGCTTTTCTACTATGCTTCAGTATGTTCCGGCAGATAATGAAGAGATAAAGGTCTACTATGTGAGAGGCAAGATTCCAAAATTGGCAATCCGAGTAGATAATCCGGAACAGATAATGAATCCATATTCGCTGCTGAATGATGGTTCGTATGGGAAGCACTACTATTGGTTGGAAGGCAAAAACTTATTCGCATATCCACCAATCCCGGCAGAAGCTGAAGATACAGAACGCTATTGTGCAGAGATTGTGAAATATGGGATTGAAGGTGGTGGGAAACTTATTTGGCATGACCGCTATAAGTATCCATTGGCACTGTATTGTTCTATATTTGAGCTCAATAAAGTATTTAATGCCTATGTTTCCCTCCTCGTGAATAAGATGATTACAGATAAGATACCTTATGATTATTCAAATGTGGAGAAGCGACTCAACAAAGACGATGTGGAACTCGCTTCAGCAGAGCTGCAGAAAATTCAAACAATTATAAGCGAACAAGCTACTGCTTCGGATAAGCTTCGGGTAACGATGGAGAATGTTGTGAATATTCTTCAACGGATAAGAAACTTGAGACAGGAATACTATGACTGGTTTGGTGTTCTATCACAAGCACCAGGAGGAGTACAATGAAAAATGGTGAATTACTTGCACTCGCTCAGTTGATTGTACCGGAGCTTACGGCAAAAGCTTTTGTGCAATTTTATAATATCGCTTTTGAGAAGATTTCCAGGGAAGTAAGACTATTGACTACTGTACTTAGACTAACCAGTGTAAGTCTATATAAGAACCTTCTGGAACAGAATGCAGTCAAGATAGACAGTGTGAAAGATGCTTCAGGAGACGATATTTTCTGGGAAGTGAGACACAGAAAACTACTGATATACGATTCCAATAAAGAACTTATCACGGATGCGACCATAGGAAATCATAAATTGGAAATAGAATATTGGGTACGCATAAGTAAAGCTATAAAATTGTCGTTTCCAACTGATGATGATATTGAAAGTAATCCGAATATTATTGAAGAATGGAATGAAATGATTCCTGGAGTAGAAGATACCGAAGTTCAGCTATGTGCACTCTATTTGATGATTACAGAGTTGGCTGGAATCTTTCCTATGGAGCCTGGAACTGTTGAATTATATGCGAATAAGTTCTCTGGTGCTTTTCAGGCAGTTAAAACGAAATATAATAGCGGGAATTCTCCTGCGACAATTACACAGGTATACTTCTGATGTTGAGAAGAGAACCACTCGGAAAGACACTTATCTTCGCACACAATAAGTTTGCGATTCCGATTTTCCATGTTCAGCAGAAAGAAGAATTGCCGAAGCATTCTGAAGTTCAGATTGCAACTGCGATTCCTACATCTGTTGGTCTTCGTGTACCACTGAACCTTGGACGCCAAGAGAAGAAAGAGATGGGAAAAAGGTTTAGAGATATTTCTGTTTCTTTCCAGAAAAAGATAACAATGTGCAAGCAAGCGAGTAAGTTGAAGGTCTTTGGTATACAGCCCAGAAG
>JAIXKU010000216.1 GCA_026936045.1 Flavobacteriales bacterium
ATGAGTATGTTTATGTCATGTAGGGTGTTTAATCCCAGCGTGATGTTGCGCGCTAATAAGGATTTTCAATACGATCAATTTTCATCGGCCGGCCCTGATAGCTCTTATTTAATAGCGCCTAACGATATTCTTTTAGTTCGTGTGCTTAGCAACAATGGTGAAAATCTGATCAGTATGACTAGTAATTTGAATTTACAGGCTGATCAGGCCCAGACAACAGCACAACAAGACGGAATTTCCGTACAGGTAGAATATGACGGTACAGCAAAATTCCCATTAATCGGACGGGTTGATGTGAAGAACAAAACACGAAGACAAGCAGAAGATCTTCTGGAGTCACTTTATGCCCATTATAGAAAAGACCCTTATGTCACGATTCGTATTACTAATCGTAAAGTCATTGTGTTTCCCGGTACGGGAAATAATGCCCAAATTGTCGAGTTTACGGGAGATAATATGAATCTGCTTGAGGCGTTGGCACGTGTGGGCGGAATTGCTAATACAGGCAAAGCAAAGAAAATAAAGCTTATTCGTGGCGATTTGAAAAATCCTAAGATTTATCGAATTAATTTAAGTACTTTAGGAGGCATGAAGGAGGCCGACCTCGCTTTGCAAGCCGGCGATATAATCTATGTTGAGCCATGGGAAGATCCTGCCGTTATATTTAATCGTAATATCGCGCCATACCTTACTATCTTTACGACTATTGCTTCGGTGGTAACAAGTGTAGCTTTGATTATAACGCTGACTAAATGACAGATAAAAAACAGCAAAAGGTCATCCCCATGTTCAACCAAGACTTTGATTTGGGGTTGTTTGTATTTATCTCACGCAAGAATTTAAAATGGAGCCTTCTTATCTTCTTTATAATAAGCGTATCTGCTTTCCTTTATTTAAGATACACGGTACCATTATATAGATCTGTAGCAATTATTCAATTAACAGACGATATTTCGCAAAAGAGATTCTTGGGGAAGGATGATATTTTTGACAATAACATAGCTCAGGAACTGGAACTGTTGCGTTCGCCGGTTTTTATGCAACGTACCTTAGATATCCTTTCTTTAAACGTGACGTATTTTAATAAAGGGAGAATTTTAGATTTTGACAATTATAAGAATGGCGCTTACGATGTAAAAGCTCAGGTGTTTAATCCGATTATTTACGGTAAACCAATTCATATTAATTTCAAATCGCTGACCAATTATACCATTAATTACAGGGTGCAAGGGACGGAGTATACTTTTGAAGGTATTACTAATCAACTTGAGAAAACACCACATTTTGAATATGTCATTTCAGTACGTACAGAGGATTTGATTCTAAAACCGGAAGCAGAAACATATTTTATCATCTATAATCCTTCAACATTTGTTGATCAGTTTGGAAAAGGCATAGATATCGCTATCCTAAATGAAGCAGCACGCACCATTAAAATTACGACTACAGATGTTAATTACATACGTGCTGCTGACATAGCCAATGGCATTGCTTCCGAGTTTGAACATTTTAATTTGGAGAAGAAAAAAGAAAGTGCCAACCGCATTATCGAATATATTGATCGCACACTGGGATTTGTTAAAGACAAATTGGAAGAAGCAGATAGCAGCATGGCTGTCTATAAGAAACTCAATCACATTCTAGAGGACGATAATCCCAATTTGGTGGCAGATAAAAATCTTGAGATCATTAAAAACTTTGAAACACGAAAGCTGGATTATGAAGTCCAGTTGATGATATTGAATGATATTGTAAATAAGGTGCAGGGCAAGGATGTGAATGTTTATCAATTAATAACATTGATATCTCAGGCCAATATTCAAGGTAATGTTTCGAATATAGTCAACAACTTGAATAATCTGATGATGCGCCGAGATCAGCTTAGACAAACAGTAACCGAGAATAGCCGCGAATGGATAGAAGTATCAGATCAGATCGAAACGCAAAAAAGACTTTTAATAGAAAGCGTTACGTATATCAAACAAACAATAGCAGAACAAATAAAAGACCTTTCGAGTCGTATCAATCTATTGGAAAAAGAATTGTTTTCTTCTACCGGCGATGAGAATCAGGAAATAGATCTTTTGCAGTTAAAACGTATTTATGAAGTCAATCAGAAATATTATGATGAGTTGATTTCAAAACGAGCTGAATATATTTTATCGAGAGAAGGTAATACACCGGGTTATAGAATCTTACAAATAGCAACAACGAATATGACGCCAGTTTCGCCCAAAAAATATTTTATTATTGGCTTCTCATTCTTATTATTCGTATTGCTATCTCTGGCATTGATCGTGCTAAATTATGTTACGCATGATTTAATCCTTTCGGTAAATGATATGATACGCTATACGAATACACCTGTTTTAGGTGTTGTTTCACAATTTAAAGAAGGCGTGCCTATCTCTCAACTTGTGGTGGATAAGAACCCTAAGTCGCTTACATCAGAAACATTTCGTACGATTCGTTCCAATTTGGATTTTATATCGAATGAGCCGGGACCTAAACTTATTAGTATTACATCCACTATTTCCGGCGAGGGTAAAACATTTGTAGCTATCAACTTGGCCGGGATTCTAGCTTATGCAGGTAAGAAAGTGATTATTGTAGATGCCGATATGCGTAAGCCTAAAATACACTTAGGTTTTAATCTTACCAGTGAAAAGGGTTTAAGCACTATTTTAATCGGAAAAGATAATTTCGAAGAATGCATTCAATCAACCCAAATGAAAGGCCTGGATCTTATCACGGCCGGCCCTATACCACCCAATCCGGCAGAACTGCTGCTTGGAAATAGAATGAAAGAGCTGATAGATGATTTGATGAAAAGGTATGATTATGTGATGATTGATAATCCGCCGATTGGGATCGTTTCGGATGCTCATGCGAATTTGAAATTGTCTGATTATCCCATTTATGTTTTTAAAGCCAATTATTCACGTAAGTTTTTTATTAATAATCTGAATAAGATCAGAGAAGAACACAATTTGGATAAACTGGCTTGCATTCTCAATGGTTTTGATATGCGTAAGACAGGTAAATATACCGGTTACGGGTATGGCTATGGCTATAGCGGCTATGGCTATGGCATGGGTTATGGTTATTTAGATAAAGGATTTGGGTATTATGATGATGAGATTGAACATCGAAAACCCAGCCTTTTAAAGCGAATTTTCTCTAAGAAATGAAAGTTGAATTTCTTGAAATTGAAGGCTTAGCTCTCATAACACCACAAGTGTTTACAGATGATAGAGGCTATTTTCTGGAAACTTTTCATTATGAAAAGTTTAAGCAGGCTGTTAAGTCGTATGAATTTGTTCAGGACAATGAATCCGCTTCTGCATTGCATACATTACGTGGCCTTCATTTCCAGGCACCACCCTATGATCAGGGTAAATTGGTTCGTGTCATAAAAGGAAAGGCGCTTGATGTTGCTGTGGATATTAGAAAATCATCTCCGACTTATGGACGACATTTCGTCGTATTGCTTGATGATATCAAAAAGCAGCAGTTTTGGATTCCGCCCGGTTTCGCACATGGCTTTCTATCCATTGAAGAGAACACCATCTTTGCTTATAAATGTACAGCATATTACCATCGGGAGTCAGAATATTGTATCCGATGGGATGACCCGCAACTGGCTATTGACTGGCAGGTGAAAGATCCTTTAATATCTGAAAAAGATAAAAAAGGGTTGCCGTTTCATTTATTAGACTCTCCATTTCTATAACAAACTTTGATGAAGGTTCTTTTGAAGATTTTATCTTATCTCTTGATAATACCTGTTAAGATTTATCAATGGCTTATCTCGCCGCTTTTCCCGTCTTCTTGCCGCTATCAGCCCACCTGCTCGCATTACATGATAGAAGCGCTGCATATACATGGCCCGTTTAGAGGATTTTGGTTGGGTATTAAGCGTATCAGTCGTTGCCATCCTTGGGGTAGATGGGGATACGACCCTGTACCACCAAAAAACGATGATCTCTCTGCTCACTCGGATGAGCATACCGTATAAAAACATAACTTTACTGCTTGAAAATTTTGATTGTTCTTTAATGTATAAGGCCATACATATAATCCTCGATTTTTATACGTTTGTTTACTTTAATATAGGTTGTCATTTGTGCTGGAAATAGTTTTCTCATATCCCCGATGGTTTCTTCTCCTCTGTATCATGGGAGGAGCAATTTATAGTCTGTTGCTCTATTATAGAAACAGACGACATGAGTCTATTACGAAACCGTACCTCATCTTACTGAGCACGCTCAGATTTCTTTTTACCGGTATTCTGTTTTTCTTCCTTCTGTCTCCTATGCTGAAGCGTTTATTCAGACAGGTGCAGAAACCCCATATTGCCGTCTTGTTGGATAACTCTTCATCTATTCTTTATAATAAAGATTCATTATTCTATAAAACCGTTTTTCCGTCTCAGGTAAAGCAGTTTATAGATGACCTTAAGCAAGATTACGAGGTTTCTTCTTACATCTTTGATGATAGCTTCAAAGAGGAACATGCCTGGGATTTTAAAGGCACTCAGACGGATATGGCATACGCTATTCAGGCATGTCTGTTCGTTATGCTAATTTGAATATAGGTGCTGTATTTGTGCTGATGAGTGATGGACTTTACAATCAGGGGATGAATCCGCTTTTTCTGCTGGAAGGCTCTTCGGTGCCGTATTATACAGTAACACTTGGTGATTCTGCGCGCCAACGTGATTTACTTATGCGTGATCTGATGTATAACAAGGTGGTCTTTTTAGGTAATCAGTTTCCTTTGGAAATAACGGTTGAAGCTTATAAACTGAAAGGTGTAAACACACAGCTCTCTGTTATGCATAACGGGCGTGAACTATTCTCTAAGACTATGACGATACCTAATGAGCGTTTCTCCACTCAGGTTATTGTGCCAGCATTAAAGGCCGAACAACCTGGCACGATGCGTCTTACCATTTCTCTTAAGCCGGTAGATGGCGAGATTACAATCCAAAATAATCAGAGGGATATTTTTATTGATGTGATTGATAGCCGTCAAAAAATTTTAATCTTGGGAGAATCGCCTCATCCCGATATGGGAGCTTTGAATCAGTTGATTGCATCTAATCCAAATTACCAAGGCGAAGTGGCGCTGACAGAAAATTTTCATAAATCTATTTCCGGGTACTCATTGATCATCTTTCATCAGTTACCGACAGCAGCAACCTCTGTAGCATCTTATATTAATGAAGCGCGAAATGCACATGTGCCGATGTTGTTTATTCTCTCATCTTCTACACAAATTACGGCTTTCAATAATCTGCAAACAGGCCTGTCCATACAGGGTAACCGAAATAACACGGATGAAGTACAACCTGTTTTTAATTCCGGTTTTTCACTCTTCGCCATCTCCGATGCGTTGAAGCAATTTGTACAGCGCATGCCACCATTGAGCAGCCCTTATGGGACGCAATATGTTAGCTCATCGGCCTTCAATACGTTGTTTTATCGAAAAATAGGAAATATAACGACAACATTTCCTTTGATTGGTTTTATGCAAGTCAATCAACTTAAGACAGGTATAATAGCAGGAGAGGGACTATGGCGCTGGCGATTGCATAACTATATGCTCTCTGAAAATCATGACCTTTTCAACGAACTGTTCTCTAAGATTATTCAATATTTGGCTGTAAAAGAAGATAAAAGCTTGTTTCGTGTATATACTGAGAACCAATACTGGGAGAATGAACCAATACGTATCAATGCCGAACTCTATAATGAGAGTTATGAATGGACGAATGAACCGGATGTGAAGCTGGATATTATCTCCGAAGATAAAACAACCTATTCATTTATCTTTAATCGTACGGATAACGCTTACCAACTTCAGGCCGGGCAACTTCCTGTAGGGGAGTATCTCTATGTCGCCAGTGTGACACATGCCGGCAGACTACATACCCGTAAAGGTAAGTTTATTGTAAAGCCTATTCAGATTGAATCATTACAAACCGTGGCTGACGTGGATTTGATGACAAGTATTGCCGGCGTAACAGGAGGGCAGGTATTTCAGAAGAATGAACTTTCCGCGTTGGCAGAAGTGATTCGCCAACGAGCTGATATTACTAGTAAATCGTATGTGCAGAAGCAACTGCAAGATATGATACACTATAAATGGATTTTCTTTCTGCTATTGACGCTTATATCGCTGGAATGGGGTATCCGTAAATGGATGGGTACATATTAATGTCATTTTAAATGTTTCAATATACGGTATTATGAAACTTCAGGCCTCTTATTATCTTAATGATAATGTTGTCTCGTTAGCACAGAATCTGATTGGTAAACTTCTGTTAACCCGGATTGACGGACACCTGACTTCAGGCCTGATAACTGAAACAGAGGCCTATGCCGGTGTTGCCGATCGTGCGTCTCATGCCTTTGGAGGCAAACGCACAGCACGTAATGAGGTAATGTATCATTGTGGTGGTAAGGCCTATGTGTATTTATGCTATGGGTTACATCATTTGTTTAATATTGTCACCAATGAGGAGGACATACCTCATGCTGTTTTGATCAGATCTATTCTTCCTTATGATGGGTTACAAATACAATTAGAACGTAGGAAATGTAAGATATGGCTGTACCCTGTCATGCAGGGGCCCGGAAAGGTTTCTCAAGCTTTGGGTATTACTGTTCAGGAGAACGGGCAGTCGTTATTAGGACGAAGAATTTGGCTTGAAGATATGGGTATCTTGCTTCCGAAAAATGCCATTTATAGCAGTGCCAGAATTGGTGTGGATTATGCCGGAGATGACGCCTTGCTGCCTTATCGATTTTATACGACTGAAGCAAATCTTAAAGCATGTTTTCCTATAAAGAGCTTCTAGTTAGCTTATTCCCCCTCTAATCTCTATGAGGTTACTTCCCCGCTGCTTGCGGCGTAATTAATATCTTTGTATGTATGAGCGAAAGCGAGTACATACAAAAATCGTATAACGTCAGTGTCCTGTTGTATCACTTTGTGTGTGCAGCGAAATATAGAATGGTAGTATTCAGCAAATCAGTTGATATGAGCTTGAAGGAGATTTGTCTTGAGATCGAAAAGAAATACGAAGTTCACTTTTTAGAGACTGGTACGGACAAAGATCATGTTCATTTTTTGATTTAATCTGTTCGAAGATGAGTGTGACTCAGATCATCACGATATTGAGAAGTATTACAGCCAAAGAAATATTCAAGAAGTATCTCGAAGTGAAGCAAAAACTTTGAAGAGGAGAATTTTGGACAGATGGATATTTTGTCAACAAGATCAGCAAATTTAGTGATGAAACAACCATCACGAAATATGTTCGTGAACAAGGCCGTGAGAGAGCCTCTGCCATTTTGCGTAGCAGTAAACAGTTAGCGTTGTTTTAAGGCATCTCGCTGCTCTGCGGCGGAGTATTTCATTTATTAAAATATTTTTCCATCAGCGTGATAAAGGCTTTGTCAGTGCGTATAGATTGAAATGCTGAATCTTCTTCGATGGCTGAACGAGTATAGTTTGCTAATTTAAGCGCATTTTCTAATGCTTTAAGCGCCTTAGAACTTTCACCTGTTTCAGCATATATTTGAGCTAATGTATAATAGTTGTCGGCAATGGTTGCATCTTTCTCAATGGCTAACAGATAGTATTTCTCTGCATTTTTATAATCTTTCAGTATATAATAGGTATATCCGGCGTTGCTGTACATAAGTTGATTGAGTGGATTATGTCGTATGGCATTTTCAAATTCCCTGAGCGCTTCTCTGTATCGTTCTATTTTAAAATAAAGCACCCCAAGCGCATTGTATGTTGCGCTATTGCTGCTATCTATTTGTAGTGATTTCCGATAGGTGCCGATTGCTTTATTCTTATTACCGATTTTAAACAGGCTATGAGCTTTAGCATTCCAGTACTCTGTATTCAGGCTGTCATAGTGAATGGCCAGATTATAATAATCAAGAGCCAAGCTATCCCATTCATATTCTAAAAAGACGTTTCCCAAATCAAAGTAAGACCTTGGGTTTTGGATATCTTTATTTAGTAAAAGATCTTTGTAATATAAAACGCTGTCAATACTTACAAAATTCTTTAGATGGACCATGATGGCACCTATATATCCATGATTTATTTGGGGATTATAGGTATATGATTGTCTGAAATATTTAAGTGCTTCCTGCCAATTCTCCTGTTTATAATATTGAAATCCTAAAAAATAGAGGATATAAGGATCGGTAGGGTCTTTTTCCCACCCTTTTCGAAGGTAATACATCGTCGAATCATCTTCCCCAATGGCGGAAAATTCTTGGGCAATAGCATTATATGTCGTTTGATAGTTGGTGTCTAAACGCAGCGCTTCAAAATAATAGTGAAAAGCACTATCTCGTTGCCCCCAAATACTATATGTTAAGCCTAGATTATGTTTAGGATAGAGCCATCCCGGAGCAAGGCTGATACCTTTTCTGAGAGCAGATTCGGCTTCGTGATATTGCTGCAGTTTTTGATGCAATACGCCTTTTAAATTATAGAGAAATGCGGCATCGGGTTTAAGAGTTATGGCGCTGTCCACTTTTGAAAGACAGTATAAGATTTCTTTGGTTCTTACGGATTCCCAGTTGGCATGCCCTTCTAAGAAAAGCGAAATGACTTTGGCATCCGTTGCCTTATAAAAGAGCGGATCGGCAATCTCTGTAAAGTATTTGAGCTTAAGGTAGCCATTGTAAAAATAATCGTAAGTATAGAGGTTGTTGTTTTGGCTCGCATTAAGATACGTATTGATAATCTTATTCACATCTGTGATAAGATGACTGCTGAGAATACCTCTGAATTCATTGGCTAAGACTTTAGGGATAGCTTTTTCGTTGCTAATTTTCTTATAGGTATCGTAGGCGCTTTCGTTGCCAATATATTGTTTGGATTGCAAGTGTGCAACAAATTCATCATACAGATATTTGAATCCTATTTTCTCCATCTCTGCCGGCAGGTCAACCCCTTTGCCAGGCATATTCATCGCTAAGGCATCTTGGTAAAAGTTGTTTTTCCCTTGTTCGAGCTGCATGGCTAAACGCTCCTTCTCTTTATTGTTTACATGGTTCAGAACAAATGATGCACAGTTATCCGTTTTGCAGTCAAATTGCGGCACCTGCCTATATGTTTTAGTTGTTTTGTCGTAGGTGTCTTTCTTTACTTGTGATTTAACATAAGTGACCAATTCATCTACCGTCACCTCACCATCTTCCGGCTCGTTATCAGCCATGCCAATCAGACCGTTAACCAAATGCCATGAGAATAAGCCTCGACCACCGCCCCATTGCGGGCCTTCGTAGGATACCTGATTTGAAGAGCAAGAACTAAGTCGGATCTCGCCGGCATCTTCTTCCATTATCTTTTTAAAGACATTGGCTTGCCCGTCTTCACCACCGCTTAGCTCATTTGTTCTGCAGGCATCGCTGATGAAAACGACTTTACGTTTATTAGATGTCAGTTCGAGGAAAATAACCTTTATGGTATGAAGATCAAGAACTGTGGTCCCAATCAGATAGTGGTTTTTGTCTGCTTTACCTTTCCCCGCTGGAGCATCATAGGGAAGTAAGAAAACTTTAGCCGCATTATAAGCATCGCCATGGCCGGAAAAATAAAAATATAATAAGTCATTCTCTTGCATCCGGTCTTTGATACTTAACAGCCGACTCATAACCTCGCCATACGTGGCATTTTCATTAAATAAAGTATCAATGTTTGACGCCGGAATATTTCCGCCGGCATCTGACCGTAAATAGCTGTAAAATATACGCGCATCTATGTCAGCAAATTGTAATGGTGTGTAGGTATCCGGATATTGATATTTAGATAATCCCACTATCAAAGCATATACATTCCCAACAGTTTGGGATGAATTGATACCCACAACATTCGCCCCTTTGGTTTGTTGAGAGAAGATTTGGTTGATTAGCGCCAAAAATAAAAGCGTTGTAAGAAAACTTGCTTTTCTCATTTCGGGTATTGTTTATACAAATCTACATAAATTTTCCCCTCATTTGGAAAAATACTATTTTATAAACAATCAGATTGGGATTGATATTTGCTTAGTCTATCATCGCAATACTTCGCTTGATAAATCCGGCTAATTGTTCACCACGTAACAGGTTTCGGCCCAACAAAGCCAAATCAATAGCTTGTTTAGCCATTTGTTCTTGCTTTTGCGCATCTGTTTCAAGCATGATTTTGGTTATGAGTGGATGATTGGTATTTAAGGCTAATCCATAAAACTCAGGCATAGCGCCACCCATCGTCGGATTACCGATAGCATTCATCTCATTCATTCTGCGCATAAATTCGGATTGGGTAACCAATACCGGAGGATCTGTTTCGCTTAGGTCTTCCCATTGAAGCGTGAATTTCTCCTTTGCTGCACATTTCTCAAATACGGTCATCATCTCCTTCTTTTGTTCTTCATTCAGTTTAGAAATACTAGCTATGCCTTTATCTATCAACTTGTCCATTGAGTCGGCATCAATTCGCACAAACTGGAAATCGGTATGCATTTGCTCTAGCTTCATAATATAATGGCTTGTGAAGGGTGTGTCCATTACCAGCACATCATAGCCTCTTTCTTTTGCTGTTTGCAAATACGTATAATGCTCGTCAATATTGTGTGTATAGAGTATCACCTTTTTGTTCTCCTTGTTGGTTTGGACTGCTTCAATATGGTTTTTATATTCCTCTAATGTGAAGTATTTACCATCTGTATTTTTAAAAAGAGAAAATTGTTGAGAACGCTCAGTAAATTTTTCATCAGCCAGAGTACCGTATTCAATAAAGATTTTGATGTCATCCCATTTCTTTTCAAAATCCGTACGATCATGTTTAAACATATCATGGAGTTTGTCGGCTACTTTTTTAGAAATATGACTGCTGATCTTCTTTACATTCCCATCACTTTGCAGATAGGAACGGGAAACATTTAACGGAATATCGGGCGAATCAATCACTCCATGTAATAACATGAGGAACTCAGGCACTATGCCTTCTACCGAGTCGGTAATGAAAACCTGATTGCTGTATAATTGAATTTTGTGACGTTGAATATCTAAACCTGTTTTGATCTTTGGGAAATAGAGAATACCGGTTAGATTAAATGGATAGTCAACATTAAGATGTATATGAAACAATGGTTCTTCAAAGACCATCGGATACAATTCATGATAGAACTTTTTATAATCCTCGTCCGTCAGATCTACCGGTTTTTTTATCCAGGCTGGTGTGATGTTATTGATCTTCTCATCTTTAAAAAAGACCTCAATGGGAAGGAACTTGCCGTATTTCTCAAGAATGGATTTAAGTCGTGCCTCATCAAGAAATTCCTCACTGTCTTCAGCAATATGCAGAATAATATCGGTGCCACGTAACTCTTTTGTGTCGGTCTGTAAGGTGTATTCTGGGCTACCATCGCATGTCCATCTTACTGGCTCGCTGTTTTCGATGTATGAGCGCGTAACCACTTCAACTTGCTTAGAAACCATAAAGGCAGAATAGAAACCTAAGCCAAAGTGGCCGATAATACTACTGCTATCGCTAATACCTTTGTATTTTTCAAGAAACTCACGAGCACCGGAAAATGCAACCTGATTTAAATACTTCTCCACCTCATCAGCGGTCATACCGATTCCATTATCACTAATGGTAATCGTTTTATTCTCTTTGTCTAAATGAATATCTACGCGTAATGCATCTAAGCTGCCTTTAAAATCACCAGCCACTGACAAGGTTTTAAGTTTTTGACAGGCATCAACGGCATTGGATACCAATTCCCGTAAAAAAATCTCATGATCAGAGTATAAGAACTTTTTGATGATTGGAAAAATATTTTCCGTTTGAACATGAATCTGACCTTGTTTTGTTTCCTTCATACTGCTTTAAAATTTCTTATTGTTTTTCAATTACCATACCATCCTTGAATTGCTGACAAATTGTCCTTGCCGAGTGGACAGTTTTGCAGCGATGTGTTTGCTTAGGCGATACGTTTAATAATGCGCAGGCGGTGCGTGTATTTTTGTAATTCAGAATGAAAAATACCTGCATGGTCAATACGATCAATACGAACTGTGCCGGAAGCATGTATTATGTGCTCATGATTTAACATGATGCCAACATGAATGATATGGCCATCTGCATTATCAAAAAAAGCTAAATCGCCTGCTTGTGCTTCATGGATAAAATCAACCAATTTGCCTTCATTTGCTTGTTGATAGGCGTCGCGTGGCAGTTTAATATTCATCAAACCCATCACTACCTGTACCAATCCCGAGCAATCAATCCCGGCCGGCGATCTTCCACCCCAAAGATAAGGCGAATGCAAATACATGGAAGATAGCCGATGAACCTCTTCGGGAGATAATGTATTGGCTCTTTTCTTGATATCCGGATAAGTAAATGTATGCATGCCTGTATACCATATTTTATCCCTTCTGTCAGGTAGTTTAGAACCGACAAAGAGAGGTAAGAGTTGTTTTACAGATAGATATTGATGTTCTATAAATGCTACAGGCGTATCACTGATTGATAACAAATCTGTTATATCGTTCTCAAACGGATGATGCTGAATAGCTGTTATCCATGACGAATAATGATCATGATCGGATTCAATCAGTAACCAGTCGTCATGCCGGTCAAGAACTTGATATGTTTCACCAAATAGCAACTGTGTGTTCATTTGGCTTTTGTGCGAAGGATCTTCCCGGCACGGAAGAGTATTATATATGCAAATGCCGCTTTCAGACATATGATTACAATCAGATACGCTCAATTACCAATGCCGATGCACCACCGCCTCCATTACAAATACCGGCTACGCCATAACGTGCATTTTTTTGCTTTAGCACATTGACTAATGTCACCACAATGCGCGCACCGGAGGCGCCCAATGGATGCCCTAATGATACAGCCCCACCATTTACGTTAACATGTGCAGGATCTAGCTGCATTTCCTTGTTGTTGGCAATAGCCACAACAGAAAAAGCTTCATTTATTTCAAAATAATCAATATCGGAAAGAGATAAACCGGCTTTGGCCACAGCACGAGGAATCGCTTTTGATGGTGATGTGGTAAACCATTCCGGCGCTTGCTCTGCATCGGCATAACCACGCACAATGGCCAATGGCTTAATACCAAGCTTGTTAGCCTTCTCACGACTCATCAAGACCAAAGCAGCAGCACCATCATTCATCGTAGAAGCATTAGCAGCGGTAACAGTGCCGTCTTTTACAAAAACAGGATTAAGCTGAGGAATCTTATCAAAGTTTACATTCTTATATTCCTCATCTTTTTCAAAAATCACAGGGTCACCTTTGCGTTGAGGGATGACTACCGGTACAATCTCATCTTTAAATAATCCGTTATCCCATGCAGAAGCCGAACGACGATAGGATTCAATAGCGTAGGCATCCTGTTCCTGACGACTGATATTGCATTCTTTTGCACATAATTCAGCAGCGTTGCCCATTGCATAGTTATGATATACATCTGTCAGACCATCTTTGGCCAAACCATCTATTAATGTCGTATTGCCGTATTTATTCCCCCATCTCACGCTGTCCGCATAGAAAGGCACTTGGCTCATGTTCTCCATGCCACCGGCTACAACAATGTCGTTATCGCCAAGCATAATACTTTGAACACCCAACATGATAGATTTTAATCCCGATGCACAAACCTTGTTTATGGTTGTGCAGGGAATAGTATCAGGTAGACCGGCAAACCGTGCAGCTTGACGGGCAGGGGCTTGCCCAACATTGGCTTGTAATACACATCCCATAAACACCTCATTTATTTCATTGGGCGAAAGGGCAATTTTCTCTAATGCGCCTTTAATGGCAATTGATCCAAGTTTGGTGGTAGATTGACCTGATAAACTGCCACCAAAAGAACCTAATGCAGTGCGTACTGCTGATACGATATACACTTCTTTCATCTTTAATAATTTTTTAGACCATAGCAAAGGTATAAATTATCTCATGCAAAGAGGGTGTTTTTTGAACGGGAATAGCGTACCAAAAAAGATGGAGCCTGAAGATTTTACAGCCTTAAGAAGAATTAATTACCTGTTTATCACTTTGAAGATGAAAAATGTATAATTTCGTATAGCTTTCTTCTAATTCATCCCGTTGTCCAAATATTTTTTTAGAAAATGTAAATAAAGTACAAAATGAAGAATAACGCTTACTCCATTCGCTACGTTTTGCCGCTATTGTTTTCTGACGTTTCATTCTTGTCACGAGCAGCTACTTTTACCGTCACCAATACCAACGACAG
>JAIXKU010000210.1 GCA_026936045.1 Flavobacteriales bacterium
ATTCTTGGAGAGCTTGCTAAGGCTGTAACTCCATTAATCCAAGAGATTGTACCTGTTCTTATTGAAGTTGCTGGCCAAGTTGGCGGGGTGATTACCAGTGAAGTTATCCCTGCTTTACTTCCGCTTGTAAAAAAACTATTGCCCCCTATTCTTGACCTGTTGCCATCTATTGTTAGCTTATTTGCTTTATTGGCTTCAAACCTCATGGAAGCGCTTGCCCCAGTGCTGGACACACTTGTTTTAGTATTAATTGACTTGATAGACCAGTTCACGCCACTGCTTGAGACCTTACTTCCGCCATTGATAGATTTGTTTGGTTCACTGATGAAAGTTGTTGAGCCTATTTTGACAATAGCCACATCTTTATTGAGCAATATTGTTATTCCGCTAATTGAGCTATTGTTACCGCCGCTCATTGATTTACTTGATAAAGTTGTTGGTGTTGTTAGCAAATTAGCTGGATGGTTAGCAGACCATCTGCAGCCTGCATTTGATGCGATCGGTGATGCGATTTCAAATGTAATCGGATGGTTTGAAAGTCTAAAGGATAAGTTGTCTAACATCCATTTGCCCGACTGGTTGACCCCGGGGTCGCCTACGCCATTCGAGCTTGGATTGCGTGGAATTGCCAGTGCGCTAAAAGAAGTGAATAGTGATATCGGTGGGCTGACTGTAAATGCAGCCTCACAGCCTGTTGCCTCGCCCACCACTGTTGTAGTGAATGTCAGCTCAATGATGAGCTTAGCTGATATGGCTGATGCAGAGCTTAAGCTCCAGCCAATAATCAACAATGCCGTGCGGAGGGCGTTAGCATGAGATACGGACGAGGCAAGTACGGCAGCTTTAAGTATGGGATTACCGACAATCCCAATCTTGGCTGGCGTTTTCTAATTAAATGGGATGGAGAATTTTGGACATCAGAAGCTGATAGAGTTACTGACCTTGTAATCACCAGAGGACGCGATAATCTTATCTCTGGGGATAAGATAGAGGGAATGAAAGTTGGAGAAGTTGTTCTTACACTTGATAATCATGACGGAAGATATGACCCATTCAATACCAGCTCGCCTCTTTATAACATTATCAGCCCCGGCAAGAGGCTGCAAATTTCTGTAAAGAATGGAGACACTGGTGGAGATTGGATTGTATTTACTGGAACGATCTCTGAAATTACGCCATTTGGACGCTGGAATAAGACCCAAATTAGAGCTGTTGATGACTTAAATCTATTGAGCAATAAGATTGTAAATTATGGACTTGTAGAAGGTGCACGAGTAGACGAGGCGATTAGAAATGTGCTTTTAACAGCAGGCTTTGCTGATAGTGATTTGAGCCTTGATATGTCATCTGACTTTATTCATTTCTGGTGGGCAGCAAAGCAGAGTGCCAAAGATACAATAGATGAGCTTTCTCAAGCGCACATGGATGAATGGGCAGTTACTGCTGATGGCAAGATTAGATATAAAGCCCATAATGAGCAAGATGCAGTAAAACTTACCTTGAATTCGAATGACCTGCTAAAAGACATATCCTTTCTAATGCCGTGGGACGTTCAGCGAAATTTAGTAGAATACACGATTTATCCAGTAGAGACTGATTCTGTTATTCAAATTATTTGGGAGAATAAATCTGCAATCTTTATCCAAGCTGGTGAGATGATAGAGATTGATGCCGATTTCTCTGTTGAAGGTCAGGATTGTATAGCAAAGGAATATGTATTTGGCGGAGTAAATTTAATTGCCACCACTGGAGTAGATGGGACGGGAGCTAATGTGGCATTAAATATTAGCTGGCAATATTACGGCTCTTATGCGCATATCATCATTACAAATGTTGATAGTGTTGATGGTTATATTCAACCGCACAAAGAGGATAGTGGCAATGGCTATGCAATTGGTACTGCTTATCTCGTCTATAACAAATCATCAGTCCGAGAACAGGTTGGTGGATCGCAGCAATCCCAGAAAGGACTGATAATTGATAGTAAGTACATGCAAGATCGCAATTTAGCTAATGGGCTGGCTGCTTATTATGTCAGCTGGTTGTATAACACGAAATATTACCCTACTGTCATTTTAGAATGCAGGAATGACATTCAATTTTCAATCGATTTGTTAGATAAAGTTAGAGTAAAATTAGATGTGCTTGGACTTGATG
>JAIXKU010000300.1 GCA_026936045.1 Flavobacteriales bacterium
TGAATATAGGATGGTGAGTAAGGTTCCAATTGAAAGGCAACAGGGTTAGAAGAAGTATTCGGAATTCTTTTCTTGCTCAACCATTGGGTAGTGAAATCAAATTTCCAGTCGTTAAGTGTGCTATATGCCAGATTGATAAATGCCCTGTGTTTTGCTACAAAAGGCTTTTCCATCAAGTTGCCATGGTAAGTGGTCTGAACATCTAACCAACGATAGGCCAGCCTTACATCAAACTTCCTCAGCAGCTCATAATTCAATTCTGCCTGCAAACTATTTGAGTAGGATTTGCCGTTCAGATTGTAGAAATTGATTTTCTGAGGACTTAAATCCAAGTCAACCACTGTCTGATTTTTGAAATTAGTGTGATAAGCATCCAGGCTGATGGCTCCCTGACGGCCGTTTAACCTGAAATTGTGAATAAAGTTCATTCCTAAATTCCAAGCTTTTTCAGGCTCCAGACCATACCCATAATTATTGGTAGGATTGATGATGGCATATTGTCTGGAACTTACAAACACGCCTGCATTTTCGGCAAAAATATTTGCCATTCTGAAGCCTGAACCCGCTGAAAATCTCAGATTGGTTTTGGGAGTAAAATCATATTTCAGATTCAGTCTGGGTGTAGTAATCACCCCAAACTGATTGTGGTAGTCCACACGCACACCGGCAATTGCAGAAAATTTATCGGGAGCTGTATAAGTGTATTCAAAGAAAGCGCCGGGTACTACTTCATTGCGGGTGTAACGGGCAATGTTGAAGGTTTCGTCATAATTTTCATTATTAAAACTCAGGCCTGTTCTGAACTTATTGGCTGTAGTGCCGATAATTGATTGATAAATTAAATTGGCATACAGTGTATTTTGTTTGCCGTCGTATTTGTTCAGCCCATAATATGCATTGTTTTTATACATATTACCCGAAACGATAAAGCCGAGGCTTTTATATTTATGTTGCGGAAATACATAACCCAGCTTGCCGGTAAAGCTATATTGTTCTGCATTGATGCCAACGCCATATTTCTTTGTTGTAAGTTTATCAGTTGAGGGATTAAAGTCTAACTGTCCGGCCTGTCTTTTATCATTCATTACCTTAATAGCAAACTGGCCAATCCATCCGTTATTATCCATGTATTTCCACCGGTTGATAACGTTAAATTGCCTTCCCAAGGGCAGGTCTAAAAATCCGTCTTTATTAATATCGTTTTTTGTAAATACGCCATTGGCATGTGTCAGCAGTCCGGTGCTCCATTTGTTGTTCAATTTAGTAGCCAGATTGATATTTGCCTCTAACCTTCCCAAATCATTGATGTAGGTATTCAGGTATAATTTTTCACTGTTGTCCGGTTTCTTTTCTTCCACATTGATCTGGCCTGCGATGCTTTCATAACCATTTACAACCGAGCCGGTACCTTTTGTAAGTTGTATTCCTTCAATCCAGGGGCCGGGGATAAAGGTAAGGCCATAGCTTCCTGACAATCCTTTTATTTCGGGAACATTTTCGGTTAACAATTGTGTATAATTCCCCGCCAGACCAAGTAGCTGTATTTGTTTGATTCCCGTTACTGCATCACTGTAGCTTACATCTACCGAAGGGCTGGTTTCAAAACTTTCTGAAAGATTACAACAGGCTGCTTTGGTCAGCTCATTGGCGCCCAGGTTCAGCGTGTTCAATATACTCAGATTGGACACGTAAGCAGATGCCCTCCTGGAGGTAACCACTACTTCTTTGAGCGTACCGGTAGTTGAGTTTTTTAAGATAATGGTGAGCATATCAGGTTTTGTTACGCTGATGGTGTCTGTGCTAAAACCCACATAGCTGATGGAGAGATGTGTGGGCAGGTCGGTTTTTATCTGAAACACACCGGTACTGTCTGTTACAAAAAATTCTTTAGAGTGAAGACTTTTTATGGTAGCATTTGCAATTGGATTCAGCTTTCCTTTAACCGTTTCCTCCAGTACTACGCCGGTAATGGTATGCATTGTTTTGTTAGCTTGGGTACCCGGCTTTGCTTCACGGTCATAATGACAGCAGGCGGGTAGTTTGCTATACACATCGTCCGGCGCCCGGTAGATGCCGTTGTCATGCCCTGCTTCGGCCAATTTCTTTTGCAAAGTTTCCTTGGTAACTTTTGTACTGTCGTAGCTTACTGTAAGTATA
>JAIXKU010000261.1 GCA_026936045.1 Flavobacteriales bacterium
ATCTTCTCGCGCTCGGCGTCACCCTTTATTGTAAAAAAAATACTTACTTTGAAAAAAATTTAGATATGAAAATCTCTTTCCTTTTATTTCCGTTGGTTCTATCATTAGCCGCTTGTAACAAAGGTGCAAAGCCTGTTAGCCCTGCTGAAAACACCGTTGATTCGGCTCAACAACTACTTGATAAATACGCTGAGTTTACACTCAACACCGATTTGAATCTGCTGAATGAAAATGACAGAAAAATGCTACCTCTACTGATAGAGGCGGCAGAGATAATGGATGGGTTGTTTTGGGAACAGGCGCTAAGCATGCCAAAAGATGAATTTCTTAACAGCATCGCCAACGAAAAGCTAAAGCGCTTTGCAGAGATTAACTACGGTCCTTGGGACAGATTAGATGGCAACAAGCCGTTTATTGAAGGGTTCAACGAAAAACCAAAAGGCGCCAATTTTTATCCCGTAAACATGGATTCTACAGAATTTTCCAAACTGCAGGACAACCGTAAAACCAGTGAATACACGCTGATTCGTCGTGACAGCGAAGGGTTGTTAAAAGTCATTCCATACCGCGAAGCCTTTAAGGCAAAGTTGGAGAAAGCAGCTGACCTGATTCGTCAAGCAGCCGCATTAAGCTCTGATGAAGGTCTTAAAAATTATCTGAATCTCAGAGCCGATGCCCTGCTGACCGATGATTATCAAAAAAGTGACCTAGCCTGGATGGAGATGAAAACCAATCCCATTGATTTTGTAGTGGGTCCGATAGAAACATACGAAGACCAGCTAAACGGCTACAAAGCTTCATTTGAAGCGTATGTCTTGGTTAAAGATATGGCATGGAGTAAGAAATTGGAAAAATATGCCGCTTTCTTGCCTGAGCTTCAGAAAAACTTACCTGTGGATGCCAAATACAAAAAAGAAATGCCCGGCACCGATGCCGATTTGAATGCGTATGATGTGATCTACTACGCCGGCGATTGTAACTCAGGCAGTAAGACCATTGCTATCAATCTACCCAACGACGAAGAAGTGCAACTGAAAAAAGGCACACGCCGTTTACAGCTTAAAAACGTAATGCGTGCCAAGTTTGATAAAATCCTCATGCCAATTGCCGAAGCATTGATTGACCCGGCACAGCTGAGCCATACCACCTTTGATGCATTCTTCTCTACTGTCATGTTTCATGAGGTAGCACATGGTTTGGGTATTAAAAACACCATTAACGGCAAAGGTACCGTGCGCGAATCATTGCGTGAGCATGCCTCTGCTTTGGAAGAAGGGAAAGCCGATATCTTAGGTTTGTATATGATTACACAACTATTTGAAAAAGGAGAACTGGATGGCCAATTAGAAGATTATTATGTAACATTTCTAGCGGGTATCTTCCGTTCCGTACGCTTTGGTGCATCCAGCGCACATGGCAAAGCCAATATGATTCGCTTCAACTTCTTTAAAGAGAAAGGCGCTTTTGAACGCCATGCCGAAACAGGCCGTTACAGCGTTAACTTTGATAAAATGCAAGCAGCCATGGCTGAGTTGAGCCAGCTCATCCTTCAGCTCCAGGGCGATGGCAACTATGCCGGCGTGGATCAATTGGTAAAAGAAAAAGGAGTCATCGGTGAAGAGTTGCAATCCGATTTAGATAAATTGCAACAGAAACAAATACCGGTTGATATTGTATTTAAGCAAGGTAAACAGGTTTTAGGATTATAAAATCTCACCTGCCGAAATAAATAAATCATTGGTGTGATCAATGCATTAAACATGGGCTCGGAAGAGATATTCTCAGATGCGCATTTTATGAAAGAAGCACTACGCGAAGCACAGAAAGCAGCTGACGCCGATGAGGTACCAATTGGTTGCGTAATTGTGCAAAACAACCGCATCATAGCTCGTGCACATAATCTGACAGAAACATTAAACGACGCCACCGCACATGCAGAGATGCAGGCCATTACGGCAGCCTCCAATCATACAGGATCAAAATATCTGACCGATTGCACATTATTTGTTACTTTAGAACCCTGTTTGATGTGCGCAGGCGCTATCAGATGGGCACAGATAAGAAGAATTGTGTTTGGCGCTTACGATAAAAAATATGGATTCGGACGTATGGCAACCGAAACAACACACCCTAAATCCGCCATCACCGGCGGCGTTTTACAGGATGAGTGCAGCGCCTTGTTAACTGATTTTTTCAAAACAAAAAGAATAAACTAATCTTTAGTCATGATGAATAAAAAACACTGGCTTTTATGCCTTGGATTTATCGGATACGTCTCTTTAAATCTATCTGCTCAGACCAAATTGATTCAAGACGTATCAGCCTCGACCAATGAAGTGGTTATTCCATTTAAAAAGTATGTGTTGCCCAACGGCCTGACATTAATTGTACATGAAGATCATTCGGATCCGATAGTGCATGTGGATGTCACATATCATGTCGGCTCTGCCCGTGAGTTAGTAGGTCGTTCCGGATTTGCCCATTTCTTTGAACACATGATGTTTCAAGGTTCGGAACACGTAGCAGATGAGGAACATTTTAAAATTGTTACCGAATCGGGCGGTACATTGAACGGTACTACTAATCTCGACAGAACCAATTATTTCGAAACCATGCCGGCCAATCAGCTTGAAACAGCATTATGGCTTGAAGCCGATCGTATGGGTTGGTTTTTAGATTCAGTGACCGTACAAAAATTTGAAATCCAACGTGCAACGGTAAAAAACGAACGCGGTCAGAATTACGATAACCGCCCTTACGGATTAGCCAATGAAAAAACC
The DNA here is from genome assembly GCA_026936045.1 of Flavobacteriales bacterium. GTDB lineage: Bacteria > Bacteroidota > Bacteroidia > CAIKAF01 > CAIKAF01 > BA4. The sequence goes on from JAIXKU010000261.1 coordinate 2,781, forward strand.
ATTGAAGCATTGTATCCTTTCAGTCATCCTTATTCCTGGTCAACCATTGGTTATATCGAAGATTTGAATGCTGCTTCACTGGACGATTTAAAGCAATTCTTTCTCAGATGGTATGGACCAAACAATGCCACGCTAACTGTAGCCGGTGATGTAAAAACAGATAATGTGGTCGCTTTGGTAGAAAAATATTTTGGCAATATCCCTCGTGGACCAGAGGTGAAAAACATGCCGGCCATGCCTGTTTCACTGGATGCTGATCGCTATATCTCTTATGAAGACAATATCCGTTTCCCGATGTTACAGATTACTTTTCCGGGCGTGCCGGCCAGACATCCGGATGAAGCGGCGCTTGATATCTTAGCTTCCATCATCGGCGAAGGTAATAATTCGGTTCTCTACAAATCTTTCATCAAAACACAGGAAGCCATTCGGGCAATAGCCTATAATCCGGCCAGTGAACTGGCAGGCTCCTGGACCATCTCCGTTTTGCCTTATCCCGGTAAATCATTGGCTGAGACAGAACAAAAAATCCGTCAGTTACTCGCTGACTTTGAGACTATGCCGTTGAGCGAGGATGAGCTAAACCGCTTTAAAGCCAAACACGAAGCAGATGAACTCAATTCGCTGGAAAGCGTGAGAGGCAAAGCCTCAAAATTGGCATATTACCAAACATTTACCGGTAATGCCAATTATATCAAGCAAGATATGGAGCGGTATATGGCGGTTAGCAAAGAGGATATTTTACGCGTGTATCATACCTACATTAAAAATAAACCGGCCGTCTATTTAAGCATTGTGCCCAAAGGCCAGTCGGCATTGATTGTCAAACCCGACAACTTCAAACGCCCGGAATGGCCAAAAGGATTTACAAACGATCTGAGCGAATATAAATCGCTGAAGTACAATAAAGGAGAATACCCGTTTGAACAGAACTACCGCCCTGCTCCAGGTCCTAATCCGACTATTAAAGTGCCTGCTTATACCACAACTTCTTATAACAACGGCCTACGTCTTATCAGCACTGAATATAAAGAACTGCCAACGATTTCCGTTCACATCTCCATCAAGGGCGGAAAGATGATGGACGGCCTGGATAAAATCGGATTGGCTTCCATAACCGCTCAACTGATGAACGAAGGTACAGCTAAATATACGGCTGAAGACTTAAGCTTACAGCTTGATTTATTAGGAAGCACCATTGATGTGTATGCTACATCCGAGAATGTGGAAATTGACGTGTTCTCTTTAAAGAAAAACATTGATCATACGATTGAACTATTAAAAGAAGTTTTATTCGCTCCACGATTTGATCAAGATGATTTTGAAAGAATAAAAAAGCAACAACTGGAAAGCATTGCCAATCAGAAGAACCAGGCTTCCACCATTGCTTCTAATGTGTTTTCCCGCATGTTGTATGGCGAAAAAAGCATTTGGGGAACAGGTGTAAGCGGTTCAGAAGAAACCGTAAACAGCATTACGCTGGATGACGTAAAACGATACTATCAAGATTATATCCACCCCACGCATGCCTATGTTGTTGTGGTGGGTAATCTGACAAAAAAAGAAGTACAGAATAAATTTGAATTCTTAAAGCTATGGCCATCGGCACCTGTAACATTGCCAACTTTTGAAAAACCGAAAAGTATCAATCAAACCCGAATCGTATTTGTTGATAAGCCTGGTGCGGCACAATCTGAAATACGATTCGGACATGCCAGCCTCTTATGGGATGCCACCGGCGATTATTATCGGGCGGGTATCATGAACTATCCATTAGGCGGGGCTTTCAACAGCCGATTGAATCTGAACCTGCGCGAGAAAAAAGGTTATACCTATGGCGTCAGATCAGGTTTTAATGGCTCTAAATTTACCGGCACATTTGTTATCTCCGGCGGATTCCTGTTGCATGCAACCGACAGTGTGATTGAAGAAGTGATAAAAGACGTTATCCATTACTGTGAGAATGGTATCAGCGAACAAGAACTTATCTTTACCAAAAACTCCATCGGCCAGCGCGATGCGTTGAAATATGAAACACCTATACAAAAAGCCGGTTTTATGAATAATCTTCTTGAATTCTCTTTAGATAAAAATTTCGTTAAACGTCAGAATGATATTTTAAAAGAGATGCGCAGCTTCGATATCAATCAATACGCTAAACAATATATTCATCCGGATAAGATGCTGATTGTGGTAGTAGCTGATAAGTCTAAAATATGGGATAGCCTGAAAAGATTGAATTTACCGATTGAAGAGGTGGATTACACCGGTAAGCCGGTGCAGCATTGAGTCGTTATCCTATTCAAAACTTATCTACATTTGTCCTAAATATATATTATGATTTTAAGCGGCAAAGAAATTGAAAAGCATTTAGGCAGTAAGATAAAAATTACACCTTATAATCCGTCTCAACTTAACCCTAATAGTTATAATCTGACCTTACATCATGATTTGCTTGTGTATGATAATGAGCTATTGGACATGAAAAAAGAGAACAAAGCCACGCTCATTACCTTGCCGGAAGAAGGCATGGTGCTCCAGCCCGGCAAACTATATTTAGGCAGAACAGTAGAATATACCGAAACCGACTCTTTTGTGCCTATGTTGGAAGGTCGTTCATCCATTGGCCGTTTGGGTTTGTTTGTGCATATCACAGCCGGATTTGGCGATGTGGGATTCAGTGGGTATTGGACGTTGGAAATGTTTTGTGTACAACCCATACGTATTTATCCCGGCGTACAAATCTGTCAGATATTTTACCACGCCATTCAGGGTGATTATGCTTTATATACCAGCGGAAAATACCAAAAAAATAAAGGCATACAGCCCAGCTTATTGTTTCGAGATTTTGAGAAATAAATCCAACCAACCGAATTGGTAATTAATTGCGCATTTAACCCAATTAATACATGAGAAAAATAAAGGTATGAAATTCTTCAGCTTATATCACCAAAAAGCTACATCAGCTATCATACGGCTATACAGATAAGAAATGTGTCGCCATAGAGCAGTCAGACGTTTTATGGGCACTATGGATTGGCGAACAGATTCATTCCTTCGATCTGCCTAAACCAGGCTCCAATTGTGGCTATTCGTCTTACGATATAAGAGAAGGTTTTATGGCAAGTGTTATTTTAGGTGCGTTTTACACAGGCAGGCAGACTACGCCACTGATGATATGCTGCGCGAGATTCTTGGATAGAAACAGGACGTAACGTGTTCGCTATTCCCAATTTTCAATGTATAAACCGGATTTAACGTTAGCGCATTGATTGATATCATCAGATATTTTGCATCTTTGAATTAGCATTGGTTGTTTTTTTATGGAAAAATTACGCTTGGATATATCTTCGGAAGACATTGATGCCATTGTGATTGGCATTACTTGTCATGAACCGGATTATCGTTTGGCGTGGGCACTAAACCATAACTGCGGATTTTCTTTTGAACGTTACCAAGATTTTATTTCGCCTAATGCATCCGTCGCTTTCCCTATGTACCAACACGACGAAGAGGAACTCATGAGAACACATTGGCTGATTGCCAATCGCTTTAATGGCGAATCTGCCATACCGGTATTGAGCCAGATTGATTATATTTTTATAACGTCAGGTGCCATAGAAGATATCAATGCCGAGCATCTGATAGAACAGATACATCAGATTGATTTTGTTCTTTTGGCCAATTTAATTGATATAGATTTAATCAAAAACAATGATTCTTTGTTAACATTCTTATAAAAAACAGTATTCATGAAAATACAAAGCAAAACAAAAGTAATAGCAACCATCGGCCCTGCATCCATTGATTTTGATACCATGCAGGAGATGGTGATGGCAGGCGTGGATGTGCTTCGATTAAACTTTTCACATGGCGACCGTGACTTTCAACGTAAATTTATTGAGCAGGTAAGACATATAAACGAAATACAAGGTTTTAATCTGGCGATACTGGCCGATTTACAAGGCCCTAAAATGCGTATCGGCGAGATGAAAGACGGACAAGTGGAGATTCGCGAAGGTGAGCAGATACGCATATCTACCAAAGAAGGGGTAGGCAATTCAGAAAAAGTCTTTATCCGATACAAGCATTTTGCAGAAGACGTAAAACCCGGTGAAAGAGTTTTGGTGGACGATGGAAAGATTGTATTGGAAATCGTTTCCACCAACGGCAAAGACGAGGCCATCGCTAAAATCATCAACGGCGGTATGCTGGCTTCCAACAAAGGGTTTAATTTGCCGAATACAAAAATTTCTCTGCCAAGCCTCACACCTAAAGATATAGAAGATCTGAATTTTGTACTGGAATTTGATGTGGAATGGATTGCATTGTCCTTTGTTCGATCTGCTTTAGATATCATTGAACTGAAACACCTGATTCAATCGCAAAACAAAACAGCTAAGGTGATTGCCAAGATTGAAAAACCGGAAGCAATCGAAGATATTGATAATATCATAAAAGAAGCCGATGGCATCATGGTAGCACGCGGTGATCTGGGTGTTGAGATACCCATGCAGGAACTCCCGTTGATACAAAAAGCATTGGTAAAAAAATGTTTGAAAGCATCGAAGCCTATTATCATCGCCACACAAATGATGGAAACGATGATTACCAATTATAATCCGACACGTGCTGAGGTGAATGACGTGGCCAATGCTATTATGGACGGTGCTGATGCCGTGATGTTGAGCGGTGAGACCTCCGTAGGTAAATACCCGGTTAGAGTAATTGAAACCGTGCAAAAGATTATCCAAAATGTGGAGAACTACGAAGGGCTTTACAACAATGACCACATGCATATCACACGCGATCGTTTTGTGACCGATGCCATCTGCCGTACAGCGATCGAGCTGGCTGAAAAAGCACGTGCTAAAGGTATCATCACCATGACCTTTACAGGCTATACCGCTTTGGAAATTTCCAGTTACAGACCGAAAGCATTTATCTATGTGTTTACAGGTAATCGTTCCATCCTCAATCAGCTGAGTTTGATTTGGGGAGTGAAGGGATTTTATTTTGATAAGTTCGTCAGCACAGACCATTCAATTGCTGAAAGCTCTTACATGCTCAAAAAATCCGGTTTGGTAAATGAAGGGGACCTCATTGTGCATACCGCCAGTGTGCCGTTGCAAGAAAAAGGACAAACCAATATGCTGAAATTGCATTATATCTAATCCATTTTTCAGTGATTTGTTCCATATCTCACAACCAAAATGTGATTCACGTGACGGTTGTCACTTTTTTTCTGCAAAACAATCACAGTATTGTATAAATATTCCCATTTTCGCACATTGAAATCCTTACCATTATGGAAATTATCTTTGGATTAATCATTATCAGTTTACTCTTAGCCCTCATATTTCTTATATTCTTTATGGTGGCTGTACGCAATGGTCAATTTGACGATGATCATACGCCATCCGTACGTATTCTGTTTGACGATAAGGTTTCGCAGCATCCAACTTCACAAAAATAAATTTATGGAACGTTTCTTTTACGACAACAAAATTGTAAAGTACTTTGTATTAGCCACCATCGCGTGGGGGATCACCGGTATGACAGTAGGTCTTTGGGCTGCCTTTGAGCTTTATCTTCGACCAATGAATCTGGAGCTTCCCTGGACAACATTCGGCCGCATCCGGCCTTTACATACCAATGCCGTAATCTTTGCTTTTGTGGGCAACGGTATTTTTGCCGGGGTCTATTATTCCTTACAACGCCTGCTCAAGGCCCGTATGTATAGCGACTTCCTAAGCTGGTTCAATTTCTGGGGCTGGCAATTAATTATTTTGGCCGCAGCCATTTCATTACCCATGGGCTTTAATACATCTAAAGAATATGCCGAATTGGAATGGCCGATAGATATTGCCATTACATTAGTTTGGGTAGCTTTTGGGGCGAACCTGATTGGTACGATTCTGCGTCGTCGCGTACAACATATTTATGTAGCTATTTGGTTTTATATCGCTACGCTTATCACAGTAGCCGTGCTCCATATCGTCAACTCGCTTGAGATTCCTGTTTCGCTTACAAAAAGTTATTCGCTGTTTGCCGGTGTGCAGGATGCGTTGGTACAATGGTGGTACGGTCATAATGCCGTGGCATTTTTCCTTACAACACCCTATTTAGGATTGATGTATTACTTCTTGGTAAAAGCAGCCAACCGCCCGGTTTATTCTTATAAACTTTCTATCGTACACTTTTGGTCTCTTATCTTTATCTACATCTGGGCCGGCCCGCACCATCTGCTTTACACAGCCTTACCGGGTTGGGCGCAGGCATTGGGTACAGCCTTCTCCTTGATGCTGATTGCTCCTTCATGGGGAGGTATGATAAATGGCCTGCTCACGCTGCGTGGCGCTTGGGATAAGGTGCGCGAAGATCCTGTTCTGAAATTCTTTGTGGTGGCGGTAACCGCCTACGGTATGGCTACTTTTGAAGGCCCTATGCTGGCATTAAAGAACGTCAATGCCATCAGCCACTATACCGACTGGACCATCGCACACGTACACGTTGGCGCTTTGGGATGGAACGGGTTTCTAACCTTCGGTATGCTCTACTGGATGGTACCAAAAATGTGGGGCACTACATTGTATTCAAGAAAACTAGCCAACGCCCATTTCTGGATCGGCACACTTGGTATCATCTTCTATGCATTGCCTCTTTACGTGGCCGCTCTGACGCAATCTCTGATGTGGAAAGAATTTAACGTGGATGGCATGTTGCAATATCCAAACTTCCTACAAACACTGAAGCAAATCATGCCTATGTATGTTTTGCGTAGCATCGGTGGTTCATTATATCTTACAGGTACCATTATCATGGTTGTTAACTTAGTGAAAACTGCCAAAAGAGGTAGTTTTGTTGCAAACGAACCGGCCGAAGCGCCTGCTTTAGTAGCTGAAATACCGGCCAAACGTGAATTTTGGCATCGCGTATTGGAACGTAAACCAATCTTGTTGACAGTTCTTTCCTTGATAGCTATTCTCATTGGAGGCATGGTAGAATTCTTCCCAACGATGCTCATAAAATCCAATGTGCCTACGATAGAAAGTGTGAAGCCGCTTACAGCCCTTGAACTTCAGGGACGTGATATCTATATACGCGAAGGATGTAACAACTGCCACTCACAAATGATTCGTCCTTTCCGCTCAGAAACGGAGCGCTATGGTGAATACAGCAAAGCAGGTGAATTCGTTTACGACCATCCATTCTTATGGGGATCTAAACGTACCGGACCAGATTTAGCCCGTCAGGGTGGCAAAAATCCAGATTCATGGCACTTTCTGCATATGTATGATCCGCCGCTCACTTCTGCCGGTACAATCATGCCTTCTTATAAATGGATTATACGAGATGATTTAGATATCACCTCTACATCTGCCAAAATACGGGTATTGCAAAAAATGGGCGTGCCTTATCCGGCCGGTTATGATAAACAAGCTAACGAGGATTTAAAGCGGCAAGCCAAGTCTATCGCCGATAAACTAATGGCCGACTCCAAAGTAAAACAGGTAGCGGAAATGGAAGGTATTCCATCACTTGAAAATAAAGAGATTGTAGCACTGATTGCCTATTTGCAACGCCTTGGTAAAGACATCAAAGGGCCTAATGCATCGCATGATTTTCTGCCTGTCGTTTCATCAAATACTACACCACAGCCATGATTAAAGAAGTAGCACAAAATATACCGGATGTGTCTATCTATCCGATTATCTCTCTGACCGTTTTTTTTCTGTACTTCTCCTTCATGTTGATTCGTGTGTACCGAAAAGACAAAAAGACCATTCATATTCTTAAAAATTTACCAATAGATGATGACGCCTCTCAACACAATGAAATCTAAACTATCCGTCATGAAAAAGCATAATTATGCCCCTCGTGCCAACCACAAGCAACAGCAAATAGCCCAACGATTAACCGGATTATGGCTTATAACTGCCATTGTACTCTCGTTAGTAGGTTCGAAAAATCAAAACGACATCGTAACAGCCGGTTTTTCAAACGGGCAACTGTTTCTGAGCATCATAGCTGTGTTATTGTTTTTACAGTTATGTTTTGATGGTATCGTTTTTTCTCATCACCTCAATATTTTGAAGAAATGGGGCACCGCTGATGCCGAAGAATATATTAAAAACGGTCCGGCAAAACAATTTTGGAATAAGTTCATGGGATTGGTGCCACTTAACCGTGAGAAAGAGCTGCTTATAGAAGGGCATGAAATAGATGGTATTGAGGAGTTGGACAACACCATGCCACCCTGGCTTTTTTGGTTGTTCAATGGCACAATCATTTGTGCCGTTATTTATATTCTCTATTATATCATCCTGGGTGTAGGACAAGATCAGATACAGGAGTATGAGAAAGAAATGGCTCAGGCCAAATTGAAAAAAGAAGAACGTCTGAAAAGTCAAGCCAATCAGATTGATGAAAATACGGTGGTCTTGCTCAGTTCTGCCTCTGAATTAAATGAAGGCAAACAGATTTTTGCCGATAACTGTGTAACTTGCCACGGGCCACAAGCAGGCGGTAGTGTCGGACCAAACCTTACCGATGGGTATTGGATACATGGCGGTGGTATTAAAAATGTATTTTCAACCATTAAATATGGTGTTGTGGAAAAAGGAATGATTGCCTGGAAAGAAAAGCTCAGCCCATACCAAATACAAGAAGTGGCCAGTTTTATCCTTTCATTGCAAGGCAGTAATCCCGAGGGCGGTTTGGCGCCTGCCGGAGAAAAATGGGTAGAATAAATGATTTTGAATTGATGCTTTTTTGTTGATGTCGCACACAGAAATTCCGATTGACAGTCCGATAACACGGAATTCTCGTCCTGTTCCTAAAAAACCTGCCGGCAAGTTTCATCGTGCCCGTGTATGGGTGACTGTTATGCTGATGGGCCTTTTTCTTGTGACCCCTTTTATCAAAATCGGAGGACATCCTTTCTTAATGCTCAACTTTATTGAAAGAAAATTCATCATTCTTGGACAGATCTTTTGGCCACAGGATACGCATCTGCTCATTTTCCTTCTACTCATCTTTTTTGTTTTTGTTATCCTCTTTACAGTTGTCTTTGGTCGCGTTTGGTGCGGCTGGGCTTGCCCCCAGACACTGTTTATGGAAATGGTATTTCGCAAAATTGAATACCTGATAGAAGGAAATGCTGCACAACAAAAAAGATTAAAACAACAGCCCTGGACGAATGAGAAGATCATTCGCAAAACAGCAAAGCATTGTATCTTCATCCTTATCTCTCTGTTTGTTTCAAATGTTGTGTTGGCCTATGTGGTCAGCATGGATCAACTGATGGCCTGGTACGCCAATCCCTCCGTCATTCCTGCCGGCGTTTTTATTTTTATATTTGCTTTTTCATCTATTTTCTATCTTGTATTTACGGTTATTCGCGAATACGCTTGCACTGTAATATGTCCTTACGGCCGCTTACAAGGGGTTTTAATAAATAAAGAAACCATTGTTGTAGCTTATGATAAAAACAGAGGCGAGCCGCGTGGAAAATTAAGTCGTGACGGTAATTCCGGCTTGGGCGACTGCGTGGACTGTACGTTATGTGTGCAGGTATGCCCAACAGGTATTGATATACGCAATGGTACGCAACTGGAATGTGTGCATTGTACGGCATGTATTGATGCCTGCGATGATGTGATGCTCAAAATCGGTAAGCCGAAAGGCCTTATTCGCTACGATTCGTTACACGGATTGAGTGGTGGAAAAAAACTGCGCATAGATGCTAGAATAATAGCCTATTCAACCGTTCTGGCGCTTCTGGTAGGTGCATTTCTTTATTTGATAACATCACGCAAGAATACCGAAACAACCGTAGTCAGAGCCACAGGACAACTGTATCAGGAATTGGCAAACGGCCAAATCTCCAATTTGTACAACATTCAGGTGGTAAATAAAACCTATGATACCATCACCGTCACATTACAGCTTAAGGACCAAAACGGCCTGATTATACGCCCGGAAAGATTGGTGATTGCCGGACAGTCTATTGCACAAGATGTGATGCTAATAGAAATACCGGCCAAAGACATTAAACAAATGAAAACGCCGATTGAGATTGATGTGATAAGCAATGATAAAGTTATTGAGTCGGTATCCACCATGTTTCTTGCACCTGTTGCCAAACCTTAATCATTATAATTTGTTATCTTTTTGAAAATACGAATATGAGTTGGGGCAAAGGCATTACCATAACCATCATTTTATTTACCGGATTTATCCTTTTTTTAGTCATCACCTGTGTCAGGCAAACCGATATTAATTTGGTTTCCTCAGATTATTACGAGCAGGAAATTGCCTATCAGCAAGTCATAAATAAAATGAATAATACCACGAGCTTATCAGCCAAGCCGGAAATAAAAACAGGTGCAGACGGTACAGTATGGATTGACTTCTCAGAGATGGCAAACCATCGTTCCATGTCGGGCGATGTGCTTTTCTTTCGTCCATCCGATCCTAAGCTCGATTTGCGCGCACATTTGTCGTTAGATACAAACGGTCGTCAGGAAATAGCAAAAGACGCTTTACAACGGGGCAAATGGGTTTGTAAAATCAACTGGCAAGCAGAGGGTAAAGATTATTATATAGAGACACCGTTAATTATTCAATAAATGATTTGGGTAGCTCTGGGTATCGGATTAATGAGCAGTTTTCACTGTGTAGGTATGTGTGGCCCTATTGCTTTGGCTATGCCGGTTATTAGAACAAATACCTTTTCCATAATTACCAGTCGTCTGCTTTATCACACCGGACGTATTTTATCCTATATTGCCATCGGGTTATTATTAGGCCTGCTTGGTAATGTCGTACTGCTCGGCAGATTTCAGCAAACCATTTCTATTATTTCCGGTATTTTCTTATTGTTATTTATCATTCCCTATCTCCAGCTTGAACAGAAACTAAGCCGTTTGGGCAGTTCTTTCTTCAATAAAATCAAAAAACCGGCGAAATATCTGTTTACGCAAAAAAATTACGGCGCCATCCTAATTTTAGGTATGCTAAACGGATTCATGCCATGCGGCATGGTATATGTAGCAGTGGCCGGCGCTTTGGCAGCCGGCGGGCTTATAAACAGCGTTTATTTCATGCTTTTCTTTGGCTTGGGTACCATTCCGGCTCTTTATGCCCTCACGGCCGGTACACATCTTTTAAGCCTTCCTATCAGAAAACGAATGCGACAACTGATTCCCGTCTGGGTTGGTATTGTGGCCCTGCTACTCATTCTTCGCGGACTTAATTTAGGTATTCCATACCTCAGTCCTCAACTGTCAAAGCCAACCACCTCGACACATTGCCATTAAAAGCCATATTTTTAATAGAGTGATCTGCAATAAAATACAGAAATAATACTCATTTTTTTATCTTTTAATCAGATATTATCATCTGATTATCTTTTTTTATATTTTAGCAGCCGGATTCTTAATCATAAACATTGTTAA
>JAIXKU010000071.1 GCA_026936045.1 Flavobacteriales bacterium
CCAGCATGTTGTAAAATTTGCGCCACCATTTTGGGTGGCGCAAGCCAAAAAATGGCCTACATTTGGGTATGTTCATACGCAAGAAAAAAAATCGTTCAGGTACGACCAGCATTGTTGTTGTTGAAAAACGTGCCGGCATCTATTGGGAAATTACCACCATTGGCACCAGTAACAATAGTTCCGAGATAGCATCTCTGTTTAAACAGGGGAAAAAATGGATATCCGATCATATTGGGGAGCAGGATGTATTTGAGGTCTATAACAAGGCAATCGAAGAGAAGCAAGTTACAGAGTATTTGCTTTCGAATATTGAAAACATTCTGCTCAATGGAGTACAATTGATATTAAACAAAGTATTCAAACTAACAGGGTTTGATGCCATTGAAGACGATATATTCCGGCAACTGGTTATAGCCCGTTTAAGCCAACCGATGAGCAAGTCGGCAACGGTCGAATACCTTAAATCACACTTTGGCGAAGATGCACAATTGCACCGGATCTATCGTTACCTTGACAAGCTATACAATACACAACAAGAAAAGATTCAGCAAATCAGTGTTGATCATACCCGTAAAATATTGGGAGGAAAGATAGGTCTATTATTTTATGATGTAACTACCCTCTATTTTGAGACGGATTATGGAGATGGACTCCGGGAAACAGGCTTTTCAAAAGACGGGAAACACAGCCAGCCACAAGTTGTTTTGGGTTTATTGGTCAGCCAGGATGGCTACCCGCTTTCATATTCGGTTTTCAACGGTTCTCAATACGAAGGGTATACCATGCTCCCGGTAGTGGAGGATTTTGTCCAAAGGTTCAAACTTGATGATTTTATCATTGTGGCCGATTCCGGGTTAATGAATCAAAGCAACATTACCTTGCTTGAATCGGGCCATTACAAATACATCATTGGCGCAAGAATAAAAAACGAGAGCAACCCGGTCAAAAAATGGGCTTTGTCATTATCGAAGCAGGATGGGGAGTTTTATGAAACACGAAAAGGTACTGCAAGGCTAATTGTTGGTTATTCCGACAATAGGGCCAAGAAAGACAAGTACAACAGGGATAAAGGCGTAAAACGGCTTGAAAAAGCATACCGGAGCGGCAATATCACCAAAGAGAATATCAACAAGCGCGGGTATAATAAGTTTCTTGAAATACCTGACAATATTAAGGTTGTCATTAACCAGGATAAAATCAAGCAGGATGAACAATGGGATGGCCTCAAAGGATATATTACCAACACGGGCCTGCCTGCAAAAGAAGTATATGAACAATACAGCGGCTTGTGGTCAGTTGAACGTGCATTCCGGATTACAAAAGGAACGCTTGAAATGAGGCCTGTGTTCCATTTTACGCCAAAAAGGATTGAAGCCCACGTTTGTATTTGTTTTGTGGCATACAAGGTTTATAAAGAACTTGAAAGGGTGCTGAAGAAAAGCCATATAAATATGAGTGCCGACAAAGTCTTGAATATTGCTAAAACAATTACAACCATAAAGATAAATCTACCTGTCAGTGGAAGCACAATGACCAAGACGATGCTTCTGACAAACAGACACAGGTCAATCGCTCAATTATTTGATGAAAATTTTTGGAAAGATTTTTAGGGTGGCGCATTGTCGAAGTCAGGTATTGGGAGGGGGGATGACTTTCACCTTTGTAAAAGCCAGAGGTGGCAAGATCGGCAATTCCCTGTGCGAGGACGAATTCCTTGAAACCGCCCTGCGTATTGAGCAGACTGCGAAAGAAAAGGGGGTTAACATCATCATGGCCTCCGATGTGGTGGCTGCGGATGCTTTTTCGAACGATGCCAATACAATGGTGTGCAAAGCCGGTGAAATTCCCGAAGGATGGATGGGACTGGATGCCGGCCCTGAATCCATTGCCTATTTCAGGGAGGTCATCGGAAAATCAGGCACTATTTTGTGGAACGGCCCCGTAGGTGTCTTTGAGATGGAAAAATTTGCCGCCGGATCCATAGCCGTTGGCCAGGCCATTGTCGATGCCACCTCCAAAGGAGGTTTTTCCCTGGTGGGTGGCGGAGATTCCGTGGCTTGTGTCAACCAGTTCGGTTTTTCCGAAGGGGTTTCTTACATCTCCACCGCCGGCGGTGCGCTCCTGGAATACCTCGAGGGGCGGGAACTTCCCGGCGT
>JAIXKU010000177.1 GCA_026936045.1 Flavobacteriales bacterium
GGTAAGATTATACATGGGCGAAATCAAAGCATCCGTTTCGAAGGTGATATTATTATCATTTTTCAAACGCATAGATTTAGTACTTAAATAACCGGCTGATTCAAACCATTCCCAACGATTATTCAAATTCCCTTCATTCACGCTCAACCATTTACCTTGTTCATACAAGCTGCCATATTCAAATGGTTCATAATAAATATGACTTGACACATCCGCCACATCATTATACACTCTCACATAATCTTGTTTTACTTTCGTGTTTGAACCCACCGCATTTGCTGCAGTTAACGTTACATCATACACACCGGCTGTATTGTAGGTGATAGCAGGTGAGTTAGCTGTAGAGGTCGCAGGTGCACCACCTTCAAAAGCCCAATCCAAAGAGCTGGGAACTGCATTATACGTGCCATGATTAAATGTAAGAGATTGACCGGCACAAAGTAATTTTGTTGTTACAACTTCATTGGTACCTGTGCGGCTCCAAAAATCGGCGATAGGAGCCGGAGAGCATGGCGCAGCGTATGCAGCATCATCCGTACCCGTAAGTACATTATTATCGTTTTTAATCAAATTAGCACGGAATGGTATTGTACTCAAAACGAAGTCCATTTTCTCACTCTGTCCTAGGGAAAACATCCACAAACATTGATCAGAGGTATAATCCATAAAGTCCATCCACATCTCACCAATGGTATCACGCATATACAGATCCGCATCATAGCAAGTAGCGGTCTTCGGAATTGGGAAACATGATGGGCCGGAGAAGTTTGGTTCTTTATGAACTGGTGTGTCATCAATCCCATCATCACCACAATCTTCATCACCCCAAATATGGAAGAGGCCTAACCAGTGGCCGGCCTCATGCGTTAAGGTCGCACCTGTGCCACTAGCCGCTGTACCCGTTGTACCAAAAGCATTATGAATAACTGCTACACCATCGGTAGAAGTAAGCGGATATTGAGATCCATAAGGAAATGGGAATTGCGCGTAACCTAAAATCTGGCCGTACTTTGTATCATTAAAAATAGATTTTACCACCCATACATTGAAATACTTTTCTCTGTCCCAATAGCTGATTTGCTTGAATTTGGTAAAGTCTTTAGCTTGATTCGTTTTGGGTGTATAGACACGCACAATACCATCTGTACAATTTCCTTGCGGGTCTTTTGTAGCTAATCTAAATTCTATATTACAATCTGCTACCAGTGAAGAAAAAGTGGGATGTCCTTGAAATGCAGGTGAACTAAGGCCGGCATTCAGTCCTCTAAAGTCTTTATTAATAGCTGTTATTTGACTTAATACCTGTGCCTTCGAAATATTTTCAGTACCCCCCTCATGTAAGATGTGAACTACCATAGGTATAATGCGTGCACCGGATTCCGAAAGTTCAAACTGGTTGATGTCAACTGATTGTAACCATGTCGCAAATTCTTGTTTAAACAAAGCTTTGTTCATTTCAAATCCCGGATATTCTTTTTCTATCATTTGACTTTCATTGCCACAACCATTATTTAATTGCGCTTTAGCAACAGACGGTAGCACAAATTCCAAAGCCAAGAACATCGCCGACACAAACAAACGAGAGTAATTTTTTTTATTCATAACAGTTTACTTTTTTCTGATACAAAACCAATTGAGTCAATGCATCAAATATAACTTTTTTAAAGATTTTTTACCTGTTTTAACAGATTTACAAAGTTATGTATTTTTCATAAATAGACGATTTGCTGATAAATAAAATCCGGCTTTTTATCCCGAACAAATTACAACTACCTGTTACTCTGATTATTATCGTTTGTTTGCGATGATTGTTTTTTCATTTTATAGCAAATTTTGAAAACCGCGCCTTGTTATGTTCCTTTGTTATATGAATTTTCATTCTATAGCATTTGAAAATGCCGGTATAGGCAGTCCTTTATTTCATGACTATTTATCTGGTCAAGAACAAGCCAAAGTTTTTTATCAGTTTACACCAGATTGGCATGGGTTGGAAAAGGCATTGGCTGCTCGCAGAAAACATCCTATTAATCGTAAAGCGCTGCATGCGGCGCTGACTAAGCAATATGGACACATACCCTTGTCAGCCGAAGTGGCACAGAATATCAAAAAATTACTCTTACCCGATACGTTTACCGTCACTACCGGTCATCAGCTAACGTTAGGCGCTTCACCCCTATTCTTTATTTATAAGATTGCATCCGTTATCGCTTTGGCTCAACAACTCAGCGAAAAACATACCGACTGCCATTTTGTGCCGGTATTATGGTTGAACTCGGAAGATCATGACTTTGAAGAAATCAGACACTGTTGGTTTCAAAATCAAAAATTCTCATGGTCACCGCCCGACTCACCACTTATACCCTGTGGCGAACGAGATCTTGATAACATACATCTTGTGTTTGACCAACTTATTCAAGCCGCAGGACATAATCAAACCTTAGCCCAAGTATGGCAGTCATGGAAAGACTTATACATACAAAGTCATAATTTAACAGATGCAACACGCCGATTAGTTCATCATCTTTTTGGCAAACACGGCTTGGTGATAATAGATCAACAAGATCTGGCATTAAAAAAGATGGCTTTGCCTGTTTTTCGTAATGAGTTGATTCAGCAACTATCTTTCCATACCGTAAGCCAAACTGTCACGCATTTAGAAGAAGCCGGCTACAAACCACAAGCTCTGCCGCGCGAGATTAATCTTTTTTACAGCGATCCGGAAACAGGTCGAAATCGTATACTGAAAACAGGCGATCGTTTTACTGTTTTAAACAGCCGTATTAGTTTCTCTTTAGACGAGTTTGATAACGGAACAGATGCATTATTGCCCTATCTGAGCACCAATGTTATAACACGCCCGCTTTATCAAGAATCTCTACTCCCCGATATCGCCATAATTGGTGGGCCGTCAGAAGTTGCCTATTGGCTGCAATACCGTTTGATGTTTGAGAAATCCAATGTGTTCTATCCTGTTGTATTAATGCGTGATTCATTCTTATTTATCTCGAGAAAAATGAATCACCGGCTGCAAAAACTTGGTTTCTCATACCCCGATTTAACGGTATCTCCACAAATATTGCTTAATCGTTGGATTGAGAAGCATGATAAACCACAAGATTTTGAGGAGATAAAGCAAATATTTTCGGAGCAATTTCAGTTATTAGCGAGAATAATATCCCAATCCGACCATACCCTTCAAGCCTCTGCTGAAGCGGCATGGAGAAGCACAGAGAGGCAAATTCAGAAATTAGAAAAGAAATACCATCGTTCTATTAGAAAGAAGCACGAACTCACCGCTGAGCAAATCAAACAAATTCATGCCTGGTGCTATCCGGAAGGACTATTTCAGGAACGCATAACACATATGCTGGACCTGACAAACAAACCAGAACAATGGATTTCTTATGTAATATCGGTCTGTAATCCGTTGCATGCAACCATAAAATTGCTGATTCATGACACATAATACATCTTCAGATGAAAACCCTGTAGCAACCTCATGGAAAAAACGTCCTGTTTTTTCCATCACCGGTTTTGGCCTAGCCTGTTTATGCTTTTTTTTACCGTTTTGTATATTGACATGCGGTGACAACCGCATAGATCAAAAATCATATTCCGGTGTAGATATTATACTGGCCGATTACAGCGATGAAAACCCGGAGTTTGCACAGGCCAATCTGATCACGACTGCCGCATTTGCGTTTCTTTTAGCCGGACTTATTTTGTCATTCTTCTCTCGCACATTCCTTTTACGTTCGATAGCCGGTTCGGTAGCCGTTATTTTTTTAATGTTTTTATATGTATATCTCCGCGACCGCATAAAATACTCTTCCCACGAGGCCGCTGTTTTTTTAGAAGTGAAATTTAGAATAGGCTATTTCTTGGCTTTATTCTTTTCACTCTTCTGTGTGGTGTTGAATTTTACCGTATATCGGGAAGAGGCAGAAAAAAAGAAAGCCGGCTCTTAACCGGCTTCCAAATGATTTATTGTGTTATTACTTATGCAGTAACGACAATTCTTTCTTTAATCTTTGCAGCCTTTCCTTTGGCCTCACGAAGATAAAACAAGCGCGCTCTGCGTACTTTTCCTTTTTTCAGCACTTCAATATCACTGATAAAAGGTGAGTTGTAAGGGAATATACGCTCTACGCCCACGCCATTTGATATCTTTCTAAGTGTGAATGTGGCGGTTTTCTTTTGTAAAACTATGCCCTGAAACTTCTGGATACGTTCTTTGCTTCCTTCTCTGATTTTATAAGAAAGTATAATAGTATCGCCGGATTTAAACTCGGGCAAATTATTGGCAGCAACTAACTTTTCTTGTACTTGCTTGATCAAATTATCCATGATTATCAATTTTAAGGGGTGCAATGATACAAATAATTTTCTTCTCATGCAATAATTGCTGATTTTTTACAATATTTACACCAATAACCATTTAAAAACAATCTCAACAGATGGGAAAAGACTATTTTGCTGATATTCACACACATTCGACATTAAAAACATTCAATTCAGGTTATCCGAAGCCTCAACATACTATTTGGGATGATGTAAACCATCATTTGGGCAAAACAGCAGTCGCTCGTTTAATTTTTAATAAAAGTAAAGATGTAGCCAAATACAGCCAGTCTAATTTTTATGAATTAGTCAAAGGGCGTGTACGGGTAGCAACCGTTTCTCTTTATCCATTGGAAAAAGGGTTTTTGTCTTTACGCAGCTTGTCAAAGGCTGTCACCTCGAAGCAGGCACGCCGGGAAATGCTGGAAGTGATTACCGGTTACGCTCCGGATGCTGTCAATTATCTTTTCAACCATACTGATTATTTTGAAGAACTGCAAGCAGAATATCGCTATATTGAGGATCATCAAGGCCTTTCACCGGATGGAGCTTATGCCTATCAGTTAGTGAACAACTATGGTGAGTTGCAAAATGTATTGAAAGCCGATAAAAGAAACCTGGCTATTGTTCTTTCAATAGAAGGCGCTCATGTATTTTTTAACGAAAAGATGCTATCCGGCCAGCTCAGCCCGCAGGAGATGAAAAAAGAGTTGATGCAAAATATCATTACCGTAAAGAACTGGACACATCCGCCTTTCAGCATCAATCTAAGTCATCATTTTTATAACGGTTTATGTGGACATGCCAAAAGTCTATCCGGCTTTCTTGGCTCCGGTATGCTTAATCAGAATAAAGGATTAGAGTCTAATCTGACAGGCTTGGGTATAAAATGTTTGAAAGAACTGCTTAGCGCCAATAACGGCAAACGTATTCTTGTGGACACAAAACATATGAGTTTGTCTGGACGCAAGGAACTATATAATTGGATTCGCAGCTATAACCATATTTCCAAAAACGATAAGATACCTATTATATGCAGTCATACTGGTGTAAACGGATATAAAAATATGAACAACTCGTTATTAAGACCTGATAATAATGCCAAAAACAACAATATGCATTTTAATCGTTGGAGCATTAATCTTACTGACGAAGAGATACGCATTATACACGAAACAGATGGCTTAATCGGGTTGATGCTGGATAAAAACAAACTCGGCGGCGGGCGATTTTTCAAATCGCTGAAAGCGTTGAAAGATGAGCAACAGATACGGGATGCTTATTGTTCTATTTTTATGGACAATGCTTTACAAATCGTTTCATCTGTTGGCGATAAAACCGGATGGGACAGGGTGGCACTCGGCTCAGATTACGATGGCGCCATCTCTCATGTAGATTTTTACGATAAATCATCTGCAATACCACGTTTACATGATGACTTGGTTTCGTTTCTCGAGCGCACGCGGCATGGTCGCGCTTTATGGCATGGATATGAACCTTATGAAATTATAGATAAGATTCTACGTAAAAACGTAATGGACTTTTATCAAAAACATTTTACCTGATTTTATTGTTGTTTGATTGATGAAAATGTTATTTTTGCACCACATCAACAATACGGACATGAAAAACAAGTTGGTTTATTTAACAGGTATTATCCTTGCAGCCGGGCTTACACGTTTATTGCCTCATCCTTGGAATTTCACACCGATGGTCGGCATTACGCTTATGGGTAGCACTTTGATTGCTAACCGCAAATTAAGCGTATTATTACCTCTTTTGGTTTGGGTGATTACAGATTTTTTGGTGAACATATTTATTTATGCCAAACCTGTTACTGATTTCTTATACTTCATCTCTGCTGATGCATTAGGTGTGTATATCAGTATGCTACTGATTTGGGGCATCGGCTCATTGCTACGCCATCGCTTACAGTTCTCTACCATACTTGCCGGCAGCATAGCCTCTTCATTGCTCTTTTATTTGATAACAAATACAGCTGTATTTATTGGTAGTCCGTTTTACGTACAATCGTTTTCCGGATGGCTTCAGTGCTTATACATGGGAGTCCCATTCCTTCAATCACCTTACGGCGATTTGTTTGGCAGTTTCTTGCTTAATGGTATCATGGGCGACATATTCTATACAGGTTTACTTTTTGGCTCGTGGTATTTAATCAACCGCAAATCTTTTCAACCTGTAAAGGCCTGAAAGTCCTGTCTTTCTGTATCTTCTTTCATAGAAAACAGCCGTTAATTTATATTAACCTGCTTTCGTCTTTTGTATATTCGATTAGATTTGCATAAAAATACGCTTTATGTTTCTGATTATTTTAGGGTTATTACTGATTCCTTTTCATATCGGCCTTTGGCTGTTGTTTGTGAAAGCCGGCCGCAAAGGCTGGGAATCGGTAGTGCCGATGTATAACTTCTTTGTATGGACACGTCTGACTGCCAAGCCTTGGTATTGGATTGTCTTATTCCTTTTTCCCGGTGTGAATCTTCTGATGTTTGCTGTACTGTTGGTACAGTTAGCTAAAGCATTCGGGCGTTACGGCTGGTCGGAGCATTTACAAGCTATTTTTCTTTTTCCTTATTATTTCATCAAACTGGCCAAAGACCAAAAAGCAACTTATGTTCCGCCTTCCGAATGGCCTAAACCCAAAAAGAATTTTATCAGAGAATGGGCTGAAGCGCTTGTCTTTGCAGTAATAGCCGCTACCTTCATCAAAGGGTATTTTGTAGAAGCATTCAAGATACCGACTTCGTCCATGGAGGAAGATTTGCTGATAGGGGATTTCATGTTTGTCAGCCGCTTGCATTATGGCCTTCGCTTGCCTAATACACCACTTACTTTCCCATTTACGCATAATAACTTCAGTGATATCCCTTTAGGATTTATGCCTTTTAAGAAATCTTATTTAGATTGGTGGACCATTCCTTATCTGCGTTTGCCCAAATTTCAATCCATCAAACGCAATGACATCGTTGTATTCAACTTCCCGGCTAATGACACCACCATCCAAACCCGCGAACTGGCTGCGCATAATTATCACGAACAAGTGATTATGGCAGCTTATCAATACAGGCAGGCGGATATATCAAACCGTGTGCCCGAGCGCTCATGGGATCAGTATTTGGCTGAAGGCAGAAAATACATCCATACCAAATACCAAGGTAATATTGTCTATCATCCGGTTGACAAGCGTTCTAACTATATCAAACGATGTGTTGCCATTCCGGGCGATGAGCTGCAAATCATTGACGGCATATTATATATCAACGGTAAAGAAGCCGAAAGACCAAAACATATTCAATATGCTTACGATATCAAATTAAGGGGCGATTTGAATAAAAAATATCTGATGCAAATGGGCATTACGGCAGAAGACATGGGATTACGCCCCAATGCACCGCGCTATCCTGAAAACCCAGATTTTGATGTCAATTGGGTGCTATCCGATGAACAAGTTAATGTTTTGAAAAACAACCCCTCAGTAGATAGTATCGCCATTGCCATCAAGAAAACGGACGAATACAGTATTTCTGTTTTCCCAAATAATCCGGCTTATCAATGGACACGAGATGAGTTTGGCCCGTTGAAAGTACCGGCTAAAGGCGAAACCGTTCAACTCACAATTGAAAACCTGCCACTTTACCGCCGTATTATCACGGCGTATGAAGGCAATAGGTTGGATGTAAAGGATCAAACCATTTATATCAACAAGAAAGAAACGAACCAATACACCTTCAAGATGGATTATTATTTCATGATGGGTGATAACCGACATAATTCGGCTGACTCCCGCTTTTGGGGTTTTGTGCCAGAAGACCACGTGGTAGGAAAAGCATTGATTATTTGGCTCAGCACCGATGATAAGGGTGAGAAATCATTCCCTTTGAATATTCGCTGGAATCGCATTTTGCGACTAGTACACTGATGCAACCTAGTATTTTCCCCTGCGCCTTTTTGCCGAGCATCTCGTATGTTCAGATTTGGATGTCTGCTTCCGAACCTATTATTGATTTAGGCGAGCCCTATATCCGTCAAACCTTTAGAAACAGAGCTCATATATTAGGATCACAAGGGGTGACAAAGCTGATTATTCCGGTAAAAAAAGGCCCTTCCAATCAACCAATGCATGAGGTTATGATTGATTATCATCACGCCTGGCCTCGAAAATACTGGCATGCTATCACTTCAGCTTATCAAAATGCACCCTACTTTGAACATTATGCCGTAGAATTACAAGATATCTGGCTCTCTCAACCGGATTCATTGGCCCGCTTCTCATTAGATCTCTTTCGCTGGATTATGCAACAAATACAACCCGAAACGAAAATAAAAGCTAATAATTTATCAAACATAGGAACGGTAGATGATTATAGAAAAATGGATTTTTTAGACATTGGGAATAACGATTATCTACCTTATAAACAGGTTTTTTCTTATAAATTTCCTTTTTATCAAAACCTCTCTGTTTTAGATTTACTTTTTAACAGAGGACCTGAAACGGTTTACATAATTTCTAAAAAAAAGTGTTTTTAAACTATTTTTTTTATATTTGCACCATTAACTAATTAAAATTGATACAAGATGAAAAGAATCTACTTAAGCATTTTAGCTATCGGTGTCGCTTTTGCAGTACAAGCACAATCAAAAGCTAACCCCGGACAATTCAACACAACAACTTCACCTTTAAAGCAAATCAGCAAGGATAAAGCTGCCGGTGATACTTTGATGTGGTTGCCACTTATGGGTTATTATATCAACCCAACTGATCAGTCTAACTTCACTATTGAAAGAGAAGACGTGGATGGATTTGCATTATCTTCATCTCTTCCGGCGGGCTTATCAATGGACTATGGTATCTTTTATTCATTAGATCTTGAAGATATAGATCCTGCACAAGGTGATGTGGATTCTGCTTTCTTTTGGTATGCCACATCTTGGTTTAATACTCCCGGTCAGGCTAGTAACTGGTTGGAAATGGGACCTATCACGATCCCCTCTAATGGTGCCACCTTATCATGGAAGCATAAAATGCAAGACCCATTGTACAGAGACGGTTATGAAGTATTAGTAAATACTGTTAGCACTAGTCATATGGACTTTACTGATCCAGCTATTTTCGCTCGTACCGATAACCAATCAGGTATGATCCTAGACAGTCTTTGGACTGATATCGGCCCTATTTCATTGAACGCTTATGCCGGTCAGGAAATATATATCGCTTTCCACCACAATGCTAATGATATGTTCCTTCTCTTTTTGGATGATTTCCGTGTGCAGGAAGGTTCTGGTGCCGCTGTTGTTGAAAACGATCTTGTAACCATGCTTTCTGTTTATCCTAATCCTTTCCGTAGCAATACAACTGTAGCTTTTGAATTGAAAAATAATTCAGACGTTGTATTCCAAATGTATGACCTATCAGGTAAAATGGTTATGCAAAAGCATGCGGGTAACATGGCTGCCGGTATCAATCAAATTCAATTGGATGGTTCAGGCTTAGCTACAGGTGTTTACTACTACACCCTTACAATTGACGGACAGACTTCATCTGCTCAGAAAATCGTGAAGATGTAATAATCATTAATAACATAAAAAAAGGCTGTCCTTTGGGCAGCCTTTTTTTATGTTATTAATAATACGTGCAAGAGATCCCTTTCGCATTTACTAAACCTGAAATCTCTGCCAATCTTGAAGTCGAAATCTTTCCCAGCCCGCTAAGCGGCGTTTCCCTGTCTAATGAATAAATAACCACCGCTTGGGGCTGTATCTGAACCAATGTCTCCAACCAGGCTGCTACTTCTTTTCCTTGTGTATTATCTATCAGCTCAGCATGTACCTTGCCTCTCAGAAACATGGTTTGTATAAAGAGATGTTTGCCAAACTGCATCAACTGTTTAATATAGGTTTCGATAGATTTAGCATGATACGGTTGGTTGATGAGACGATAGTAGTGCTCGTTAACCGTATCCAATTTAAGAGTCGGCTTATCCACTCTTGTCAGCGCCTCATAAACATCCGGACGTGACAATAAAGTGCCATTACTGAGCACAACCGTTTGGGCATCAGGAAGATAGTTGCTGCGTGCCGTATGTACTAAATCCACTACACGGGCAAAATCCGGATGCATGGTTGGCTCGCCATTGCCGGCAAAGGTTATATGATCAACCGGGGTTTGACACCGATTTAGCTCAGCAAAACGCTGTTCTACCGCATCTTTAACCTGATCAAAAGGTGTTAATCTGATTTTTTGCTTCTTTAAATCCGTCCACCCACATTCACAATAAATACAATTGTAGTTGCAAACCTTATTATCAAGCGGGAGCAGGTTGATACCCAACGAATGACCATAGCGCCTGCTGTGTAATGGCCCGAAAACAATTTCATCAAAAAGAATACTCATAGCCGGGAGGAATGATAAATAAATGATATAAAAAACTAAATACTACCATCTTTTTTACGCATCATACGCGCGCCTGCCTGAGCCGAAGGCATAACTACCGCTTCGTGTAAACTTACGTGCGAAGGCAATTCAATGCTATACACAATCACCTCGGCCACATCGTCGGCACTGAGCGGTTCTACATTGCTATATACGGCATCAGCACGTGCCTTATCACCCTTGAACCGCACCAAAGAAAACTCCGTCTCAACCATGCCGGGGTGAATGGATGTCACGCGAATATGATAAGGCAGTAGTTCCATGCGAATACCCTGTGTGATAGCATCTAAAGCGTGTTTGGTGGCACAATAAACATTCCCGTTGGGGTAAACCTCTTTGGATGCAATAGAACTGATTTGTACAATATGACCTTTTTTATGTCGAATCATTCCGGGTGTTACCGCTTTCAAGACATTCAACACCCCTTTTATATTTGTATCAATCATTCGATCCCAGTCATCTGGGTAACCTTCATGCAGATGACTCAGGCCGACAGCCAAGCCGGCATTGTTTATCAAAACATCTATTTCCTCCCACGCGGCAGGCAATGCCTTAATGATCGAAAAAACCTGTTCTCTGTTTCGCACATCCATGATCAGAGGATGTACGTCCGTTATCGTTGAGAGCTCATCACAAAGCTGCTGTATGCGATCCGCTCTGCGTGCAGCCAAAATAAGACGATGCTTCTTCTCTGCCAATTTAAAAGCACAGGATGCCCCAATTCCAGAGGAAGCCCCGGTTATCAAAATTGTTTTTCTCATGTAAGCGCCCATTTGGTTTTAGATGATCTGATACGTTTTGAAAAGCTAAGGATCGCAGCCCATAAAAAGGGTAATGCCGGTACTTTATATCTGACAATACCGCCTAAAACAGGTGTACTTATTCCGACAAGGACAAAGAGCATGATAACAAACGATATGCAGAATAAAGAAAATGAGAGATGAGCTGAACGGCGGCTGTTCCAAATAATCCAAGCCAAAGAAAGTATAAAGAAGATGTTTTCCAACATGGGCATCAAGATGAACGGACTTCGGCCGACTTCCCATGGCAGCGGTTTAAAGAATGCTATGAATAAAGCCCGAGGCGCTTTTAGAAACATATCCAACATAGTGGGTTCAAGATATTCCGTCGTAACTATAGAGCCGGCTTGCTCCGCTACAGCCAAGTTTACAAAATTCTGTTGCTTAAACGCCAGCATCTGCATAAAATTGATAGAAGGTATCAGATGTTGAATATTCATAGCCAGCAACACTAAAACCAAGGTTGTAAGTCCAAATACCGATACCACATATTTGTCAGCAACCTTACGGCTAATCAGATAAGCCAAAGCTGCCGGTATGACGGCCATCAGAATATAAAATTTTGTTAGATAGATTAATCAAACAGACAGTATTAAACATAGCCAATGCCAAAGTTTAGGTGATTTATTCAGAAAAAAGAAAGCATATACAAAAACACCTAAACCCAGAAACAGAATCGGCTCTTTGAGGCAACCAGACGACCAAAACAAGACCGAAGGAATTAATTGCACGCCAAAGAACAACTCGTACTTCCAATCATCAATAAGATGATAAAAGACCCGAGCCATCAAAAATAAACCCGTGAAAGAAAAGAAACTAAAAAAGACCGTATGCACGTTAAAGCTGCCAAAAGATAACAAACGCAACAGAGCATGTACGCGAATCACTATACGATTATCGTTATACATGGGATTATCGTATGGCAACATCCAGTTATTCATCAGATGTGCATATTTCCCGCCTGAATTAAAATCGGAAGCAAAGCCGAAGAAATTTGCCAAAAATTCGCGCAGGTTGGTAAAAATTAACTGATATAAGGCCTCACTATCATCATAGAAGCGATAAATATCTGCTTCTGAACGATCCGTATAATAATAGGTATAGATAAGATACAGCATCACTCCGGCCATAACCTTAATAGTAAAGATTGAAACAAAACTGTATGGTTTTATCCCTTCCACTTTGAATAACGGCGCCCTGTAAATCACCCATCCTAAAATAAGTGCATAAACAAGTGTAAGTATAATGTCAAACATCATAATGCAACAGGGCTGTTTAAGAGTATTACATTACACAAATTTAAGATAAATCAGAGAGCTTAATAATTTTTATAATTGATAACGACAAAAAAGCAGAATAATGGCTTGACAGACGTTTATATAATCTTAGATTAAACTATTTATCTTCGACGAAGTCTAAGAATATATCATATTCTGTTGAGCAATGAGACTGAAATATTAAGACTGATACAATCAAAAGAAACCTTTGATAAAGGATTCTCAATGCTTATTGAACAATATCAGCGCCCTTTATATCAAACCATTCGTCGTATGGTTATAACGCATGACGATACGGATGAGATTTTGCAGTTAACATTTATCAAAGCCTGGAAAGGGCTTGAAAAGTTCAGGCAAGAAGCCTCCTTGGGTACATGGTTGTACCGTATCGCCGTTCATGTCAGTTTGGATTTTTTAGCTAAAAAGAAGAGAATAGCAATCACATCCGATATACCCGATAGAATCTCACAAAGCATGGATGTATCTTTTTCCGGTACAGAGATTCAACGTAAATTAATTGAGGCTATGCAATCTCTGCCTGATAAACAGCGTGCTGTTTTTAATATGAGATATTTTGATGAAATGACGTATGAAAGCATGGCAGTAATTACCGGCACATCTATTGGCGCACTGAAAGCCTCGTACCATCTCTCGGTAAAAAAAATTGAAGAATTCTTAAAACAAGATTAAACTATTATTAATCCGAAACGTCAAACCGAACAAACACAGCAATGCCTTACTCAAACTATATACCGAAACATCGTCAATCATCTGACTATTCGTTTGATCCACCTGAGAATTATTTTAATACGTTCCAGGACAGGGTACATCAATCTATAGCCAAAGGAAAGAGACAACACCGCCAACAACGTATATTCACATACAGTAGTATGGCATTAGCAGCTTCCGTTATCATCATTTTTTCGTTGATTTATAATCCATTTCATAAACCTCTAACATCTCCTGCTGAAAACACCGAAATGGCGATAGATTTATTTGGCATAGATGGTGAATATGAATTAAGCGAGGATGAAATTTTTGACGTGTTAGCTTCTGATAACAGTCTATCCTCTGATCATAAATACAGCCATCATGACATCGTAAAGATGATACTGGATG
>JAIXKU010000001.1 GCA_026936045.1 Flavobacteriales bacterium
CTAATAAAAAGAATGTATATCAATAATCAATTTGATGAGCAATATGTAAAAACATTAGAGGGAATTACTGAGATGTCAAAATATTCCATTTATCCACTGGTTTGTAATGATGTCGAAAGGAAGAATTCACAAAACAAAGATAGTTCTTATTTATGGATGAGAAATGGAACAATAGTGAGGAAAGAAACTGTTCATCCTATGTTTTCCAATCGTACATATGTAATAGGAAACGGAAGGACAATAGAGATAAAGGAGAAGAAATAATGAGTAAAATAGGAATACCTGGATGGTTAATCGGAGATGCATTTGGTGTAACAACATCTTATGCCGAGTTCATTAGCAATTGGGGGGATTTGATAATTATCCCACCAAGTTCAATAGACAATCCACCAGAAGTAGATATGATAATATGCCCCGGTGGGGCAGATATATTACCTAGCACATATGGGGAAGTTCCATCATTCAAAATAGGAAGATCAAATCCAATATTAGAACATTGGGATAAAAATATACTCCCAATATATATGGATCGAAAAACCCCAATACTTGCGATATGTAGGGGAATGCAAAAATTATGGACGGTGTATGGAGGAAAGCTCATACAAAATAATGAATACCATGATCAATCGAATAATCAAACACACCAGTGTCATGAATTAATATTTACTGAAAAATATAAAAGGCTAAGTGACAAAATTAGTAAAGTAACCAGTAGGCATCATCAGTCATGTTCGGTAGAAAATGGGATTCCATTAGAACTAGAGGTGATTGCATATTCAATGGTAAGTAAAAATACATATGATTCTGATGTAGTGGAAATATTTACACACAAGTCATATCCGATGTATTGCGTACAGTATCATCCGGAAGATCATGATAATTCGGATGTACTTATAGACCAATTCATGAACGAATTACTCGGGAGGTAATATGTTAACATTAGAAATAGGAAGGACCGATGATATATTTTCTATCATAGTAACAGAACAAAGCAACAAAATTAATAACCTAATCAGTGGTGGATTTTACTCCAAAACTACAAAATGGACTATCGATTATGTATCGACTCCGGAAATAAATTTTCCATCTAGGACATTGTATTTAAGGGGAACATTAACTCAAAATGATTTCAGAGAATTAAATACAACCCCAGAAACATTACAACTTGTCTACAATACATTATACGATTTTGCCGAAAATTACGATTTTGGCATCACGTATTACGTATATAAAAATTACGCTGAAATCAAAATCGATGAAAGCAATACGCGAATTAAAGCGTCTATAGGGTTGGAAGATATTCAATCTAACGATATGATTAGGTGTAGACATTGCAAGGAATTTTTCAATCCAGATGATATTCATCTGAAAGAAATAGATGGGCAGAATAAACATCTCTGCGACAAATGTTTTAATAAAATTACAACTAAATGCACCAATTGTACTAAGTTCGTAACCAAAGCACATGAATTCATTAGATCTAATGGTGAAAGATTCAAAGTATGTACGTCGTGTAGGGAATTCAAAATAACACAATGCGATGGATGCAAAGCTTATGAAATAATACGTGTTTCAAGATTGGAGATAGAAATAGGCGAAGATGGTAATTTAGAATATGGAAAGAGGTTATGTGGCATATGCCTTAGTAAAATAGGCAAGAAAAATTGTTATTTACACGTTTACGACAATAAATATGATAACTGTTTGTGTGCCACAAGTTACAACTTTAAGCCTGACATCTATTCGTATAATACAAATGTTTTAGATTCTTATAGTCCAGATAAGGATACCAAAGAATTGTTTGGTATAGAAATAGAAGTTGGGACCCACAGGAGAAATCGAGGTTTCTTTAAAGAAATACTCAAAGAAACCAAAAGAGTAATTGCTTCTGATGCAATTATGAAATGGGATGCATCCATCGATTACCTCGATGGGTCGAATAAAGAAGAACCGAACGACCATTGCGGATTCGAGATAACCACAAGACCAATGAACTACAAGAATGCCAAAAACTTCTTGGAGAAATTAGCTAAAGAGCGTCATTCGTTATTGAGATGTTGGGAAGTTGGCACTACTGGAATTCATATCCATGTGAACAAAAAGTATCTTAGACCAATTGAGATTGGGA
>JAIXKU010000175.1 GCA_026936045.1 Flavobacteriales bacterium
ACTCTATGGTGCATATCCTCCGCAAAACCTCTATTTTGTTCAACATTATTTAAGCAATCACTTTGCACGATTAAATTATCAACGATTATCTGCTGCTGCGGTTCTTTTAGCGGCCTTCTTGTCAATGCTTTTTATGCTGATAATTCACGCCTTTCAGAAGCGAGAACAGCTATGAGATGGATGAAGCATGCTTTCATAAAAATTCTATTTGGATTCTACGCAGCCTTTATCCTCCTTCCAGTCGTTTTTATGTTTATGAACTCTTTGATGCCAAGTTGGATCATGACACCTGCCTATGTCAATGGGCAGACAACAAGGCTTGCTTTCATTCCAATGCCAATAACCCTATCCCAGTATAAGGAAGCCCTTTTGCTGGATAGCCAACTATTAGATGCATTTTGGAATGACTTGACATGGTCAATTGTAAGCGCATCCTGCCAGGCTTTGTTCGCTTTGGCAGCAGGCTATGTGTTAGCGAAAGTATGTTTCATTGGAAGAAGGTTAATTCTGGTACTGTTTATTTTTACCATGCTAATGCCACTCCAGGTTTTGATTGTGCCACAGTATGTCATTGCACAACAATTCAACATTATTAACACACGATGGTCTCTTTATTTACCAATTGTATTCGCGCCGTTTGGCAGTTTTCTTATGTGCCAGATGATAGCCCAACTACCTGAAGAAATGATTGAATACGCACGTTTGGAGGGAGCGGGGACAAGCACAATATTATACCAAATTGTTATGCCCTATGCTTTGCCAGGATTATGGCTTGTGTTCGTGTTTACGTTTGCTGAAGCATGGAACATGATTGAGCAACCACTCATTTTATTACGAGATTCAATTCAATACCCACTTTCGCTTTTGATACATATCCAAGGGCAGTTTTTACCACAGTATGTGCTGGTTGCAGCCCTCATCATGATGGCCCCAATCCTGTCTTTTCTGCTGTTTATGCGCAAGGGTGAATTAGGAGGATTAATCAACCTGTGAAAAAGGAAATGCAGAACGATGCGCGCAAGTACGGTGTTAAACGCTGGGTTGCACTCATGCCACTTATATTGATAGCAGTTGTGACTTTGATTGGGAAAACGTATCGTTTCCATGCCTTGCCCAAAGTTAATGCAACTACACTGACCAGTGGCTCTTTCCCGGTGATGCTATCACTGGAGCAAGCACGGGTTATTTCGCAAGAGGTGATACCCATCATTATACCAGATGCGATAGATGGTAAACTATCACCCACTTCTATATTTGTTAAAGAAGGTGCGATGGTTGTAAAAGGGCAGCCGTTACTAGCCTATCATCAGCAACAAGTGGATCAGTTATTGGTAGAAACAAAACTTTTGGTTATTGAAGCAAAGGAAGCAGTATATCAGTTTAAAATTGGGTTTGAGGACGCTACTGATCAGGCAAGCAAAGCCCTTGATGAAGCAACAAAAGAACTTGAAAGAGCAACAAGACAAAAGGATGATAAAAAAATATCAAGATTGCAAAAGGAATTTGGACAACGGCAACATGAGCTTGACATTTTAACGCAATATGGCTATTTCATGAACACAACTCTGCCGGCTTTGCAATGGCATTTAGATGTTGTGTTGCTGGCGCAGAAAGAACTTGATCAGATTGTTGCGAATAACTATCAAATAACTGCTCCAATCGATGGATATGTGATGCAAAGGGATGATATATCCATCGGGTCTGGGCTGAGAACTGGAGCAGCAACCTTTCTGATTTTACCCAATCATGCTAAGTATGAAATTGAATTACCATTACCTGATCATCAAAAGATACTAGTCCCTTCATCCAATGCCCAACTTACGCTGTTTAATGAAGCGAATGCAAACGAAAAAACAACAGCAACTTTTATTGGGCAAAATGGGTCCAACTTGATCATGCGCCCTGATGGGGAAGGCTATATAGATTTTGCGAAACTGAAAGCATATAGTCTGCAGCTCAGCTCTCCTTTTTACCAGTTTATGGCACCTCAAGAAATCGTTGATGAAAATGGAATGGTTTATATGCTACATCCAACATCAGAGGAATACATCTATACCGTATCAAAGTTTCGTGTACAGAAAGAAAAGGGAAACGAGAGATACATCGTTTTATTAGGTGCTTTTCCC
>JAIXKU010000156.1 GCA_026936045.1 Flavobacteriales bacterium
ATGGTTTAAGTGATTACGAGGTAGAAGATAGAATCAATGACTCCATTTCATTTAGCTGTTTTTGTGGGTTAACACTGGTGCAGGCAGCCTCTGATCACCGTACGCTAAGCCGATTTAGAACCCTACTGACCAGACAAAAGAGCTGATTTTATAAAAAAGATAAGCTAAATTTAAAGATTGGAATTTTACAACGGTCTTAATATATAGGCTGTTGAATTAGGCTAAAGAGGGATGTATGCCACAGGTTAATAAAAACCTATAAATATATATTTGACACACCTTATGCTTTTTCTAAAATAACGGCGAAGCCTTGCCCCACGCCCACACACATAGTGCAAAGGGCATATTGTTTAGTTGAGAGAGAAAGTTCTAATGCGGCTGATAACACTATTCTTGCACCTGACATGCCCAAAGGATGTCCTAATGCTATGGCTCCTCCGTTTGGATTAATACGCGGGTCGTTATCATCCAATCCCAATGTTCTGGTACAGGCCAGAACCTGTGCTGCAAAGGCCTCGTTAATTTCAATGATATCTATTTGATCGAGGGTAAGTGCGGCACGCTTCAGCGCTTTTCGTGTAGCTTCTACAGGGCCGATACCCATGATGCGAGGTTCGACACCGGACACAGCAGATGATACGATGCGAGCCTGAGGTTTGAGATTAAATTGATTGATGCCGTTTTCGGAAGATAATAACAACACTGCGGCGCCGTCATTCAGCCCGGATGCATTACCGGCTGTTATAGAGCCATTTGCTTTAAACACCGGTTTTAAGCGTGCGAGCGCTTCTAACGTTGTATTGGGCTTCCGAAATTCATCGTTTGCAAAAAAGAAAGGCTCGCCTTTCTTTTGCGGAATGGAGTAAGGCATGACTTCCTTAACTATACGTCCGGATTGCCATGCTGCTTCGGCTTTTTGCTGAGAAGCTAAAGCAAATGAATCCTGATCGGCTCTTGTTATATCGGGATAGATATCAAGCAGGTTTTCGGCTGTTTGTCCCATGCTGTCTGTGCCATACAGAGTTTGCATTTTCGGATTAATGAATCGCCATCCGAAACTGGAGTCAAACATTTGAGCATCTCGCCCGAAAGGAGTGGTCGTTTTTGACATAATCCATGGTGCGCGTGTCATATTTTCGACTCCTCCGGCTAAATAAATATCTCCGCATCCTGTTTGAATACCACGCGAAGCAGAGATAATGGCCGACATACCCGAAGCACATAAACGATTGATGGTTTCGCCCGGTACGGATACAGGTAGTCCGGCGAGTAACAATGCCATTCTAGCCACGTTGCGATTATCTTCACCGGCCTGATTGGCACAACCTGCAATCACATCTTCAATCGCAACAGGATCAAGTGCAGGATTTATTTTAAGAAGTTGCGAGATGACAGACGCTAACATATCGTCCGCTCTGACATGGCTTAGCGAACCTGCAAAACTGCCGATGCCTGTTCGTACACCATTAATTATATAAGCTTGATTCATGCCTGAATTCTAATAAGCTTGTTAATATTGATTAACGAGATCAATATTGCTTGATTAGATGTTGATTTTTTTATCTAACTCTTCAACATATGCTCTGAAGCGCTTGTCTGTTTCTATAAGATTATTTACTGTTTTGCAGGCATGTAAAACAGTAGCATGATCTTTACCGCCACAATGAGAACCAATGGTTGCCAGTGAAGATTTGGTGTATTGCTTGGCAAAATACATGGCTATCTGACGTGCTTGCACGACTTCGCGTTTTCTTGTTTTTGATTTCATCAATTCGATGGGCAAATCAAAATAGTCACAAACAACTTTCTGAATGTAATCAATGGATACTTCACGGGCATTGTTTTTCACGAATTTGTCAATCATTCTTTTTGCCAAATCAATGGTAATCTCTTTTTTGTTGAGAGACGATTGTGCAATAAGTGAAATCAACGCACCTTCCATTTCACGAATGTTAGTCGTAATACTATAAGCTAAATATTCTACAACATCTTTAGGTAGTTCTATGCCATCGTTATATAGTTTCTTTTCGAGAATGGCTATACGTGTTTCAAGTTCGGGTACTTGCAGATCGGCGGATAATCCCCATTTGAAACGAGAGAGTAATCTTTGCTCCATCCCTTGTAA
>JAIXKU010000028.1 GCA_026936045.1 Flavobacteriales bacterium
GGATAGGTATAAGTAGGTGATGGCATATTGGATGTATCCGAATTTATAGAGGGTACTCCAAAATCCCATTGATAATGAGGATTACTGATAGAGCTGTTTCCAATATTTGAGAAAAGAACATTATACTCTCCACAGCTTAGAAATAAATTGTCAGCAAGTGGATTGAGTGATTGAGGTAAGAGAATCTCAGCATTGACATTTACTATACAGTTAACTACGTTAAATTGAAAATCACGACGGTGTGTACCTATTAAAACACCGTTACGGTATTCTTTTACACATACACCAACGACATATTGCCCAAGTTGAGTAGGCTTAACATTAAGCTCCCCGGTGATAGGATTAATTGTTATGGGTGGATTGCTGGCAATAGGATAAGTAATGGAATACGGATTTTGAAATATGATATTATCAAATGGTGGCGCCGATGTAGGCACAGGCATAGGTGCTGTAGCTGTTCCGCCACTGTAGGTAGCACATAATTCATAACTTAACGAGTCGCCGTCAGGATCTATGGCCGAATGATCAAATTGCAAGGCGTCACCCACGCAAAGAGCAATAGGAGGAAAGTTTTTGAATCGCGGACTGTTATTACATACCAATGGGCCTGCTGGCGGAATCGTAGCAGTGTATGTGGCTCCGGTTGATTGTGGATTGACCAGATTGACTATTGTGTTATTTCTACAACAACGCTGGTATGCCAATATATAGCCGGTGGAAGAGGGTGGCAAGGTCACTGTAGTTGTATAAATTGCTTCCTGCACACATACTGTGGGCGGAGCTTGAAAACAGGGGTTGCCGGCAATAAATGGAACATATGATGAGCCGGGGAATGATACGGATAAATTAGTATAAAGTGTACCATCCCCTTTCCAAACACTGATATTGGCAGGATTGTCATAAGGAGCTTCGCCATTGTAACAGTCTCGATAAATCTTGAGTGTTATTTTGTATTGATTATTACCCAAACAATCATAATACATCTCACCACCAATAATATGTGTGGCATAAGATGATAATATCAGAAATTTTAAAAGTATGATGTTGTTAATCCAACGAATCATTTTATCTAATCAGGGTTACACGTCCAATATATCTATAATGAAGACCGGGCGGTGTGGTAATATCAACCCGATAAACATATACACCAATCGGAAATTTTCGGTTGTTGGTATCATAACCAGTCCATCCACGTTCTATGTCATCTGTTTTAAATATTTCTTTTCCCCAACGATCAAAAATGCTCATCAGGAAACCGGTAAAGCCTTCTCCGGCACCGGTATATACATCGTTTATACCGTCTAAATTAGGTGTAAAGCTATTTGGTATAAAAAACACAAAGGGCGGGTAGGAGTAAAAAGGCGTGACAGCCGTGTCGGAACATCCGAACTCATTTGTCACTATCAATGTTACCATAAACCATCCCGTGTCGGCAAATACATGTATAGGATGCTGCTCAAAGGATGTTTGCCCATCGCCAAAATTCCAATACCATGTGCTTATATTGCCGGTTGAATGATCTTTAAATTGGGCAGCATTATTTTCGGTGTAGTAATAATCAAATGCGGCTGTCGGTGCCTGTATCAGAATCAATGATGAAGCCGTCAGCGTGTTGCCGCAACTGTCTTCAACCATAATGGAATACAGTGTGGTTTGTTGAGGATATACAATCACTACATTACCGGTATCATCAGTACTCCAACTGTATGTTATATCGCCTATTCCGCCGCTGGCAAATGCACTTAGCACAATCTGTTCACCGGGGCAAATGGCTGTATCTCCGGTAAAGTTAAGAGTAAGCGGATCGGCAAAAGGAACGATGATGGTCACAGAATCGGTAGCTTGCAATGAACCACAAGCATCTGTTACTGTAACAACATATGTTGTCGGATAACGAACAATAACAGGGGTGTAATTTCCAGAGCCTACACCTTGATTCCAATTGTATGTAAGCGGTGGCACACCGCCTGTAGCAGTAGCCCATAGTGTTACTACCTGATTATTACAATGAAAAGCGGTATCGGGCATGGCTGTAACTACTAACGGATCGGTATTTTTTATTGGGATACTTATAATGGGTTGTTGTACATTGGGACAGGCATTCGGGTCATTAATTTGAACAGTAAGAAATTCTAACGGCTCGCTAATCCCATCAATAAGTGCTTCCACCTCAATTACACCCGTACTTTCTCCGGTAGGTATGTTAATAGATCCGGGAAGGAATGTGTAATCTGTGCCGTTGGTTGCGTTTCCTGTAACGTTATAATAAACGGTTCTGTCGGTAGAATTATCACCTATCCATGTAAATGTTATAACGGCTTTCCCACAACCTTCGTATAGCGTATCTGAATCAACACCGCCTTCAATATGATAAGTCACTTCACTACCATCGGACGAGAAACTTTTAGCTTCTAAAAATACCCCTGAGTCATAATATGCATCACCTACATCCGCAATAGCCAAACGAATGGTGTATGTACTGCAAGGTACCACGGCTGCTACTGCTGTCAAGACCTTTGTAAACCCGTCATATTGAATGGTCTGACCGGGAAACGGTGATTCATTATCAATATAATAACCGGCATTTGTCAGATGGTTGACATTGTTAATCGAAACGAATGTGCTGGTATTAGGTATTAAGGCTATGTTCTTATTCGTGTATGAACCGCCAAGCGGATTAGGCCCGGAAATAAAGAATCCAAAAATATCATTGAATTCAGAACCAACATATTCTTTATATTCTTCTGATCCAAAAACATATCTAAAGATTACCGTATCACCTTGCGGTACAAAATCAAATTGGAGTGTTGTGGCATTGTATGTATGCTGGCCATTATTGATACCAAAAGAACTGGCAAATTGTTCTAATAAAGAACTACCCGGCGCTCCGTTGTCAATACCTGCATTTGGAATGTTATTAGGACCGGGAGGCCCGTTGGGCGCCACTAAATTACCGGTAGTCATAACAACACCATTGCTTAATCCAATATTTGAATTGCTGCCATCAAAACTACCGATAGCCGCATTTGACCCAAAAAACATAATATTACTCACCTGCACTCCTCCACCCATCAATACATTCTGTACCAAATCAACAGGTGGAATACCGCCATTAGTAATTAATTGAGCATTAGTTTGTAAAGAGGTATATAAGATTAGTCCTGTAATGATTGCAGGATTGCGTTTGAAAATAATATGTAATAATCTTCTTTTCACCTACTAATAAACAAGCTAAGTTACCACTTATTTGTTTTCTATCCAAAAATCAAGAAAATACTTATGACCCACTTTTCTCTAATATCCATTTAGACGGATTTTATCATAAAATAGTTTAATGATTTGTAATTTTTTATGAAAAATGATACAATAAAGTTAATCTTCGGTATTTTGATTATGATATATCTATCAGAACTTTTCTTTTTTCAATATATTGCAATGATTATTCTTATCTAAATAACTAAAATACCGATATCTTATTATTACTAACTTAATATTCATGCAAATGCATCAAATAACCTTCTCTCAACCCAAAATAATGTCGGGCATTCGCACGTATGCTGTTCTTTTCTTTGTTATTCTTACTTTTTTAAGCTTAGGATGTAAAGAAAAGAAAAAAATATCCAATGATGCGGGTTTTTCTAAATACATAGAAGCCTATACGTCCGGTACTATTTCTAAAAATGCACCTGTGGTTATTCGTTTACAGCCTGGTCTGGTAGGAAGTCATACTCTCCATGAGCCGATTAAAGAGAAGCTGTTTACGTTTAGCCCATCAGTAGCCGGTCAAGCGGAATGGGATGATGAACGCACAATCCTATTTAAACCATCATCACCTCTTAAACCGGGTGAATTGTACACAATTGAATTTCATTTGGATAAACTAATAGCCGTTCCTAAAACATACAAAACCTTTGTTTTTTCTGTTGAAGTGCTTTCTCCTTCATATGCTGTTGAAATAGACGGATTGAGAACAGAACAGAACTCGAAAGATAAAATGTATTTAACCGGCGTAGTTGAGACATCTGATGATGAAGATACGACCAAGATAAAAAAGATGGTTACAGCCATATTTGAAAAAAAACAACTACCTGTCAGGTGGAAGCATTTCCCGGATGAAAGGAAACATGAATTTATCATAGCCTCAATCACACGTAAGGAATCAGCTACGTCTTTATCAATTCAATGGGACGGATCACCCATTGCCTCTCCACTACAATATAATAAGTCTATTGAAGTGCCTGCCATAGGTGATTTTAAAGTAATGAACATTAAAGCTAAAGATGATAATCCCAATTATATTTCAGTCTACTTTTCTTCGCCGATAGATGTATTGCAAGATATAACAGGTCTGATTTTTCTCTCCCCGGATGTTGGATTGAGTTATACGGTAGATGGAAGTGTCGTTAAGATATATGGCGATGAGGTGTTTGAAGGCGCTTATATTGCGATTGTTTCGCCGGGTATCATGGATATATGGGGTAATACCATATTGACAACGGTCGAACATAGTTTGTTTTTTGAAAATAAAAAACCATCCGTTAAAATATTATCTCAAGGCGTTATTTTACCCGCTTCAGGGAAGGTCGTATTACCCTTTGAAGCGGTAAACCTAAAGGCCGTAGATATCTCTGTTGTCAAAATATACGAACGTAATATCCCGCAATTTTTACAGCAAAATAATATGGACGGAGACCAGAATTTGCGCCAAGTGGGAAAGCCGGTTGTTCAAAAAACACTGTTTCTTGATGGAGATAAGACGCTGAACTTGACCAAACGCAATCGTTTTAGTATTGATTTAGATTGGTTAATTAAAACGGAGCCCGGTGCTATGTATCGTATTACTATCGGCTTTCGACCTGAATATTCTCTGTATGCATGTGATGCTATGCAAGAGACTTCTGATGATGATAATGAAGATGAGTACTGGTATAACTATTATGACGACTATAATTATGGTTATAATTGGTCGGATGAAGATGATGCTTTTTGGCAACAGTATGATACCTATTATCCTTACGGCTATGATTGGCTAAACCGCGATAATCCCTGTCATCCGTCCTATTACAATAAAGAAAGATGGGAAACCCGCAACATCTTGGTTTCAAATATTGGTATAATAGCCAAGCAGGGATCTGACAAATCTATTCACATTCTGGTAACAGATTTGATTACAGCTGATCCTATTCCAAATGTAAAGGTTGATTTACTTGATTATCAGCAGCAGGTCATTCTTTCTATGAATACAGACTCAAAAGGTCAAATAACGGCTACGCCTGCGCGTAAGCCTTTTTTATTGATTGCTTCCCGGAATTTAGAAAGAGGGTATTTAAAATTGGACGATGGAGCGTCGCTTTCGCTAAGCAGCTTTGATGTGAGTGGGACAGAGGTGCAGCAAGGAATTAAAGGTTATCTTTTTGCAGAAAGAGGTGTTTGGCGTCCGGGCGATTCCATTTATGTTAGTTTTATTTTAGAAGATCGCGAAGCTAAACTGCCGGAAAACCACCCTGTAGAATTTAGCCTGTTTACGCCGCAGGGACAGTTGTATCGTAAAATGATCAGTACAAGCAGCGTGAATGGATATTATGTTTTCAAAACAGCTACCGATCCCACTGCGCCTACCGGAAATTGGAATGCCAAGATAAATATAGGAGGTGCCAGCTTTGAAAAACGATTGAAAATAGAAACTATTATGCCCAATCGGTTGAAAGTGAATCTAACCATATCTGAAAATGAAATTATAGAGAAAGGACAAGATATCTCATTGTCTTCGGAATGGTTGTTTGGAGCGCCGGCACGTAATCTGAAAGCTAAAGTAGATTTAACGCTAACACATTCCCGCACGTCATTCCCTCAATATAACAACTACATATTCGATAATCCGGTTTATTCATTTCCCACGCAATCGTTCACTGTTTTTGATGGTAAACTAAATGCTGATGGTAATACCAGTTTCGCTCTTGATATAGATGAATTCTATCAGGTACCGGGTATGCTGAAGGCCGGATTAATGGTTAAGATATTTGAACCGGGCGGTGCGTATAGTGTGGACTACCTCACGGCGCCTTATAGCCCATATACTTCTTATGTTGGCGTAAAAGTACCAACCGGCGAGCCGCCATTCAATTATTTGCTCACCGGTAAAAGATATATGCTGGATATTGTAAATCTTAATGCTAAAGGGCAAAAGATTCAGGGTCAGCGAACGGTGAAAGCCAGTTTGTATAAAATACAGTGGAAATGGTGGTGGGATAATTCCGGTAATGATATCTCGAACTTTACTTCAGGAAAATACACAAAGCTGATAGCACAAGATGAGGTGAAACTAAATAATGGCAGCGGGAAGTGGGAGGTATCAACGCCAGAGGATGATTGGGGTAGATATGTTGTGATAATTGAAGATATAGAAAGCGGGCATCAAACCGGAAAGATAGTGTATTTTGATGATCCATATTGGCAAACGCGTTCAAGAACAGAGGAGGGTACTTCAGCTACTTTACTCTCATTCAATGCCGATAAACCAAATTACAAAATTGGAGAGAAAATAAAATTAAGTATTCCGTCCAGTGATGGCGCACGTGTGTTTATCAGTGTGGAGAATGGCAGAAAGGTTATACAAACGTACTGGCTTAAAGCATTTGGGGCTACCACAGAATTAGTAATCCCTGTTGAATCCGGTATGGCACCCAATATTTATATTCATGCCACCTTGTTGCAACCGCACGATCAAACATTAAATGATTTGCCTATTCGTATGTATGGTGTCATCCCTGTTATGATAGATGATCCGGCTACCATCCTGTCTCCACAGATAACGATGCCGGATGTTATAAAACCGGAGACACCAACATCGCTCACTGTCTCTGAGAAAGATGGACGACCAATGACATATACCGTTGCCATTGTTGATGAAGGTCTCTTAACACTTACTCGGTATTTAACACCTAATCCACATGCCTATTTTTATGCAAAAGAAGCATTAGGGATAAAGACATGGGATATGTTTGATCAAGTGATGGGTGCATGGGGCGGTCGGCTTGAGCGCATACTTACCATTGGCGGCGATGAAGCCTATGCAAAAAACAAACAAAAAGGTGCGAACCGGTTTAAGCCGATTGTACATTTTATGGGACCATTTGTATTAGGAAAAGGTAAAAAAAATACACATGAATTTAAATTATCACCTTATTTTGGTTCGGTGAGGGTGATGGTCATTGCAAGACATGAAGCCGCTTATGGTTCAGCAGAAAAAAATGTGACGGTTAAGAACCCGGTAATGATGTATGCTACACTGCCTCGCGTAATGGGTCCTACAGAGGAAATACGAATACCCGTTACTGTTTTTGCTACGGAAAAAAATCTAGGTAAGGTAACTGTTGAGATGCAAAAGAACCCGATGCTCGATATCATAGGAGATAGCAAACAAATATTGTCTTTTGATTCGCAAGGTGAAAAAACAGCTTATTTTACAGCAAAGGTGCGTGCTAAAACAGGAGTCACAAAGGTAAAATTCTCTGCAAGCTCTGCTAAAGAAAAGGTATTTAATGAAATTGAAATAGAGGTAAGAAATCCCAATCCGCCGGTAGTAGAGTCGCAATATACAACTTTGCAACCCGGTGCGTCATGGACAACTGATCTTACACCGATAGGTACACCATCTGAAAGCAAGGGTTGGATTGAATTATCTTCAACCCCATCACTACAACTTGAAAAGAGATCACAGTTCTTGATACAATATCCGCATGGCTGTCTTGAGCAGATTGTCTCAGGTGTGTTTGCTCAGCTGGCTCTTACTGATTTAATCAATCTGTCTGATATACGCAAGAAAGAGATTCAGCGTAATGTGCAGGCCGGTATTCAAAAAGTGATTAATCGTCAACATACAGATGGTGGGTTTGTTTATTGGCCGGGTGACCGCTATGGCGATGATTGGGCTACCAGCTACACCGGTCATTTCTTGTTGCAGGCGAGAGCACGCGGTTATCATGTTTCGGATGATGTGCTTCAGTCGTGGATAAGATTTCAGAAAAACAAAGCATCAGCCTGGACACCATCTATAGACATAATACGTTCACAGGGCGATTTGCCTCAAGCTTATCGTTTATATACATTGGCAATGGCTAATAAACCTGAACTCGGCGCCATGAACCGCTTTAAGGAGTTTGCTTACCTCTCGAAAGAAGCTAAATGGATGCTTGCCGCTGCATATCAATTGGCAGGTCAGCCTACCGTAGCAAAATCATTAATACAAAATCTGTCAATTGAATCAACCAATACGTCAAATTGGGAATACAGCTATGGCTCTTCATTGCGTAATTCGGCTATTGCGCTGGATGCATTGATAATTATTGGTCAACGCCGACGAGCGGATGAATTGGTACG
The DNA here is from genome assembly GCA_026936045.1 of Flavobacteriales bacterium. GTDB lineage: Bacteria > Bacteroidota > Bacteroidia > CAIKAF01 > CAIKAF01 > BA4. Next base: position 8,380 of record JAIXKU010000028.1, read on the forward strand.
TAAAATTGCGGAGAATTTATCTGTAGATAACTGGTATAGTACACAGACAACAGCATGGTGTTTGCTTGCTATTTCAAATTATAACGGCGTATTAAAAGATGATTTGAAAGTACAGGCGGATATTGCCATTCAAGATAAAAAAAACAAGGTGGCATCGAAATTGATTTTATATCAGCAGTTGGTTGATGTCAGTACGGGAAAAAAATCAATACGTATTACCAATACCGGAACTAATACGTTGTATGTACGTCAATTTGTATCAGGGCAACCATTGCCGGGAGAACAGGTAAACATGCCACAATCCTCTTCTAAATTAAAACTTGCTATTGACTATTTAGCACTTGATGGTAAACCGATTGATGTAACAACATTGAAACAAGGAACAGATTTCGTAGCCAAAGTGACGGTAACTAATCCGGGTGGATGGGGTGCCTTTAACAATATGGCCTTGTCGCAGATTATGCCCAGTGGTTGGGAGATTTTAAATACCAGAATATGGGATGCTTCATCCACATTTACATCCTCTCATTATCGTTATCAGGATATTCGTGACGACAGAGTTTATACGTACTTTGATATATATGAAAAGAAATCCTTAACATTTTATATGTCTTTGAATGCAGCATATATGGGACGCTATTATTTACCTATTACAGTTTGTGAAGCCATGTATAATCATACGCTCAGTGCTTCCGTGCCAGGAAAATGGGTTGATATAACGGAATAGAAGTATGACTTCATCAGAAGTAAAAAAGCGTCGAAGGAGGAAACGAGGAAAAATCATTCTCTTTATTTGTTTGCTTTTATTTGCCTGGTTTTGGTTCTCATTGCCTAGACAACTTTTTACAGAGCCGACCTCTTTTGTTATTGAAGATAGGGAAGGCGCCTTGCTTTCAGCCTCTGTCTCGGCTGACGGACAATGGCGTTTTCCTGATATTTCAGAAGTACCATATAAGTTTGAGACATCTATTCTAACGTATGAAGACAAGCGGTTTTATTCCCATATCGGTATTGATTTTCTTTCGTTAGGTAGAGCCATTCGTCAGAATTTCTCTCAGAATCGGGTTGTCAGTGGTGCCAGCACAATCAGTATGCAGGTTATCAGATTATCAAGAAAGAAACCTCGTACCATCTTCCAGAAATGTATTGAGATGATATTAGCATTGAGACTGGAGTTGCGTTATTCTAAGAAGGAGATACTGGCAATGTATGTGTCTCATGCACCATTTGGAGGTAATGTGGTAGGTATAGATGCTGCCTCATGGAGATATTTTGGTCGTAGCCCCCAACTTCTTTCCTGGGGCGAAGCTGCTGCTTTGGCGGTGTTGCCTAATGCCCCATCTTTGGTACATCCGGGTAAAAATCAAGATATATTGAAACGCAAACGAGATGAATTATTACATAAACTATATGAACAAAAAATCATTGATGAACTAACCTATCAATCCTCTATCGAGGAACCTCTGCCGGGCGAGCCCAAATCATTACCGAGTTTAACCCCACATCTTTTAAATAAATTCAGAGGAGATTATAAAAATTATAAAGCATCAACACGGTTACAATCAACTATAGATAAGTCGTTACAAGAGCATGTGATTCAAATAGCACAATATCATTCAAAAACATTAAAGGAGAATGAGATTCATAATATGGCTATTATGGTCTTAGATGTTGAGTCGGGAGACGTGTTGGCATACATGGGCAATCTTTATCAACCGACATTGCCGGAAACGGAAAGTTTTGTAGATGTTATTCAGGCGCCGAGAAGCCCGGGTAGCTTATTGAAACCTTTATTATATGAGGTTGCGCTACATGATGGATTGCTATTGCCTCATACTCTGCTTCCCGATATCCCGACACAAATAGGCGGCTATATGCCTCAAAATTTTGATAAAAACTATGATGGTGCGGCGTCGGCGTCTAATGCCATTTCAAGGTCGCTAAATATTCCGGCTGTTCGTCTTTTGCGTGAATATAAATACCCGCGTTTTTATGCGGCCCTACAGCAAGGAGGCATTAGAACATTGACCCAATCGCCTGATTACTATGGGTTATCATTGATACTTGGCGGGTGTGAAGTGTCGCTTTGGCAGGTGGCCGGATTGTATGCATCATTAGCAAGAGCTTATTTACATGCCGACCCGGAGGATGGCTCATTACATACGGACGATTTCTTTATGCCTCATTATGAGTTGCAGACATCAGCGAAAGAACAGTACCACCCTCACATGTCCTTCCCATCAGATGCCGTGTCTTTATGGTATATGTTGCAAGCAATGGAGGAAGTTGCCAGACCGGGAGAAGAAAGTTATTGGCAATTTTCAAGTACCGCACAGCAAATAGCATGGAAGACGGGCACCAGTTTTGGATACAGAGATGCATGGGCATTAGGGATTTCCACAAAATATTTAGTTGGTGTTTGGGTGGGTAATGCAGATGGAGAAGGGCGGCCGGGATTGATTGGTGTAAGAGCGGCAGCGCCTGTCATGTTCGATGTGTTTCAATATTTACCTTCATCAAGATGGTTTGAGCCGCCGTCGGCAGGTTATGTTTACCTTTCGGTATGTAATGAATCCGGATTTAAAGCTGGGCCATATTGCAGTTCAAGTAAAGAAATGATGTTGCCCAAAGCAGGTCAGCGTACCGCTTTATGTCCCTATCACACGCTAATAATGATGCATCCCACATTAAACTATCAAGTGAATGAATCCTGTTTTTCTCCTTTAGAAATGCGTAAAGTATCATGGTTTGTATTACCGCCTGCCATGGAATATTATTATAGATTAAACCATCCTGAGTACAAACCCTTACCACCCTTTATGGAAGGATGTGCATTTTTGGAAACTAAAAAACACATGTCATTAATATACCCCTTAAACATGTCAAGGATTTACATACCGATAGAGTTGTCGGGGGAGAGAGGAGAACTGGTTTGTCAGGCTGTACATAAGCATCCTAAAGAAACATTATATTGGCATTTGGATAAAATATATTTAGGGAAAACAGAGGGTTTGCATAACATGCCTGTTCAGGCGCAGCTGGGCTGGCATACGTTGACAATAATAGATGAGAGCGGAGAAAAGATAACTGTGCGCTTTGAAATACTTGAAAAATAAAGGAGTGATTACTTGGCTACAAAACGAAAAGCAATTGTTTGCCCGCCCCGATTAATTCTGCCATAATACATACCCAAAGGCCATCCGGCGATTGACAATGTATAAGGTGATTGTGTCAGGTTATCCGAAAAGACGATTTGCCCTTGTTGGTTATAAATAAAGAGGGTATATGGTTCAAACATTTCATCCAATTGTATTAAAATCCTGTCTGATGTCGGGTTTGGATAGATAAGATAAGAAATCATGCTTTCTTCCTCCACCTGTATGGTCAGATCATTTTTAATAATAGTACCGGACTCGCCAACAGCATAAGCAGTACCGAAATCAATAACGTCAATACCAAATAACTCGGTCGTGACCGGATAGTTCATTTGAAACCAGGTTTGCCCGCCATCGGTCGTTTTTAGCAAAACGCCGTCTCCGGCAATATACCCGGTGAGTTTATCGGAGAATACCATATCATTAAGATTGTACGGCGTTGTACTAATTTGTGTAACCCAATTCAAGCCCGAATCCGACGAAAATTCAATCATGCCATTTATACCGCAAACCATCACTGTATCAGGAGTGAGCATGCTAATTGATTTAAGCGTTTTGTTTTCTTCATTATTCACCTCCTCCCATTGATTGCCGCCATCAGTAGTTCTGAATATCCGCCCACCCATGCCACACGTAATGCCATGTAATTCGTCCAAAAAACAAATACTAAGCAGTGTTGAAGGTGCCTGATACGAAAGTGCCGACCAATTGTTTCCGCCATTAACAGATCTTAGAATAAGGCCATTCTGACCAACGCAGTAGCCGGTATCCGGATTGAGAAAAAATAAGTTGTAGAGCCATTCGTTGGTGCCGGAAGGCCGAGGAAGCCATGACTGTCCATAATCGGTTGATTTGTACATAACGCCATTGTTACCACAGGCAATAAAAGCACCATCGCCCAAATATACTACATCATACATCCATTTTGTATCGTTGAAATACGTTGGGCTCCAGTGCATACCACCATCCAGCGTACGCAGGAAAACCGAATTATTCAGCGAACCGCCAACAACAACCCCTGTATCTTTATTTGCAAAAGCCACGCCATATAGATTCTCCGACACACCACTAACTTGATTATACCATTGAGCATGTATGGAAAAAGAGAGCAGTAACAGGGCAAGTGTGAATAGTTTATACATCTTGATACAGATAGGAGGCAAAAATAGTTGATAGGATCCAACTTAACAATAATTAACTGCAAATTACAGGCGGATGCTTTTGTGCAACGCAAATTATTCTATTTTTGTTTTTTGTAAAATAAAACAAAGTATGAGAAAAACATGGTTATTGCTTGTTACAGGTATTTGTGCCACACAACTTACCTGGTCGCAAGCTGTTAAAATTGATTTTGTGGAATATGATTTGCCTAATGGCATGCATGTTATTTTGCATGAAGACCATACTGTTCCATTGGTAGCAGTTACGGTAAACTATCATGTGGGCTCAAAAAATGAAGTACCAGAACGTACCGGCTTTGCCCATTTCTTTGAGCATCTTCTTTTTGAAGGCTCTGCAAACATTAAGCGCGGAGAGTTCTTTAAATATGTAAGCTCTGCCGGTGGTCAGAATAACGCATTCACCACACAGGATCAGACTTTTTATTATGAAGTGCTGCCAAGTAATCAGATGGAACTGGGCTTATGGCTTGAATCAGAGCGGTTGCTTCATGCAAAGATTGAAGATATTGGTGTAGAGACACAACGCGAGGTCGTAAAAGAAGAAAAGCGGATGAGAGTAGATAACCAGCCATACGGTCGTTTCATCTCTGAAATCTTTGTCAGAATGTTCAAAAATCATAACTACAGATGGGCACCCATTGGTAGTATGGATCACTTGAATGCTGCTACATTGAAGGAATTTATGGATTTCTATCATACATACTATGTGCCTGACAATGCGGTATTAACTATTGTAGGCGATATTCAGATTGACAAAACCAAGTTATTGATAGAAAAATATTTTAATGAGATTCCCAAAGGTACCACTAAAATTGTTCGTCCATCCAAAGAGGAACCACCACTTGGAAAAGAAGTGCGTGATGTCTATTATGATGAGTTTGTTCAGCTTCCATTAGTGTCTTATTCTTATCGAATTCCCTCTATGAAGCATGAGGATCAATATGCATTGGAAATGATGAGCCAGGTGCTTTCTTCAGGTAGTAGTTCTAGAATGAATAAAGAATTAGTGGATAATAAGGAGAAAGCATTACAGGTTTTTTCTTTCAATTATGCATTAGAAGATTATGGCTTATTTATAACTGC
>JAIXKU010000075.1 GCA_026936045.1 Flavobacteriales bacterium
TCGATACCCCCGTACTTCTATATCTTATATAGCCAGAACCATAATCTTCGTATTCATTAGTCGGTAATAATAACCATTCAGATTGTGTTCTATCTTCTATTAACTCATCACAATATTGTGCGGTTAATAAATTCCTAGCATCTGCTATTCTATATGGTGGTATTTTGCCATATTTATCATCAGTTAAAATAAATCTCGTAATGTGAACCGGATTATCAGTAGCCATTCTCGATATATAATCACCGTTTTCATTTGGCACTGGTATCTCCAATCCTCTAATTACAGATGTAACAATTGGAGCACCCCCCACCTCTTCTGGTTTACTACCATCTACAATTACTTCTAGATACGCCAATCGAGAATTATATCCACCATACCCATTGAATAAAACCTCCGGTACTTGTGAGCCATATGATCCATATTCGCCATAATGTTTTATTACACGACTGATTGTTAATCCCTCCGTTCTACATTTAATAAAATCAAAATCCTGTATTTTACCCTCACAAAATCCAAATAAAGCTTTAATACTTGTGCCCATATCTGCCCAAGATATTGGATGCCCAGATAATTGGAATCTACCAAACCCCAATGGAACCATATCAGAGCTTGATTCGGATTGATTGATCGAACTCCAAGATTCTGTTTTCAAATTACTAATATTCGATTTCTTTTTCTTCTTATTGGAATCATCTTGAATATCAGTAGATACATATGAGAATGTACCATTGATTGCGACTGCCGGTTGCCCTTGAAAAAACTTTTCATTCCCTAGTTTTTTACATGTCTCAATGGAACTATCTGGGCACAACATTGTCCCATACAAAGCATATTGCTGTTGATATAACTGAGAATGTTCCTCCAATGGTATATTCCCAAGACAATCTCCCTTCCCCGGTACGAGTGGACATTTTGTTCCATATGTTCTAAATGGAATCTTCGATGTATAGCTCCCATTATCTTGTGTAGCTATAATTTCAATATCTTTTTCTGTAATTTTACCAGGACTTTTACACTTCCCCCACCAAACTATCCAACTTTCATCTGGTATCTGGAAAAATTAATCATCCATCAGTTTCCTTTAGTTTATTATTAATAATAAAACTCATTTCGGAATCTTTTCCTTTGCTACATTTCCGATTACAATACTAGCCTCATTGACCTTCCATCTAGTATGTTTTTTAGATGAATTCTAATATCATAGCTACATACTCGCTCCCGGTGCTATTATTCCACGTAAAACATGTATCGAAATCTTGCAATGCATTTTCAGGCTAATGGATAAATCTATAATTTCTATTATAAATTCTACACCAACTTGAATCTCACACTCCCTACTTTCTAGTAAATTTCTTAATTCTTTTGATATATTAATCACTTATCCCTACCCCTCACATTCTTTTTTCTTAATACAATCATCTCTTTTTGGTTTAAAATTCATCATACCATGAGTAGAACATGTCCCACCAACCGGGTAATTAGCACAACAAGGTCTCCAAATTAAAGACACCGTTCTTGATTGTGACCAAATTCTATGCCTGTGATCATATTTCATATCGTCATTAAACTTTACATTATACCATACTTCTCCGGTATCATAATCAATTAGCGTAAAAGATTTATATTGTCCATATACTAAATTCCAAAAGTCATCTAATCTATTTGCCGATTGTAATATTGGATGGCATCCTTCCGTATATATTGGTTGAACTTTATCTTCGCACCCACAAAATATAATGCATGTATTACATAATGGACACTGAGTTTCTTCTGTCCTATATTTAGTTAGACCATCATAATCGATTGACCATTTAATTATTGGTACTCTATTTTTAAGATGGGTTTCATCACACCCACCAGCATATTCTATTTTTAGTGTATTAAATTCCTTCCCCTCTCTTAACCATTTATTTATCATTGGTCCACAGTTATCTGGGGTAGGATAAACAGGATTTACTTTTATTTTAATATCTACATTATTTAAAAATCCAGTACAATTATCTTCCGCAACATACCCCCTAATTATCCTATCTACTGCACCGAAGCATTGATCTGCCGGGCTTGAGTTTATTATAACATTCCCAATTGGAGTTACTAATTTCGGACCATCATCTAATA
>JAIXKU010000031.1 GCA_026936045.1 Flavobacteriales bacterium
TACTGAAGCTGGGTAATATGCTAATGTCAAATCCTCCATAGCCGTATAGCAGTGTTGGATTGTTCCCGTTTCTTTTAAGCCCTTTTTTGTGGACAATAAACATGGGAATTTTTGTACCGTCTTTGCTTGAATAAAAGACTTGATTGACCTTATAGTCGTTGGGATTGAACTGAATTTCGGAATTTCTGAAGATTTTATTTTCTTTCTTAGATACACTGTATTGAAAGATGGTAGATGGGTGAGCAAAAGAGGTGAAAGAATAAAATGCGGTATCTTCGTTTTTGTGCCCGCTAAAAGCACTTACTGTACCTACTCCGGGTAATGCCAATTCATGTGAGAATGTGCCGTCTTTTTTGTAAATACGAATAACAGAGCTGGCGTCTTTCAGATAGTTGGCTATCCATTGCCCGCCAATACTATATACACCTGTCAAAACGTCTGCCGATTCCGGAATGACATTCTCCCAAGCTGTTCTCTTATCGGCTTCAGAAATAGAAATTTTCACTAAACGGTATTTAGGTGCGTCAATATTTGTAAAAAGATACAAAGACGTGCCGTTAGCATCAATCACGCTGCTTTCGTTTTCAAAATCATCAACGACTTTGATAAAGGGAGATTGCAGCCCTTTACTTAAATCTTTAACTAATATTTTGTTGCCATACGTTCCTTTAGAAATGCTTAGGACAAGATACTGTTCATCTTCCGTTACGTTGGCATAATGTCCATGAAGGGGGTTGCTAAGGTCTTGAAAGATGAGCAAATCATTAGCTGTTGGTGTACCGATTTGGTGGTAATATACTTTTTGGAATTGATTGGACGATTTTAATTCATTACCCTCTGTAGGCGAAGGATATTTACTGTAGAAAAAGCCATCTTTATACCATGAGATTTCTGAAAATTTAACCCATGAAATCACATCCGACATCTCTTTGCTTTCCGGTAAGGAAATAACGTGAATGGTATTCCAATCTGAGCCACCTTCAGAAAGGCTATATGCTGCATATTTCCCGTCTTTTGATACACTAAATGCACTTAGAGACGTAGTGTCGTCTTTAGACAATGTATTGGGATCAATTAAGATGCGAGGTTCATCTTGCAGTCCTTTCTGTATATATAAAACACTTTGATTTTGTAATCCATTATTTTTAAAGAAGAAATACCATCCGCCTTCGCTAAATGGTGTCGAATACTTGGGGTAATTCCATATTCGGGTAAGCTGTGTTCGGATAGAATCACGAAATGGGATTTGTTTTAGATAACCAAAACTTACTTGGTTTTGGGCGTCAACCCATTTGGCTGTTTCTTTACTTTGGTCGTCTTCAAGCCAGCGATATGGGTCGGCAACGGTAGATCCAAAATATGTATCTTGTTGCGTTGTGTCTTTAAATGTTTCAGGATATATCACTTTTATTAAGGGATAATTATCATGTCTCTGTTGGCATTTTACACCAATGAGAGAGACTAGAAGAGCTGTAGGTAAAAGATATTTCATGCAGAATAAAATTTAGTACGCTCACAAATTTTGAAAATCTGATTGAGCAAAAAAAAATTATATAGCCGATCTTAACCATTTTTAAAGAAAGATAAAAAAGGGCTGTCAAATTTGACAGCCCTTAGAGTTATTACTATCAGGGATTAATAGTCCATACCACCCATTCCGCCCGGCATACCGCTCGGCATAGCAGGTTTGTCTTCTTTAATCTCGCTGAGCACACATTCTGTGGTAAGCAACATTGAGGCAATAGACGAAGCGTTTTCCAAGGCAACGCGTGCAACCTTGGTAGGGTCAATAATACCGGCTTCATACATGTTTTCAAAAATTTCTGTTCGGGCATTATAGCCAAAATCGTTTTTGCCGTCACGAACTTTCTGTACAATGATAGAGCCTTCTACGCCGGCGTTCGTCACAATTTGACGCACTGGTTCTTCAAGCGCTCTTTTAACGATGCTGATACCAAATCCTTCATCATCAGTGTTGCCTTTTAGCTTTTCTAAGTCAGAAATAGCACGGATATACGCCACACCGCCACCCGGTATGATGCCTTCTTCTACAGCTGCTCTTGTTGCATGTAAAGCATCATCCACGCGATCTTTCTTTTCTTTCATCTCCACTTCCGTAGCAGCGCCTACATATAATACAGCTACACCGCCGGACAACTTAGCCAAACGCTCTTGTAGTTTTTCCTTATCATAATCTGAAGTTGTGCTTTCAATTTGAGATTTGATTTGCGCTACACGTGCTTTGATATCATCCGCGTTGCCGCCACCATTGATAATGGTTGTATTATCCTTGTCAATAACTACTTTTTCAGCCTTTCCTAAGTATGATAAATCGGCATTCTCAAGCTTGTAACCTCTTTCTTCTGATATAAGAATACCACCGGAAAGGATAGCGATATCTTCTAACATAGCCTTACGACGATCACCGAAACCGGGAGCTTTTACGGCAGCTATTTTTAAAGTTCCTCTCAGCTTGTTTACTACTAATGTGGCCAACGCCTCACCATCCACTTCTTCAGAAATGATTAAAAGCGGTTTACCTGTTTGTGCAGTCTTTTCAAGGATGGGCAGTAATTCTTTCATGGATGAAATCTTCTTGTCATAAATCAGCAACCAGGCATTTTCTAATTCTGCTTCCATTTTATCGGGATTGGTCACAAAGTAAGGAGAGAGGTATCCTCGGTCGAATTGCATACCTTCCACAACCTTTACTTCCGTCTCCGTTCCTTTTGCTTCTTCAACAGTGATTACTCCTTCATGACCAACTTTAGTCATCGCATCAGCGATAAGTTTACCGATAAAGCTATCGTTATTGGCAGAAATGGTAGCCACTTGCTCAATCTTGTTGTTATCATCGCCCACTTTCTTGCTCATTTTCTTAAGAGAGGCTACAACGGATTCAACGGCTTTGTCAATACCACGCTTTAAATCCATTGGATTAACACCGGCAGCCACATGCTTTAACCCTGCGGTAACAATAGACTGGGCTAAAACCGTAGCAGTTGTAGTACCATCTCCGGCTATATCTGCTGTTTTCGAAGCGACTTCTTTGACCATCTGTGCACCCATGTTTTCAATAGGTTCAGCCAATTCAATTTCTTTAGCTACAGTCACACCGTCTTTTGTAATGACTGGTGCGCCAAACTTTTTATCTATAATTACATTTCTACCCTTAGGGCCTAAAGTTACCTTTACGGCGTTTGCCAAGGCATCCACACCCTTTTTTAGTTTATCGCGGGCATCTACATCAAATGATATTTGCTTTGCCATATCTGTGTTGTTTATGTTTATTAGTTTTTAAAATCAAATTCATTATACTATAGCGAAAATGTCGCTTTCACGCATAATCAGGTAATCTTTTCCATCAATTTGGATTTCAGTTCCTGAGTATTTACCATAAAGTACGGCATCGCCTACTTTAACAGTCATTGGCTCATCTTTCTTACCATTACCAACAGCAATGATGGTTCCACGCTGAGGCTTTTCTTTTGCCGTGTCAGGAATGATAATGCCACTGGCGGTTTTTTCTACTGCAGCAGCAGGCTCAATCACTACCCGGTCGTGCAAGGGCTTAACATCTATCTTACTCATACATTTTATAAATTAATGGTTTAACATGTTCATTCGCCCATTCTCAGATTTTGTGCCAAAACGAAATGTCTGCCTATTTTGTCAGTAATGCTTTCCTAAATAATCGTTAGATGTTAAATGTGTCAGCAGCATGCTGCCAAGTTGGCAATCCGAAACTCAAATTAGAGTTTTATGGGGTGGCCGGTGGTGGAGGTGGTGCTTCCGCCTTTCTTTTTTTGGCTTTTAAAAAACCGTCTAAATTGATATTCAGTGTGAAATGATTGGGCGATTGTGTCATGAAATAATGTGCCCGACTATAGCTTAAGGTAAAATGTGAAATACGTACGCCGATGCCATAACTCAGGCCAACAGCACCATTCATGGCGTCAATAGCCATTTCTCCACCACGTTGGAAGTTATAGGCCAATCGCAGGTAGAGGTGTTTTTTAAATGGGAAAAGCTCAAATCCGATAATAAAATGGCGAAGGATGTTTAGGCCGATATTGAGTTTTGTATCAACAGAGTCGCCAGTAAGCGGATCTAAGATAAAACGATTATCTCGATCGTAATAGCCTAAATCCGGACGTTGAAGATTGGTAACGGTTAGAAAAAGGCGCAATGGCACATGCTTAAATCCTTGTGAAACGCCGAGTTGAATTTCAAAAGGAATGGGCTCGCGATTGCCGGGTGTATAAGGATCCAGTTGTCCTCCCATATTTTTCAGAACTAATCCGGCCGTAAAGAGCTTATTTTTGCTAAGATAGGTTACGCCAAGATCGAGCGCCATACCGTACGAATTGTATTCGGCATATTGTGAAATAATATTCTTGAAATTAGCGCCGACAAAAAGAAGAGAATCAAAAAATGAGCGTGAATAGCCGACATAAATGGCTACATCCTGCGCTGTGAATGTGCCCAATTGATTTCCGGATTCGTCGGCTCTTATAAAATCGCCATAATTCAGATATTGAATACCACCCATAAAAGAGCCAATCTTATTCCATGTTCTTGAATAGCCGACAAAGCCATAGCCGATATGTGCCAAATAATTATTAAAACTCAACTGGATTTGATTGTGCATACCTTTGTTATAGGTGGAGGGATTTTGTAATCCGATGCTTAGGTCTGTGTCAAAAAGAGCCGGCACAGCTCCACCCAATGCTTCCACGCGGGCTGAGTTAGGCAGTTTTAGAAAATTATAGGTACTGCTTCCGCCTAATTGTCCCCAAATAGGCAACTCATAACAAATGAAGAGAATAGAAATCAGTACTATTTTTTTCATAACCGGATTCAAAGATAAACAAATCCCATAACGGTTAATTATAAGAATTAGTGTTTGCACCGATTGATTATGAATTGGATTTGTTTTGCTTGATGTGTAATTCATCCCATTGGTTACTGTCAATTTCTGAGGGACTATCAATCATGGTGTCGCGCCCGGCATTGTTTTTGGGGAAAGCAATGAAGTCACGGATAGAGTCGTAGCCGCCCAATAAAGCACAAAACCGATCAAAGCCGAAGGCTATACCACCATGTGGCGGTGCGCCATATTCAAAAGCATTCATTAAAAATCCAAACTTTTCTTTTGCATCATCTCGGCTAAAACCCAAAATGTCGAAAACGATTTCTTGTATCTCTCGGCGATGAATACGAATAGAGCCACCTGCAATTTCCGAACCGTTTAACACCAAATCATAAGCATTCGCTTTTACTGATTCAGGATGTGAGCTTAATGCAGCCATGTCCTGTTCCTTCGGAGATGTGAAAGGGTGGTGCATGGCATACCAACGGTTGTCTTCTTCGTTAAACTCAAACATGGGAAAATCTAAAACCCATAAAAATTTGAACTCATCCTTTTTTCTTAATCCTAAGCGTGTTCCCATTTCCAGGCGAAGTTCGCTCAATTGTTTACGCGTTTTATCTAACTCGCCTGCCATGATAAGTAATAAATCGCCCGGTTGGGCAGAAAAATGCGTTGCCCAGTTTTTCAGCGTATCAGCATTAAAGAACTTATCTACGGATGATTTGAAAGTATCATCAGCGGCATATCTTACGTAGATAAGACCGTTAGCGCCAATTTGAGGTCTTTTTACAAAGTCTGTTAATTCATCCAACTGCTTACGCGTGTATTCGGCAGCGCCTTTCACACAAATACCTATAACAGCCTCAGCTTCTTCAAACACCTTAAATCCATGATTGGGTTGTATATGTTGGATATTTTCCTTGCGAGATTGGAGTGTTACAAATTGCATGTCAAAACGGATATCGGGTTTGTCGCAGCCATAGTATCGCATAGCGTCATCATAGCTAATTTGTGGGATTGAACCGATCTCAATGCCTTTTATTTCTTTCACAAGGTGCTTGGCTAATCCTTCAAATGTTTGTATCACATCTTCGCGTGTCACAAAAGACATTTCACAGTCAATTTGGGTGAACTCGGGCTGACGGTCGGCGCGGAGGTCTTCATCTCTGAAGCAACGTACGATTTGAAAATATTTGTCATAGCCACTTACCATCAGCAGCTGTTTGAATGTTTGCGGTGATTGTGGCAAGGCATAAAATTCACCCGAATGCAAACGACTGGGGACAACAAAGTCACGTGCACCTTCCGGTGTGGATTTAATAAGGAAAGGGGTTTCAATTTCCATAAACTCAAGAGAGGCCAGGTAATTGCGTGTGGCTAATGCTGCTTTATGTCTTAATATCATATTTTCGCGCAAAGGCGGTCGGCGTAAGTCGAGATAGCGGTATTTCATGCGCAGCTCATCGCCGCCGTCAGATTCTTCTTCAATCGTAAACGGCGGTGTTTGAGAAGCGTTTAGTATGGTTATTGAAGACACCTCAATTTCTATTTCTCCAGTCGGTATTTGACGGTTTTTACTGCTGCGCTCTCTCACCTTTCCTTCAATTTGAATAACGTATTCTCTTCCTAACTTCCGTGCCTTTTTACAGAGTTCCGGTTGTTCATCCATCGAAAAGGTAAGCTGCGTGATACCATACCGGTCGCGAAGATCCAAGAATGTCATACCGCCAAGATCACGTGTTCTTTGCACCCATCCGGCCAGCCTGACAGTTTCTCCTGCATTATTTTGACGTAATTCTCCGCATGTATGTGTACGATACATAAAGTCTTAATTTTTGCGTCAAAGATAAAAAACCGCATCAGTTTACCGATGCCTTAATTTGGCAAAGGCAAAACAAATTGTATTTTTGCGCCGGGGTAAGTCTTGTACGATCAGCTCCCTTTGAATCCCCCAGGTCCGGAAGGAAGCAAGGGCAGAAGGTTGTAGCGGTGCGATATAAGTAACTTGCCCCTTTTTCATATCTCTTTCTGTTAACATTTTGTACATAACTTTTTCATTTCGATTCTCTCTTTGGGGTATTTTCGCTCTTTGAACATTAACTAATTTTTAATAATTAATCATGGCGGTCTTCCCAAAATTTCATACTTTTATAGGGTGTTTTGGATTTGCCTTGTTTTAATGTAGTTTTTTATGAAGTTTTTTATTGACACAGCCAATTTAGCTCAAATCGCAGAGGCGCAATCTTTAGGTGTATTAGATGGTGTCACAACCAATCCGTCTTTGATGGCTAAAGAAGGTATCAAGGATTCAGCTTCCATTTTAGACCACTATCGTAAAATTTGTGAGATTTCGGACGGTGATGTCAGCGCCGAGGTGATAGCTACGGATTTTGAAGGAATGGTAGAGGAAGGAGAGCGTTTAGCGGCATTGCACTCGCGTATCGTGGTAAAAGTACCCATGATAAAAGATGGCCTTAAAGCACTTAAATATTTTTCAGAAAAAGGTATTGCTACAAATTGTACATTGGTTTTTTCGGCAGGTCAGGCCTTGCTGGCTGCTAAAGCAGGCGCTACGTATGTTTCACCTTTTATCGGTCGTCTAGATGATGTGTCTTCTGATGGCATCTCTCTCATTCGTCAAATTGTGCATATATATGGCAATTACGGATATGAGACACAGGTGTTGGCCGCCTCCGTGCGCCATCCAATGCATATTGTTCAGTGTGCGGAGGCCGGCGCAGATGTTGTTACATGTCCTTTGAACGCGATTACGGCATTACTCAATCATCCGTTAACGGATATCGGTCTTGAGAAGTTCTTAGCCGACTACCACAAAACGGTCTTATAGATTGGGGTTCTGTGGAGGTTTTGTTCTTTATTTGATTACTGATTTAAAATTCATATAAGCCATGAAAATTAAAATTTATCCCAAATCACCGGCCCCACGTCATATCCAGCAAGCTGTAGATGTGTTGAAAGAAGGTGGCGTTATCATTATGCCGACCGATAGTGTATATGCTTTTGCTTGCCTGTCAACACATCCGGATGGTGTCAAAAAAATGGCAGAGCTTAAAGGTATTCCTTTAGAAAAGGCCAATTTCTCTTTTGTTTTTTCAGATTTAAGTATGTTGGGTGAATATGCGCGTAAGGTGAATAACGAGACGTTTAAATTGATGAAGCGCTTGCTTCCAGGTCCATTCACTTTTATCCTTAATGCCGGTCAAGCAGTATCTAAAATTATTCCATCCAAAAAGACACTTGGTGTGCGTGTGCCTGATAATAAAATTGCTATAGAGATAATCCGTGAATTAGACGCACCGTTGCTTACGACATCCGTTTATGATGATGACAGTATTTTGGAATATACAACTGATCCGGATACTATAACCAATAAATACGAAAAGGTGGTGGATTTGATAGTGGACGGCGGTTATGGTCACAATGAACCTTCTACAGTCTTGGATTGCACCGGTGCCGAGATTCTTCTTATTCGCCAAGGTATTGGCGAAACAGAAGAATTTGCTTGATAGAGTCTCATTTTACTTTTTTTGGTAGCCTAATTGGCAACGTATCCTTGTAGGTTCAGCCATTTTATGGTTACGTCTTTATCTTATTATCAACAATGACATATTGAAATCCTTTTTCTAATAAAGGATTTCAATATGTATATCCCTATTAATTTTGTTTAGTTAAAAGCGCTATTCATGCTAGCTAAAAAAACGCAGGAAGAGAAACCAAAGAACAGATTAAAAAGTTCGACCACTCGAACGGAGGATGGAAAAGCGCCCCGAAAGTCCAAACGTAAGGAGGTAGAGGTTTCCGGACAACCATCGAGATATTTTCGGATGTTTCAAAATGAAAAAAACCGCAAAATAGCAGGCTTGTTGCTGATCTTTCTCTCACTGGTCTTGTTAGTATCTTTTGTCTCATATTTTTTTACTTGGAAAGCCGATCAAAGTATTGCTGCCTCATCAGACGCCATACAGAATACGAAAAATTCGATGGGTTATATAGGTGCTAAAATTGCCCATTTCTTTATTTATCGTTGGTTTGGTATCGCATCGTTTCTTTTTATTCCCATATTGTTTCTTTTGGGCGTGCAATGGCTCTATAGTCAAAAGATGTTGCGTCTGAAGCGTGCCATAGCAATGATGACATTTTTGGTTATTTGGTTATCCGGTACGTTAGGGTTTCTGTTCCCCTCATTTTTGGGCGGCATCTTAGGCGGGCAGTTTGGAGCTAAATTTGCATCGTTTATGCTAACTTCATTAGGTAAAATAGGAACAGCGCTTGTTTTCTTCTTTTCTTTCCTTGTTTTCTTAATCATCCGCTTTAATGCCAATCTTCGCTTCTCCTCATTTCAGAAGAGGTCAAAAGAGATTATTGATGAACATAGCGAAAACATTGAGATTGCCCCCTTACCAACAAATATATATACTCATCGTAATGAGTTTGAATCGGATGATAACGAAAATATAGATGAACCCGATGAGCCTTTGATTGAAGATATTCTCCCTTTTGAGGAGAAAGAAATTGAGCCGAAAGATACCTTTTCTGAAGAGTTAGAGATAACCAATACTGACATGGTGGAAGCCGAAACGTCTTTACCTATAGAGTTTTCTGCTATAGAGGAACCTCCCAATACGACTACCTCTCTAGCCGAAATGCTGGTTGAGAAATATGGAGAATACGATCCTACCATTGATTTGCCGCATTACAAATACCCTACCATTGATTTGCTTTCTGATTATGGTGTCTCAGATATTCAGATTAACAAGGAAGAGCTGGAAGAAAATAAAAATCGCATCGTAGAAACTCTACGAAACTATAATATTGAAATAGCAAAGATCAAAGCAACGGTTGGACCTACAGTTACTTTATATGAAATTATTCCGGCTGCCGGGGTGCGTATTTCCAAGATAAAAAACTTAGAAGATGATATTGCGCTTAGCTTAGCAGCTTTAGGTATAAGAATTATAGCGCCTATTCCGGGCAAGGGTACAATTGGTATCGAAGTGCCTAATCAACAACCACAGGTTGTTTCCATGCACTCAGTGGTAAAACATGAAAAATTTCGCGAATCGCGCTTTGATTTGCCTGTTATACTTGGTAAAACCATTTCAAACGAAGAATATATCTATGATTTGGCTAAGATGCCTCACCTGCTGATGGCCGGTGCGACAGGTATGGGTAAGTCCGTTGGGCTCAATGCGATTCTAGTCTCGCTGCTTTATAAAAAACATCCGTCTCAGATAAAATTTGTCATGGTGGATCCCAAGAAGGTAGAACTTACCTTATACGGGCTTATTGAAAAGCATTTCCTAGCAAAGCTGCCAGGTGAAGAAAAGGCAATTATTACCGATACAAAAAAGGCATTGAATACGCTTAATTCTCTTTGTATTGAAATGGATAACCGCTATGCATTGCTTGAGAACGCCGCCGTTCGAAATATTAAAGAGTATAATGCCAAGTTTGTGGCTCGTAGATTGAATCCGGAGGAAGGCCATCGCTTTTTGCCATATATTATATTGTTAATTGACGAGTTTGCAGATCTTATCATCACAGCCGGCAAAGAAGTGGAAACGCCGATTGCGCGTATTGCACAATTGGCCAGAGCGGTTGGTATTCATTTAATTATAGCCACCCAACGCCCTTCGGTAAATATTATCACCGGCACCATAAAAGCTAATTTCCCTGCACGCATTGCTTTCAAGGTGACTTCTAAGATTGATTCACGTACCATTTTGGATACAGGAGGTGCTGAGCAATTAATCGGACGCGGTGATATGTTATTTAGCTCAGGAAGTGACTTAATTCGTTTGCAATGCCCTTTTGTTGACACGCCTGAGGTAGAAAGAATAGCACAGTTTATTGGAGAGCAGCCTGGATATGCAGAGCCAATGAAATTACCTGAATATATTGGAGAAGATGGCGATCCTGATAAGAGTTACCTGGATCTTGCCGATAAAGATGAATTGTTTGATGAGGCCGCACGTATTATTATACAGCATCAACAAGGATCCACCTCCTTGCTTCAGCGCCGCCTAAATTTGGGCTATAATCGTGCCGGACGACTTATTGATCAAATGGAGGCAATGGGTATTGTAGGACCTAATAAAGGAAGTAAGGCAAGAGACGTGCTTATTCCCGATCTTTTGTCTTTGGAACAGTTTTTGAAAGATAAATAGTAACTTTGTTAAATAAATTATTTTATGAAATTGATTAATCTCTTCTTTCTGTTTCTGATTGTATCATTAACAGCATTCCCTCAATCAGATCCTAATGCAAAAAAAATTCTCGATAAACTCAGTGAGAAAAATAAGTCTTATAAGACGATAGAACTGGAGTTTACTTTTACGGTTGAAAATAAGGAACAAAAAATTAATGAAACCACTAAAGGCGTTCTTAAACTGAAAGATGATAAGTATCGTGTAACCATGAAAGAACAGGAAATCTTCTGCAATGGGAAAAAGATATACACCTATTCAAAAGAAACAAATGAAGCTCAAGTCATTGCTGTTGATGAATTGGAGGCTGACGCGATTACACCCAAAAATATGTTTACGATTTACGAAAACAACTTTAAATCTCGGGTGAAGGAAACCATTAAAGAAGATGGTCGCACAATTACCGTCATAGACCTTTATCCTACCAATCCGAAAGAGAAAGATTATTCTATTGTTCGTCTATTCGTTGATGCTGAAAAAGATCAAGTGCTGCGTGCGAATGTTTTGGCTAAAAATGGCTCGTTATATGTGTATAAGATTGATAAAATAACACCGAATAAAGAGTTGAATGATGCTCTTTTTGAGTTTGATAAATCAAAATACCCCGGTGTTACAGTCATAGAATAAATAGACTAATTTACATCATTACTCCATTCGGGCTTTAATTCGGTCATATTGTTTAGCAATAAACGTGTGTCTGAAGCAAATCGACTAAGTTTAATAGAATCGGCAGACGAGAATTTAAAGTTATCGGGGAATGCTTCTGCTTTGCTGACAGGGATTATTGTGAATGATAACGGTATTGATTCCTTTTTATAAACCCATGTTGGGATGTAACGCATGGAATAAATATACGTAGAGCCAGCCTTCTTTACTAATCTCACTTCAGCTATTATGCCGCCATCTCTATATATATCCCGTTGATTAGAAATAAAATTACCTAAAGAGTAGAATACAGGAACATGCTTGGTACTGTCCGTGCCTGGGGTGATGATTTTCATTGGCTGTAAAACATGGGGATGACTGCCTATAATTAAGTCGGCGCCATGGTCGGCAGCAAATTGAGCTATTCGTTGTTGCGTTGCATTTTCTTTTCTTTGGTATTCGTCACCCCAATGAATAGAAACAATACTGAAGTCGACATAATTTTCTCTGGCTTTGGCTAAGTCCTGTCTCATGATGGCCGTATCAATCATGTTTACAACATTCGGCTTTAATACTTTAATGCCATTCGTGCCATAGGTATAGTTTAACAACGCTATTCGTATGCCATTGGAGGATTCCCAAATAAAAGGTGTTTGTTGATCATGTTCCAAACCGTCTCGATAAGTGCCGGTATGAGGCATTTGTAAAGAATCAAGCATGTTGAGAGTGCGAATAAGTCCGGATTTCCCTTTATCATAAGTATGATTATTGGCTGTTGTTAATGTATTGTATCCAGCATCAATCAATGCATATAAAAGCGCATCAGGGCTTGAAAAATTAGGATATCCGGTATAAGGTGGTCCGGCTAATGTTACTTCGAGATTACCTACAACCCAATCGCATTGTTTAAAATACTCTTTTACATGTTGGAAGACAATATGATAATCATAGGTTCTGCTTACCGGCTGATACATTGCTTCTATCAATGGTGTATGTCCCATAATATCCCCGGTGAAAGCAATCGTAACCATTGAAGAATCGCTAGATGGAAATGGTTCGGGAAAAAAGGTATTCAGATTGTTTTCTACGTTCGTTCCATTGGCAGATCTTATCAGTCCAAAAAGATAAAATCCGACAAGAAGCACTATTAACGAAAATGAAATAAGGATATATGTTCGAGTTTTTTGTATCATCGCGGTTTTTGATGAGCTAAACTGCCTTTTGTAATAAGAAATTGTGCTGTCGTATAGGTACTCATAACCCCTACAGCTACATACGGAATCGCAACCACAAACTTATTGATAGCAATTAAAGAGTCCGATAGAATAAATAACAAGGCTCCCACTAAAACCATATAAAAACTCTTTTTATTAGTAGCCGCTACACGCCAAGAGGCTGTCATACCCATAGCGCCAATGGCTGAAGCATATACAATAACAGGTATTAGCATGGGGCGGGTGGCTTCGTCAGATACGATATGCCCATACAAAATGTAAAGAAACCCAATAATATAGAAAATGTAAGGAACAGCCATAATAATGCGTCCACCCCAAGGAAGAGAGCGAGCTACATTAAATGTAAATCCGGTTATATATAAAATCTGTGCTACCAAAAAACTGCCTAATCCAAAGATGAAAAAGGTTTCGTAATGGAACATCAAAAACACATCTCCGGCTAAAGAGAAGAATAATCCAAAGAAGATACATTTTCTAAAAATAGAATCAATCGTATCTTCATGTATTAGCATCCATAGCATTAACAGAGGCATTAATACCGGTTTGCTGATATATACCATCCAAGGCGTTACATCTGGAGTACGTAAGATTTCTCCTGAAATCTCTATGATGGCTGCCATGAAGTATATAAATGGTAAATATTTCCTTAGGATTGCATTCATGCTGTTTAATTTATTTATCGGGTTTAAATGTAATGAAACTTATTAAGGATTATTCTGCTTTCGCTATTCGTATCATAAGAGTCTCAATAATAGACGTTATTTC
>JAIXKU010000253.1 GCA_026936045.1 Flavobacteriales bacterium
GGCAGATTATTTCTTTTTCATTTTTGATGTTTCCGATATTCCAACGGCTTCCGAAACAAACTCAAAATGTGAGTTTATTAACCATACGCCCGAAACAACACTGCATCTGAGGTAATAACTTTTCCCTGGAACAAGATTCATCGAAACGGTTGCTTTCTGTTCCGTCTGTGCCCAGAAAGTAACCAAACCGGCATCCACTTCTGTTTCAAAGTATGTGTTATTTCCAACTTTGGTGATAAGCCTGTTGTCACCATACATCGTACACCGCAGCTCATCCCATCGGCATATTGCGACGATATATAACTACTTTTACCTTTTGTTCTGCTGCCGGGTTGAGTAAAATCACGTAAGTGGTTTTTTAAATATAGCTTTATCTCATGAAATACCAAGACTTAAGACTATTCATACAAGAGTAGCACGCAATTAGGCACCGATCACAACAAATACTTCTAGTCGTGTTTTTAGATAAGGATAAATTTGTAGTTTCGCAAAAGAATTTAATGTGTAAACGTGATCGGATGTTTCGTAGCGAATCAGTTAGATGAATTTGAATAATCACATAATTTGGGATTTAAAGAACCCGCTTCTGATAGCCGGCCCATGTGTTATAGAAGGTGCGGATTTATGTTTTAACGTAGCATCATATATGCAAAAAGTTTGTGATGAGCTGGGATGGACTTATATTTTTAAGGCTTCCTATAAAAAAGCTAATCGTACCTCATTACGTTCCTTTACTGGTCTTGGTACGGATGAGTCGCTACGCATATTAGATGATGTACGCACACGTTTGGACGTACCGGTTATCACCGATGTGCACGAAACAGTTGAGGTGTCGGCTGTTTCTCAGGTTGCAGACTTGCTGCAGATTCCTGCATTTTTATGCCGGCAGACTGACCTCATCATGGCTTGCGGGCAAACGGGCAAGCCCGTAAATATTAAGAAAGGCCAGTTTATGGCGCCTGCACAGATGCAATTTGCTGTACAGAAAGTACAATCTACAGGTAATCAGCAGGTATTGCTGACAGAAAGAGGCTCATTCTTTGGCTATGGAGATTTGGTGGTGGACATGCGTTCTATTCCTGTTATGCAAGCATTTGCACCGGTTATTTTTGACGTTACGCATAGTGTACAGCAACCGGGTGGCTTGGGAGAAAAGTCGGGAGGAAATAGGCAAATGGCGCCGGTATTGGCTCGTGCCGCAGCTGCCGCCGGCGCTAACGGCTTCTTTATTGAAACTCATCCCCATCCCGACAAAGCGTTAAGTGATGGCCCCAACATGATACCGTTGGGAGAAATGAAAAAAATGTTAATCAAATTAGATGCGATTCTTTCTTGTTGAAAGATGCTGATAATTGCTATATTTGTTCGCAATTTTAAGTATTGCATCAACTATGAATCTAAATGATGAAAAGTTTGTAGGTGAAGGGCTTACATTTGACGATGTGCTCGTAGTGCCAGCCTATTCAGAAGTCTTACCCAATCAGGTCGCTGTATCATCACGCTTCACCAGGAATATTAAAATCAATGTGCCTCTTTGCTCGGCCGCCATGGATACGGTTACAGAGGCTGATATGGCTATTGCCATAGCACAGGAGGGCGGTATTGGCGTTTTACACAAGAATATGACCATTGAAGAACAAGCGTATATGGTGCGTAGAGTAAAACGAGCTGAAAGCGGCATGATAATAGATCCGATAACTATTTCGTTGAACGCGGTTATCCAGGATGCCCTCATGCTGATGAAAGAAAATAAAATCGGTGGTATTCCGGTCGTAGATGATAATGGAAAATTAGCAGGTATTGTAACGAACCGTGACTTGCGTTTTGAGAAGAATCTAAGCAGACCGGTCAAGGAAATCATGACCAAGGATAATCTGATTACAACTAAGGAAGTAACCGATTTGCATAAGGCCGAAGATATTCTTCAAAACTTTAAAATAGAGAAGTTGCCTGTTGTAGATGATCAAGGTAAACTGATTGGTTTGATTACCTACAAGGACATTATTAAGATGCGAGAGCGTCCCAATGCCTCAAAAGATGAATTTGGACGATTACGTGTTGCGGCCGCCGTAGGCGTGAGTAAAGATACGTTACAACGTATAGAAGCATTGGTTTCTGTGGGAGTAGATGCCATAGTAATAGATACGGCTCATGGTCATTCCCGTGGTGTGATTGACTATGTAAGATCAACCAGAGAGCGATTCCCTAAGTTACAGATTGTAGCCGGTAATATTGCTACCGGTGAAGCAGCTATTGCCTTGGCTGAGGTGGGTGTAGATGCTGTAAAAGTAGGCATCGGGCCGGGCTCTATTTGTACGACACGTGTGGTAGCCGGTATCGGTGTGCCGCAGCTATCGGCTGTTATGAATGTATCAAAGGCGCTTAAAGCAAAAGGGTATGACATCCCGATTATTGCTGATGGCGGTATTCGTTTTTCAGGTGATATAGTCAAAGCTATTGCAGCTGGTGCCGACGCAGTGATGATGGGTTCTGTTTTTGCAGGAACGGAAGAGTCGCCTGGCGAAACAATTATCTTCGAAGGCCGAAAGTTTAAAACATATCGGGGTATGGGCTCTATAGAATCCATGCAGAAAGGCAGTAAAGACCGTTATTTTCAAGCAGAAGAGACGGACGATAAGAAATTGGTTCCCGAAGGGATTGTTGGAAGAGTACCATACAAAGGCACGTTGTCTGAAATTCTTTATCAATTGATAGGCGGATTAAGAGCCGGTATGGGATATAGCGGTGCTAAGACCATACAGGATTTAAAAACAGCTAAATTTATGCGTATTTCAAGTGCCAGTATCATTGAAAGTCATCCGCATAATATTGTTATTACACGCGAGGCACCTAACTATAGCAGGAATCATTAAAATAACATGTAAATAAAAATCAGATATATGAAAAAAAGAATCTTACTTACAGCTATTTATCTATTTACTTTTTCCTTATTTGCACAGACAACGGATAAAATTGTAATGACTATCGGTAACGAGCCAATATATCTTTCAGAGTTTGATTTTATTTTTAAAAAGAATAATACTGAAAGTGCGGTTACAAAAAAATCGCTTGATGAATATTTAGATTTATATACAGTATTCCGTCTTAAAGTAAAAGAGGCTAAAGAATTAAAAATGGACACCTCTCGTGCTTTTATTAACGAATTGAACGGGTATGTAAAGCAACTGGCCGTACCATATCTGAAAGATAAAGATGCAGAAGCAGCGATGGTGAAAGAAACATACGACCGTCTAAAGAGTGATTTGAAAATCAAACATATTCTAATTACGACTAAAGACTGTGCACTGCCCTCCGATACATTGATTGCATATAATAAGATAAACAGTATCCGCAAAGAGATTGTAACCAAGAAAAAAACATTTGAGCAAGCGGCCAAAGCATATTCTCAAGATACGATATCGGCTCCTAACGGAGGCCTGTTGGGCTTTTACTCGGCCTTATCGTTGGTTTATCCTTTCGAATCGGAGGCCTATCGTCTAAAAATTGGTGAATTATCTCGGGTTATTCGTACCTCCTACGGTTATCACTTGATTCAAGTTGAAGATATACGTCCGGCACGCGGCAAATTGAGAGTGGCTCATATTTTCTTAAGGGCAGATGCATCTAATCAGGCCCAGGTTGATTTAGTAAAAGCCAGAGCCGAAGAAGCATATAATCGGTTACAGTCCGGCGAATCTTTTGAGAGTGTGGTAAGAACTTATTCCGAAGATTATAATTCGGCGCCCAAAGGCGGTGAGCTTCCTGTTTTTGGTGTGAATAAAATGGTGTCGGAATTTGAAGAGGCGGCTTTCTCGTTAAACAATCCCGGCGATTATTCAAAGCCTGTTCAAACCAAATATGGTTTTCATATCATCAAATTATTAGATAAATATAATCTCCCCCCTTTTGAAGAGTACAAGTCTGATCTTACTAAATCATTGCAGAAACAAAAAAGATGGGAAGAAACGCGTCAGGCATTTATAACCAAACTGAAAAAAGAATATGCTTTTGTTGAAAACAAAACGTACATGCAACAAGTTGAGCAGGAAGCGAATAAAAATGGTCAGAAGCTTACGCGTGATTTCCTGATCTCATTGCCCGATATGCCACTTTTTGAAATAAAAGGCGTTAAATACAGCGTTAAAGATTTTACGAATTATGTTTCGGGCAAAATAGCTTCAGACAGATCCATAGATTTTTGCTTGTTCAAGAAGAACTTTTACTACCCATACATTGCGGATAATATTATTGCCTACAAAGAAGAGAACTTGCCTAACGAGTTCCCGGATTTTAAGATGCTGATTAATGAATATCGTGATGGTATCTTGTTGTTTAATTTAATGGATCTGATGGTTTGGGGTAAATCCATGAAAGATTCTGTTGGTCTTAACGCCTTTTATGATTTAAATA
Organism: Flavobacteriales bacterium; assembly: GCA_026936045.1. Classification (GTDB taxonomy): domain Bacteria; phylum Bacteroidota; class Bacteroidia; order CAIKAF01; family CAIKAF01; genus BA4. The sequence continues at coordinate 4,411 of JAIXKU010000253.1, forward strand.
AACAACAATATTTATGGCCTGACAGAGCGCATGTTATCACGGTTGATTGTAAAGATGATAAGGTGGAGGCCGAAGCTCGTAAGTTGGCGCCACAGCTATTATCCGGTAAACTTAGCAAAGATGCTTTTGCGGCTAAGTTGAACAAAAAAGTTAAGGATAATGTGATTATTCTAGACGGTTTATATTCACAGGAAGATGCATACCCGCTTATAGAAGGCGCTTTTGAAAAACGCATCACCACGACTGTAAGAAAGGATCATAAAATTCGCTTTGCTGTTATCACTGAGATACAAGCACCAAAACCTAAAACATTGAAAGAGGCAAAAGGTGCCGTGGTCTCAGATTATCAAGCCTATTTAGAGCAAGAATGGGTTAGACAGCTTAAAAAGAAATACCCGATTTCTGTGAATTTTGATGTGTTATATTCTTTGATTTCAAAATAAACATGGATGCCCAAAATCGTATCCATATTTACACTTGTTATTTTACTGTCCGGTTGCCAGTATTTTCAGTTTAAAACAAGGAAGGAAAATGCGCTAGCTAGAGTAGAGGAAACATACCTGTATCTTGAAGACTTGGAGGGTATTGTTCCTAAAGGGGCTGATAAACAAGATAGTATAGCGCTTATCAATCAGTTTATTAATAGCTGGATTCATGAGCAATTGCTTTTAAATCGTGCCGAGATGAATTTAGATAAGGATTTAAAGGACTTCGATAAACAACTTGAAGAGTATCGCAAATCGCTTATTATCTATACCTATCAGCAGCGATTCGTGGAACAGCAAATGGATACAACGGTAAGAGATAATGAGATTGAAACCTATTATCGGGAAAATCCGGCCGATTTTGAACTTCGTGAAAATATACTTATTGCCGACTATCTCGTTTTTCTGAAAAAACATAAAGATGCAGCAAAAATAAAGGCTTGGTTTCGAAGTGATAAAGAGGAAGCCAAAGAGAAATTACATCATTTTACAGCCTCCTCCTCTCTTCCATTTAATATAGGCGATACAAACTGGGTTCGATTTGATGAACTTTTAAAGATTATCCCTTTGTCAGCCGATAATCAGGAGCTCTTCCTCTCCACACGAAAATATGTAGAAATCGAAGATTCCAGTTTCTGCTATTTGTTGAATATTAAGGATTATAAAATAAAGGAGATGTTATCACCGTTAGTTTTTGAGAAAAACAGAATCAAATCTATTATCCTTAATATCCGAAAGATGATGATGCTTAAAAAGCTGGAAGATGATTTGTATCAAGAGGCGTTACAAAAGAAAAAATTTGAAATATATACCCAATGAGACGTACTTTATTTTTCATCTGTTTGTTAAGCCTTAATGTTATGCATGCCCAACGGACATTAGTGGATGAGATCGTGGCTGTCGTGGGATCAGAACTGATACTAAGGTCAGAAGTTGAGCATCAGGCGCAACAGATGTATGTACAAGGCTATGTAGATGAAAATAATTTTGATGCCATTTGTACGGTATTGGAAGATATGGTATTTCAAAAAATGATGCTTAGCCAGGCGCAGTTTGATAGTTTGAAGGTTAGTGATGATCAGGTTAATCAAGAGTTAGACAGACGCGTGCAGTATTTCATTCAACAGATTGGCGGGCGCGAAAAATTAGAGCTATACCTTAATAAGTCAATTGAGCAAATGAAGGACGATTTTCGAGAGTCAATAAAAAATCAACTTCTAGTTAATCAGATGCAGCAGAAAATTACCGGTAATCTTAAGGTCACACCAAGTGAAGTAAAAGATTTCTATAAGAGCATTCCGCAGGATAGTTTGCCTTATGTGCCGGCAGAAGTACAAATAGGTCAGATTGTTATGATTCCACCCATAAGAGACGAAGAAAAAGCCAGAGTGAAAAAAGAACTCAATGAAATTAGAGACCAAATACTGAGCGGTTCAAAGTTTTCACTAAAAGCAAGAATTTATTCGGAAGATCCGGGCAGCGCTGAAAAAGGGGGAGAGTTAGGCTTTTTGAGAAGAGAAGACTTAGTACCAGATTTTGCGGGCGTGGCTTTCTCACTGAAAGAGGGCGAGGTCTCCGAAGTAATCGAAACGGAATACGGATTTCATATTATTCAATTAATTGAAAAGCGAGGAGAAATGGCTAATTTCAGACATATCCTCATGAAGCCTAAGGTGAGCTCGACAGACATGCTTAAGGCTGAGATGAAATTAGATAGTATTTACAGAGCTATTAAGTTTAATGAAATTACGTTTCAGAGAGCGGCAGAATTGTATAGCATGGATGAAGACACAAGAAACAACGGTGGTTTGTTAATTAATTATTCCGATGGTGGTACGCGTTTTTCAATAGACGATTTGGATGCTTATACCTATCAATATGTTTCAGGCTTGAAAACCGGTGAGATGACGAAGCCGGTTGCTTATGAAATGAGTGGCGGAAAGAAAGCGGTTCGCGTTTTGTTCCTTGTTTCACGCACCGAGCCTCACGTAGCCTCACTTACCACGGACTATCAGCGCATATCAAATGCTGCTTTGGCTTTTAAACAGAATAAAGCGATGGAAGACTGGGTGTTTTCCAAACAAGATGAACTATACGTGCGTATTAATGAAGCGTTTAAAGATTGTAAATTCAAAATAAAATGGTTTGATAAAAAATATCAGAACTAATTTAAACTCATTTAAACATGAACCAATATCCATCAGATAAAGAAGCAGTAGATGCATTGGCTAAGCAGATATCACTTTTGCAGGCAGAGATAGGAAAAGTGATTGTCGGTCAAAAAGAGGTGGTTGACAATGTCCTGATTTCTATCTTCAGCAAAGGGCATTGTTTGCTGGTAGGTGTGCCGGGATTGGCTAAAACATTGTTGGTAAATACCATTTCGGATGTCTTAGGTTTGTCATTTAACCGCATACAGTTTACACCGGATCTTATGCCATCTGATATTATAGGCTCAGAAACATTGGATGAGTCTAGAAATTTTAAGTTTGTAAAAGGCCCCATATTTGCCCATATTATTTTGGCGGATGAGATTAACCGTACACCGCCCAAAACGCAGTCTGCTTTGCTGGAGGCCATGCAGGAAAAGTCAGTAACCGTAGCCGGAAAAAGATATCAACTGGAAGAGCCGTTTTTTGTGTTGGCTACACAGAATCCTATTGAGCAGGAAGGAACATATCCATTACCCGAAGCGCAGCTCGACCGTTTTATGTTTAACCTCTGGCTTGATTATCCCAATTTTGAAGAAGAGTTAAATATCGTCAAACGCACTACCGGTAGTCAAATGCCTACGGCAAATAAAATGTTGCCTAAAGAGGAAATCATCTTCTTTCAGGACTTGGTAAGGAAATTGCCTGTTACGGATCATGTGTATGAATATGCCGTTAAACTAGCCATGCGCACACGCCCGGGATTAAAAGATGCCCCCAAAATTGTAAATGAATATCTTTCATGGGGCGCAGGCCCTCGCGCTTCTCAGAACTTAATTATAGGCGCCAAATGCCAAGCAGCTATAACCGGTAAATATTCTCCTGATATTGAGGATGTCAAAGCGGTTGCTTTTAATGTACTACGCCATCGTATCATCCGAAATTATAAAGCAGAAGCAGAAGGCTACAAAACCGATGATATTATTCAACAGTTGTTATAGCCTCCGGCTTCTAATTATTGGTCTCTTTGTCTTTATTTAGATAATGACAGAACTCTGTAAAAACCCAAACCTGATACGAATTCTTTATCGTATTTGCTTGTTATTTCCATGTTAGTTTCAGAAAAACTAGATACGACTATTGTGTCGTTTGTATTAAAGATGATAATATCCATATCATTCCATGTGCCAATAATGTAAGACGTTGTACCAATGGTATCTGTGCCGTCCATCATGTATGAATCCGATTCATCAAAACTCCAAAACGTTGCATTGGCAGGATAAATACTGTCATTTACTAAAACATCCGTTGGAGAATAAGTCTGCATTCTGTCAACTTGCCATTTAGCCATTAGGTTACCTTGATTAAATTCTATACTCTTACTACAAGCAAAAAGCATTGCTAAAAAAGGCATTAAAATGAGTGTTTTTTTCATAAATTATTTTTTTGGTTTAAGCACCAAAATTAATAAAAATACCTGACTCTACCTGAGCTTTTTATGTTGTTTTCTTGTAATTCAGTATTTTCCCCTTTATGGAATGAGAATACTCACATGACTGTGGGTATGATTAAAATAGGAATCATAGGCTTCAATTTCCAGCTCGTATGTGCCGGATGATATTCCATTTGGTTTGTTAAATATCTTAGAGAAGGCGCCTGTTGCTTGTGTAAAACTGCTTCCAAAATTATTAGCCTCATCAAAATTGCCAAGAAGATATTCTGTTGCCCCTTGCACTAAGAGTACTTTTATACTACGAATTTCGCCATTATTCCCATTGCTTAATAGATCGGTTATCGTAGCTGAAACCGTAAATGATGAACCTAATGTTGCGCCTTCTGCCGGAGCTGTTATGACTATGTTTGGCGCAACGGTATCGGTATAGTTTACTAAATGAATATTACGACTAATCACTTGCTCATTACCGGATAAGTCGGTGGCAAAAACAGTGACATGATACGGTCCTGGCCATGCGTTAGATGCTACCGGAATGCGTATATGACGATCGGCTGTCGTGCCGCTAAGATTCTCGACAATAATCGTGTCAAAAGCAGGGAAAAGCCATGCCAGCTTGCCATGAGTATGCCCGTCATGATCGCCATGTAGATCAATCTTAAACTGATTTAATGCTTCATTATCCGTAACCGTAAAATCTACGGTTAAGGTGTCACCACAACGAAAGGTCGCCTCTTCTGATGGTTCGTGGAGAGTTATTACCGGCTTCTCCATATCGGCATTACACGCGATGAGAAGAAGACCCATTGAAAAGATGATAGCTGCTGATCTTAATTTACGCTTCATATATTTCATGATTTTTTATTTGCTCTTTTAGGTAGGGTAAAACCATTTTGATAAGAGAAAGTTAAGGAAATTATGGCATTTATACCAGGTTCAGGTAAATTTAACAAGCGATAGCGATTAATATGGACCATGTATGTCTGATTGGTCATATTCTGGATTTCAGCTTTTAAATCAATTTCGAGCCCTTTCCAGGAAAAAGTTGAGCCGGTTGCCAAGCCTAATAAAAAATAACCGGATGTTGGGCTTTCGTTTTTCCCAGGTAAAAATTGAGGCAGTACACCTTCTGTAATTATCTTTATATATGTGCCTTTATTCCACAGCTTACGAATAGGAAGTTCATACTCTATATCTGTTTTTATGCTGCCGGGTGGAATATAAGGAAGCGGATAGCCTTCATCCATATTGATGGCGAATACATAATCTATACCGGTATTGATATGTAGGTTTTTAACAGGATGAACATCACATTGCAATTCCAAACCGGTTTGTATGCTGTTGGCCTGACTGTATTGATAAATCTGGCCGGCGTCAGGTAATGGAGAAAACTGACCCGTTGGTCGCAGGTAAATGTAGTTATGGAAATAATAAAAGAAAGGGCTGAAAGATAGATGCCATTTTTTTCTGTATGCATCAATGATAAAATCAAACTGCACACCGCGTTCTTGACTAAGTGTACTGTCGCCCATCTCATGTCTGAATGTGCCATGATGAATACCATTGGCGCTCAGCTCTGTTATAGCTGGTACTCTAAAGCTGCTGCCAATATTCCATTTTAATGTATGTACAGAATCTAATGTCCAAGATAATCCGATATTGCCGGAGCCGTTAACTAAAAACCGATTAAACCCGGCTGTTTTTAATGATATGCCAATAACATCGCCTTGTTGGTTGTATTTGGGCATCTCGTAGCGCAGAATTTCTTGGTAAGAGAAATCTATACGTGCACCGGCATTCAGAGTTAGGTTGTTTTTCCACTCTTTTCTTAGATAGAGGAATGAACCGCCTTGTGTCCAATTAAAATGAGGTAATAGGTATGAAAACCCCGATGATCGGTTGTGTTGATATTGTGCGTTTAATCCATAAATCCAGTGTATGGCGTGCCGGCTGTTAATATGATATCGTAAATACCCGGCAAAGGTTTGTAATTCAAATCGGTGTTCGATATTAGTTGTGTCGGGTATATAATCTTGCCCGTGACTGTGAGGATAGGAATATTCGGTTCTCAGGTTCTGTTGAAACCCTAAATCCAGCTCAAGCCATCCCTTTCTGATATGGATATTGTTATTCCAAATGGCTTTCCAATGCTCAATTTCCTGATAGGGTAGATCAACATTTCTGCTATCGCCGTCGTCTTCCAGCTGATAGGCTTGAGGCATGCCATGTGCGCCGGAAAAAAATCCGCTCTTTTGAAATACTCTAGATAGAGTGATAATACTATATCCCCAGTTTTGATTCAGCCCAATCCAGGTACTGAAATTACGTTCTTTTCCGGCTGTGTTTTTAAGTCGGTTATTATATAAAGGCAATTGATAACTGTTATAAATAAATAAGTCGGCCGGTACACGATAATCGCCATAATCTTGTTGAGAATAGCGAAGACCTATTGAGATATCTTTAATCTGCGCCCTACCTTGAGCCGTCCATCCAATCTGATGATTGGCAGTTCTATACACGGCTTGTACAGCTCCCATAGCTGAGTTTTTTGGCAATAATTCCGGATGACGGATATGAATGACACCGCCGATAGCATCAGAGCCATAAAGCAACGAGACAGGCCCTCTGATAATTTCCACTCGCTCCACATCAAATGCATCAATTTCTAATCCATGATCCCAACCCCATTGCTGACCTTCTTGCTTGATGCCTCTATCAGCTACTATTACTCGATTAAAACTAAACCCGCGAATTACCGGTTTGGCAATACCTGTACCGGTGCTCATAACATGCATGCCGGGCAAACTGGCTAATTGGTGAATAAATGTGAACCCGCTATGCTTAGCCAAAAAACGTTTGTCCACAATTTCTATTTTCAGAGAATTTTCTTTCTCGCGTGTTTTTAGAATACTTTCTTCAATCAAATATTGTTTTATCTCTAATGTTGATTCGGCCATTACATAGTGCTTGTCTATATTGGCATTGATAATATCAATCTCATCATGAATGGTTTCGAACCCGATGAATGTGATATGCAGATGATAATGTCCCGGATTTATGTTTTTTAATTCAAATCTTCCGAATTCGTCGCTCACCACGCCTTGCATGGTTTCATGAATATATACCATGGCACCTGCTAATGTTTTCCCTGCATGGTCGAAGATTTTACCGGTCACCTGATAGGATTGACCCCATGATGTGCCGGATAAAAAGAAGAGAATAATTAAACTAAGATATCTCAAGGCGAATCAAAACTTTACCAAATACCTCTTTAAAAACAGAGGTCGTTATTGGTTGCGAAGTTATTAACAATTTTCCTAATGCCGGTCAGTTTTTATATTTTTGATGCACTATGGAAGAGAGTACAGGTTTTGTTGTTTCGGCCCGGAAATATCGTCCTCAAACGTTTGATGACGTAGTCGGGCAGTATCATATTACATCCACATTACGCAATGCAATACATACAAATAAGATTGCTCATGCCTTTCTTTTTTGCGGCCCGCGTGGCGTGGGCAAAACGACCTGTGCGCGTATTTTAGCTAAGACATTAAACTGCCTTCGACCTACAAATAATATTGATCCTTGTAATAAGTGCGATTCTTGCAATGCTTTTAACGAATCACATTCGTTTAACATTCACGAATTAGACGCTGCATCCAATAATAAAGTGGATGAGATGCGCGCCCTTATTGAGCAGGTACGTATTCCACCACAACTTGGAAAATACAGTATCTTTATCATTGATGAGGTGCACATGCTCACAACACAGGCATTTAATGCTTTTCTTAAGACCTTGGAAGAGCCACCCGCGCATGCCGTTTTTATTCTTGCTACAACAGAAAAACATAAAATCCTTCCCACCATTCTTTCGCGATGCCAGATTTTTGATTTCCATCGCATCACCATTGACGATATGGCTAATCATTTGGCTAAGATTGCTGTAAAAGAAGGTGTGGATGCCGAACCGGATGCCTTGCATATCATTGCCCAAAAAGCGGATGGATCATTACGAGATGCACTCTCTATCTTTGATCGTATTGTTTCCTTTGCCGGAACAAAAATTACCTATAAGAATGTCATAGACAATCTTACAATTCTTGATTACGATTATTTCTTTAAAGTGGCGGATTGGACTATAGAAGAAAACTATACAGCTTTACTGCAACTTTTTAATGAGGTTTTGTCTAATGGATTTGATGGCCAACATTTTCTTTCGGGTTTAGCGGAGCATTTTCGCAATTTGCTCGTTGCTAAAGATGCCGCTACCTATTCTTTAATGGAACTGGGAGAGGCTACACGACAACGTTATATCTCTCAGGCTTCAGCTATAACACCTACATTTATAATAGAGGCGCTTAAAATAGTCAACCAGTTTGAACTGGATTATCGCACGGCCAATAATAAACGACTTCAAGTTGAGATTTGCCTCTTGCAGTTAGCAGGCTTAAAAAAAAAATGAATAATCTGATTGCGAAATCAGAGATAAACGCACCTCCTGTGGCTTTAGAACCACCATCATCACTGATAGGAGCGTCTGTAGCAGAACAGAAAACGGATTTAAAAAACACAAGTAAGCTTGATATCGCTATGCCGGTATCTGCACCGGCTGTCAAGCCGCAACATAGAAAAACAATATCTATTAAAAATTACAAGCCGCCAGAAGAAAAAAAGATTACTCAGGTTATGGATGTGCAGGAGAATGAGGCGTTTACACTTGTTCAGATGACAGACGCATGGGAGGCGTTTGCCGAAAAACTAAAGATGCAGGGTAAAATGTCTTTTTATTCGCTTGTAAAACGAAATATCCCTCAAAAGACAGATAATCCCATTCCTTTCTTACTCGACCATTTGTCTCAGCTTCCTGAATATGAAGAGCTCGGATCGTTACTTATAAATTATCTGCGCCAAACACTTAAGAATGGAACAATAACACTACAGCTAAGTGAACGTGAGCAAACAACCTTGTCTGCCCCACTTACAATAGAAGATAAGTTTCAACTTATGGCAGAGAAAAATCCAACACTACATGCGTTGCGTAAGGCATTATATCTTAAAATAAAGACATGAGTTTGGTGTCTAAAATGCAATAAAATGCAGTTTATTAACTATTTTTCTGCAATTTTATAAATCTTTATCAGTTATACTTTTCACCTTTGCTGCATGAAATATCTGTTTCGCATACCAATATATCTGTGTTTTTTTTCAATTTTTCTTAGCTATGCTATATGGGCCCAACCTAAATT
>JAIXKU010000207.1 GCA_026936045.1 Flavobacteriales bacterium
CTACATCCGTGTTCCCCCAGATTATAGAATATGTTTTAGGGGTTTTCCGAATTTCGTAAACCCAGGATGAAGCAACCTTCCCCGTATCAACCGGTGTAGCGCGTTGAAGAGCATCAACGCCTTCTTGCCCAAACCGGTTAAGAGCCTCAAATATGGTTTGCCCCTTTGCACGTTTAAGGAAGGCTTCGATGTTTTTGAAATCACCATGAGATGAAATCGTCATTCTAGACCCTCCTCTACTCTGTAATGAGCAAATAACAACCATCGGTGTCACTTTGAATTAATCTAGTGACTGGAAGTCGTGCGTATAGACCATCTGCTGTCGTTGGGGTAAGATCTCCATACCCTAATTCGAAGGTAGACACCCCTGTATTTACATTGGGTATAATCTTAACTGCTTTAAACACCTGCACAACACTCAATAACTTTGGCAAATATGGAAGCCTTGGTCCTACAGCATCGACATCATACGGAAAGATTCGTGCTACCTCTATGTTTTCCGGAGGAGGTGTCAAATACTCACGTACTTCAGCCGGGGTAGTCTCTAAGTTAGATTCTAAATACTCAGTAATTTCGGCTGCAGATATGGATGAACTACCTAGATCGCCTCGGTAAAGGACATCTTCAATGTATTCTAATAAATCTGCATCAATAAAACGACTGTCAATAATAACATGGGCTGTGGGTTTAAACCCAGTAATATCATCGGCTGTTCCGCTTACATCCCACCCAAAATTAATGACAGTAGGGCTGGTGGAATATGTCTCGTAGGCGATCTCTTTGGTGCGTGCAATCAGATTGTATAGCAAGTGAATCTGATACCCATAATCAATTCCAAGAATATCATTTCCCACAAAGGTTCGGTATGATATACCAAATAGCGCTGCATCTGAATCAACTGGTAGTTCGTCCAGGTATGTAAACGCCGTAATTACAGCTTTGAAGTTCGGTGACATAGAACTCACTGACTGTTGTACACCATCAAGAGTGACAACAGTTTCTTCTTCTTCAATCACCTCTTCGACAGAAATCAAACCATTCCAAGGAATACCAACACGGTCTGGTCCTATATAAAGAACCCCTCGGTCAACACCTGCTTCGAAATATCGTTGTCCTTTTTCATCCCAGGTTATGGTCGTCATGGCACCTCAGCTAAAGGAACGTAGGTTTGCCACGGTTCATCGCCAGTTCCAATCCAGATTTGAAGCACATTAGTCGTGAGGTTAAATATGGCGCGTCCAACCCAAAGATCATCCCCAGTGAGATTATCACGAGTTGCTTGGGTCATCGGTAACACCGAGTTGCGAAGCTCCAAACTTTGAGCGAGTTTAGCTAAGATCTCTGGGGGGAAATTGTATTCAGCATCGACCGCAGGGAAAAGAATATAGTCTGTCATGTAGAACTCCATTCCGTCAGTTCAGACACCGTGGGTAATCGTGGTTCTTGGCCCATATCACCATAGATTACGTTTTGTAAATCGGAAAAAAGCCCCGGCGCAATTTTTGTAGAATCAAATATAAAGTGCGAGGTTGGCGGTCCATTAGGAAAATCTATGGGTGTTGGACTAAATCAAGTTTTAACTTTGGGATCGACTGTCTCAGTAATTGTCCCATATGTCACGTTCGCAAGTTTCACAGTAAGATTGTAGACAACGTGTATCTTTGTACCCAGGTCTGAACCAACATTTGTCCGATAGGTTAAACCAAAAGAGGTCTTTGGTTGTTTGGTTAGAAAGAACCCAGGAACTATGGCTTCCATACCCAAAACAAGATTAAACAATGGCGGTTCTGTTAGAGTGGTCATTTTTAATTGAAAAGATGGAAAATTTGAAATGTCTAAATATTTTTGTCCATCAAAGTACTGTGGTTCAAAATCATTTCCTGCTTTTGTCTCAACAATACTTGTCACACCATTCCAAGGGACAGGAACATTTCCATCAACATAAAGAACTACATGGTCTACCCCAAACTCAAAATTTGGACTTGGACTCCAAACAAGACGAGCCATAGAAACCTCCTATCCAGTAGTGCCTAGCTCAGCTTTACGTTGAGCATTAAGTTCACGGTTACGCGCCAATAACTCACGCTTAGATACTTTTTCAGGTTTA
>JAIXKU010000016.1 GCA_026936045.1 Flavobacteriales bacterium
GAGGATAATAAAGCGAGGCAATAAAACGAGGATAATAAGAAAATGACTTATCGGTTCTACATAACCATCGGATCATCACAGGTCGAAGTTCATCCGCTGAACTTTCTGAAAACGTCGATACAGTACACGATTGATGATGATGTTATATTTTATCGTCGTAAGTTCAATGGCACTCTCCGGTTTATCGGTGACGATTATGATATTCTGTATATGGTCGAACAGATTGATAGATGTACTGAATTAATTTTGACTATTGAACAGAGAGACAGCGGTGCGGCTACTTGGCACGAATACTGGGTGGGTTACTTTTCAACTACTGACGGTAACTTTGATCTTGATAATTGTTTCTTTGAAGTCACTCCGAAGCCGTATGATGACTATAAGATATTTGATGAAAAGGGAGATGATGAATTTAATTTATTCAGCGTAGCGGCTGCACCAGCGCAAAACACTAATACCACGGTTTTTGATCGTGGACGTTGGCTGATGGATTTAATCAGGTATATTGCCAACGAAATAAGCACCGGGATAACTGTTCAGAGTTACTTTTTTGAACTGGACACAAGTTATATAACTAATACTGATAACGTTTATAGGTATGTAACTATATTCCAGAAGTCAGACGTGAAACGCCCAGCATCATCTAATCCGGCAACCGTAGCTAAGATCAGTTTTAATGAGCTCATGCATATACTAAGACAGTATAATGTATGGTGGAAGATAATTGATGATACACTCGTGGTTGAACATTATGACTATTTTACGTCTTTTGCTGGTATGGATTTAAGAACACAATCATTGTCATTGAGATCAAATAAATATTCATACATCAAAGATAAGATGCCGAAGTATGAGAAGTTTTCTCACATGGAGGCCGGGAATGTCAATTTTCTCAGGGGTGTAATAAGTTATGATGATGGCTGTGTGAATAATGATCCTAAGTCTAATTCTATTGAATATGCCAATAGAGTTACTACTGACTTGGATTTTATAACTGAAAGTGTCGCTAATACCGACGGGGGCAATATATCTGATGAGGGGTTTGTTTTATTGGCAAGTTATTTAGAGGATGCAACATATTGGATTTACTTCGGTACGGCGTTTGACAGTGATATTTCTACTTATAATCATGTTCACTCGTGGAGTTATATGCTTAGAATGTTGCATTTGCATAACAGAGTAGTAATGAACGGGTATATAAACGGTGTTGCTTATGACTTTATTTCAGCACGAAAAACAAAACTTCAAAACATAAATGCAGTTGTTTGTTATGAGGATAATTTTGACCCAGAAGAATATATTACAACAGAGTTAGGCGAAGAATGGTTTGACGGGGAAAAGGGATATGTAAGAGAAGCGTCGCTGAAACCGACGGGAGAAATGTCACTCAGTTTACTTTACGGGCCGGATAAAAATACTGATGTAGTTCTGCCAGAACCACCGAAGGTTATACATATAATTTACACTTCAGATACTATATGGTTCGAGTTTTCTGAAGTTAATGTTTATGACAGTATATTTTATGTCTGGATAAATGATGCAACGTGTCAGACAATAAATATCCCGGCAGGGACGCAATTTTATACAACCGGGTTGAATGATACCGCACCGCCGATTGCTTTTAATTTCAATGACCCGTCGCTTACAGGGTGGAATTTTATACTAAATGACGGTGAGGGCATTGTTTATGCCGATCCAGGTGATTGCGGTGTTGCCCCTGTTGTTCCCGACATACCTGATACGCCAACATCATTTAATGCAAGTCAGGCTGGAGATTGTGACCCCGTTGTTCTAACGTGGGATGCTATGGCTGATGCGATGTTTTATAGGATTTACAGATATCCCAATCCCTCCGGTGGGTCTGGATATGGGATTATAAAAACAGTATTTACTAATACGTGGTCTGATACTTTGTCTGGATTAGTTGACGGGCAGTTATTCTTTTACAGAGTTTACGCCTGTAATATAGCTGGATGTTCTGATCATGCCACAACGAGTATAACAACTTCCTGCCCATGAGTGTAATATTCTGTTATAAGCAGCAACCGCAACCGTGGATGAGTTATATCTCACCGAATAAGATTGTTTATCCGGGTGAGTG
>JAIXKU010000258.1 GCA_026936045.1 Flavobacteriales bacterium
GGTGTGGCATCCGTTTAAAATTGTGTTCAGCACTCCATCAAAATTATCCGGAGTACGAATCCAAGAACACACATCCGGTATATCGCCGGCCAGTAATCTTTCTTCTTGCAGGTCCGATCTTTGCTGCATAAAGGTACCATTTTCTCCCTGCAAAATATAGGCATGGTAAGGCTCTCTTGCAAATACAGTTCCTTTGATTCTAACTCTAAAGGGCCGTGGATAGTATAGCAATACTTCAAAGTAATCGTTTGCAATTAAGTCCTGCCGCATAGTAAATACATCAGCAAAAACAGCATCAGGGAAACCAAATAACTGTATTGCCTGATCTACCAAATGAGTTCCCAAATCGTGCAGATTGCCTGCTCCCGGTTTATCGCCTTCTTTGTGCTCTTTGCCGCTATGCCCCGGGCGGTAACGATCAAATCTCATTTCAGCCTCCTTTAGTGTGCCCAGAATATTTTCGCTAACCACGTGTTTTAGTGCGAGGTAATCACCGTCATATCTGCGGTTCTGATATACCGCCAAAAAGAGATTCTTTTCCTTTGCCAGTTTGTCCAGTTCGATGGCTTCGGCAGCATTGACCGTAAATGGTTTTTCTACCACAATATTTTTTCCGGCGTTTAAAGCAGCTTTGGCAAGTTCAAAATGTGTTTGCACCGGTGTGTTTACTACTACTAATTCGATATTTTTATCATTAAGCATTTCTTCTGCAGAACGATACAGTTTTGAATCGGGATATCTTTCTCTCGATTCGTTTTTATGCCTTTCTACAATGGCACTCAACCTGAAATGCGGACTGGCCTTAATAAAAGGAGCATGAAACAATTTGCCGGTCATTCCGTAAGAGCAGATTCCTGTATTGATAATTCTAGCCATAAAGAGTATATTAGTATCTGTAAATTTACAAATAAAGTTTAGTAAAATTTAAAAACAGCAGATGACTTTTATCATCTTAGCGGTTCATGTACTTTTCTATGGGTAAACGATTTTGAAGGCTTCGCCCCAAAGTAAGTTCATCGGCATATTCCAGTTCTCCACCTATGGCTACACCTCTTGCCAGAATAGAAATTTTTACTCCCGAATCGCGAAGTTTTTTTGAAATATAAAATACGGTAGTATCTCCTTCCATAGTGGCGCTGAGGGCCATTATTACTTCTGAAATTTTTCCGGAGTTTACTTTTTCAACCAATGAATCAATGTTCAGCTGCCCGGGGCCAATACCATCCATTGGTGAGATAATTCCTCCAAGAACATGATATAGTCCGTTGAATTGTGAAGTATTTTCAACAGCCATCACATCTCTGATGTCCTGCACCACACAAATCTGCGAGTTGTCTCTTCGTGGATTGGCGCAGATGCTGCAAACTTCTGATTCAGAAATATTATGGCAACTTGTACAATAATTGATGTTGTTTCTCAACCTGATAATGGCATTGCCGAAACGATTTACATCGGCAGCATCCTGTTTGAGCAAATGCAATGCAAGCCTCAGTGCACCTCTGCGTCCAATACCCGGCAGGCGCGAAAGTTCATTTACAGCTTCTTCCAGTAAGCGGGAAGGATAATGTTCCATTTTTAAAAAGCAGGGAAATATTTGTCAAATATAGGTTGTTTAAAAATATCAGATGTGGTTTTTATTTAAATCATCATTAAATAGTAATCTTGTTAATCAAATATTTTACTCTTGACTCCTGCTCTCATTCTTACTGTGGTGATTATCTACACCATCTTGTTGTTCGGCATCACATTCTACACTTCACGCAATGCCGATAATCAAAGCTATTTTGTCGGTAATCGCGCATCTCCCTGGTATGTGGTAGCTTATGGTATGATAGGTGCTTCGTTATCGGGAGTAACTTTTATGTCGGTACCGGGCGATGTGGGAACAGGAAATTTCTCTTATTTCCAGATGGTGTTGGGTTATCTGCTGGGATATGGAGTGATTGCTTTTGTATTGCTTCCTGTGTATTACAGAATGAACCTGACTTCTATCTATACATATCTCAAAGAGCGGTTGGGGATAAGCACTTACAAAACCGGAGCTTTTTTCTTTATCCTTTCGCGTGTAGTAGGTGCTTCGTTCCGATTGTATATTTTAGT
>JAIXKU010000002.1 GCA_026936045.1 Flavobacteriales bacterium
TCATTAAACAAAGCCATCGGGCTGGGATATGTGCCACCGGCTTTTGCGGCAATTGACACACCACTGTTCATTAAGGTCAGGGATAAAATGTTGAATGCCAAAGTGGTCAAACTACCCTTTGCATAATGAATACCAAGAACAATCAAAATATTTAAATGGATACTAAACCGAGACTGTTTACAAGCCTCTCTCCGGCTTTAATAAATTTGTATGACCTTAGAAATGCTGTTGTAGTAATTATTGATGTTTTCAGAGCCACATCAACCATTGCCGCTGCGCTGCACAATGGCGCCAAAGCAATAATTCCGGTTGACTCGGTTCATTTGGCCATTGAAATGAGCAAAAAATTTCATTGCATTGCCGCCGGTGAAAGAGACGGAGTGATGGCCGAGGGACTACAGCACGGCAACTCGCCGATGGAATACACTTCCGAACTGATAAAAAATAAAACGCTGGTACTCACCACCACCAATGGTACCAGACTGTTGCATCTGGCGCTTGATAATGGCGCTGACAATATTATAACAGGTACTTTTTGCAATATTTCATCTGTCTGCGATTATGTTGTAAAAGCGCAAAAAAATATAATCCTGGCTTGCGCCGGATGGAAAGATAAGTTTAATTTGGAAGATACTTTATTTGCCGGCGCTGTCATTAACCGGGTAAAAGAACATTTTACCATTCATTGCGACAGTTCGTTGGCCGCCGAATATTTATACAATCAGAATAAAAGCGATTTGTTATCCTTCGCAAAAAATTTTACCCATTATCATCGCTTAGTCTCAAGGTTTGGCTACATTGAAGATATCGAATATTGCCTTACCGAAGATAACGCAAACATATTGCCATTATATCAGGACGGCAAGTTGGTTGCTTTTACAAGCTAACAATAATAAATTTATTGCGCCGTAGTTTCTTCTTCCACTAAAAAGACATATACTTCTTTGGGGCCGTGTACGCCCACAACCAATGTTTTTTCAATATCGGCAGTACGGCTGGGCCCGGTGGCAAAAGTGATGAGAGAAGGTATATTTGTTTTATATTTCTCCTTCATGCCTTCTATGGCATTCTTTATATCATATACTAATTGGTTAGTAAAAGCAATACAAATATGAACCGGAGCATATACACTGGTATTGCGGCCACTGGCTTGTGCAGCGCTCATTACAATACTGCCGGTACGGGCTACCAGAAACTCACACCCTGTTACCGACACATCACAGGAGGCCAACTCCTGCTCATCACCCGACACATTTACCGCCTCGCCCAATAATTTACAAATGTCCGGTTCCACACAGTAAATCTTATCCCACTTTTCCTGTGCAATAAGATTATTGAACTGTTTTCTTAATTCTGCCTTGTTCAGGCAAAATGCAAACTTGCCTTGCAAAGCAGTAAACCTTTCGGCAAACTCTACTTCTATTTCCTGATTTAGCGGTTGAAATACCGAAGAATTACCTTCGCTCTTTGGAAAAGGAAGGTCGGTAGGCTGCGTTAACGCTTCTCTAATTCTTCTAAAAATATTGTCTCTTGCAGTGGCCATACCACAAATTTACGACAAAGATTTATTGGTTATTCCGCTATCATAAGGAGGCACGCCTGCAGAAATTTCTCCTGTAGGTTTAGTAGCATCTTCATCCACAAGTATTTTTTTCTCGCCAAATGGACGTTTACCGATCAGGTGCTCCACATCGGATTGAAACAGCACTTCTCTTTCCAACAATGCCTCTGCTATTTTTTCCACCTCTTCTTTCTTATCGCTCAATAATTGTTTGGTACTTTTAAAGCACTCGTCTATCAGTTTTCTCACTTCTTCATCTATCAGCTTGGACGTTTCCTCACTATATGGTTTTGTAAAAGTTGTTTCCTGATGCGGATCGTAGAAACTTACATTTCCCACCTTTTCGTTCATGCCATAGATTGTTACCATTGAGTAAGCCATGCGTGTTACCTGCTGCAGGTCGTTTTGAGCGCCTGTAGATATTTTTCCAAAGAAAATGTCTTCGCTGGCCCTGCCTCCCAATGTCATACAAATCTGGTCGGTAAGTTGGTCGGTATTATAAAGATATTGCTCCTTAGGTGTGTACTGCGCATAACC
>JAIXKU010000076.1 GCA_026936045.1 Flavobacteriales bacterium
GTAATACTTTGCATCGGCTCGGGAACAAATATGCCAGCACGTATATAAAGCATCAAAAGGCACAGATGCTTCCACAGTCATCCGCCGAGCCTCTGTTTGTTCGGGCTCTTGTTCATAATTATGCGCTGTGGGGGTTCCCGGTTTTATTTCGCCGAACCACTTTTCGGCTAACTCGCGTACACGGGATACCGTTATATTTCCCGCTACAACCAAAACAGCATTTGCAGGATGGTAATATCGCTGAAAAAATGATTTTACTTCTTCTAACGTGGCCTTTTCGATGTGTTCCAGTTTATCACCAATCGTCATCCAGCGATAAGGGTGATGCTTGTAGGCCATGGTACGCAGTTTATGCCATACATCACCATAGGGTTTGTTGATATAATGTTCCTTAAATTCTTCACATACTACCTTTCTTTGCACCTCCAAACTCTTTGCATTAAACGCTAAGCTTAACATCCTATCACTCTCCAGCCAAAAAGCAGTTTCAATATTCTCAACAGGAAGTTGACAATAATAGTTAGTAAGATCATTGGTGGTAAACGCATTATTCTCACCGCCGGCACGCTGCAAAGGCTCATCATATATTGGAATGTTTACACTTCCTCCAAACATGAGGTGTTCAAATAAATGAGCAAAGCCGGTATGATTGGGGTCTTCATCCCGGGCTCCCACATCATAAATAACATCTACTACCGCCATTGGTGTGGTATTATCTTCATGCACCAACACCTTGAGGCCATTGGATAACACAAATCGTTCAAATGAAATCATAGGTTGCAAAAATACAAGCAATATATTTGACTGCATCTTTTCTAACTCCTTTAACCAAGCTCTTGCATTATTTACACCTAATGCACCTAATTTTGCATTTTTGGGAAACTAGCGATATGGATAGCGCAGAAATGAATACATCACAAATATTAGACAAAGCCTTAAACTTCGAATTTTTAACCGTTGAGGAAGGCGTTTATTTATATGAACAAGCATCCTTGCCTGTTTTAGCAGAAGTTGCAGATACATTACGGAAAATTCAAGTTCCTCACGGGCGTGTAACCTGGCAGATAGACCGGAATGTAAACACCACCAATGTATGTATTGCCAACTGTAAATTTTGTAATTTCTATCGTGTTCCTGGCCACCCGGAAGCTTATATCACAGATATTGCTACTTACAAGCGCAAAATTGAGGAAACCATTCGTTACGGTGGAGATCAATTGTTGATTCAGGGCGGGCATCATCCAGACCTTGGGCTTTCTTTTTATACCGACTTGTTTGGCACATTAAAATCTCTCTATCCTAATATTCGGCTTCACGCCCTCGGCCCTCCGGAGGTTGCACACATTACACGAAAGGAAAAAAGCACACACTATGAAGTGCTTAAAGCACTAAAAGAAGCCGGTATGGATAGCCTACCCGGTGCCGGCGCTGAGATACTAACGGATAGGGTTAGACGCTTAATCAGCAAAGGGAAGTGTAGTGCACAAGAATGGCTTGACATTATGCATGAAGCTCACAAACTTCATCTCACCACATCTGCAACCATGATGTTTGGACATGTAGAAACTATTACCGAACGCTTTGAACACTTGGTTAAAATACGTGAAGTACAAAGTAGAAAACCTGAAGATTCAAAAGGATTCCTAAACTTTATCCCCTGGACGTTTCAGGATGTAGATACCTTACTTGCGCGCATTAGAGGAGTGCATAACCTCACTACACCGGAAGAATATATCCGGATGACTGCATTAAGCAGAATCATGTTGCCTAATATTATTAATATACAAGCCAGTTGGCTCACTGTTGGTAAACAAGTTGCTCAGGCGTGCCTTTATGCGGGAGCAAATGATTTTGGCAGTATTATGATTGAGGAAAATGTAGTGAGTGCTGCAGGAGCGCAGCACCGCTTTACTGCATCATCAATACAAGAAGCCATTAAAGAAGCCGGCTTTATTCCACAACTTCGAAACCAGGAATATGAATGGCGCGAAATTCCACAGTTAATTGATCAAGTAATTGATTATTAACTATTTATTTGCAATTGTTTAATTATCTTAGAACGCTTTGTATAATAATAACCCAGGTTATTATACAACTC
>JAIXKU010000082.1 GCA_026936045.1 Flavobacteriales bacterium
ATAACAGATAGAACGATTACCCAAGTTTCAACCACATTATTTATGAAAACGTTAAAGAACATATCCATTATGTTGTGCCTCTTATTTCCTATCACAATCTTTGCACAACAGGACAGCCTGCCTCCCAACAAACGCTATCCCACGTCAGGCATGTTTAGCTGTGGTGTCAGAACCACACTAAGTCTTTTCAGCCACGGTAAATTAGATGAGATTGGCTATGGCGGCGGTGCGCAAATGCGTTTACAACTGCATGATCGCATCAATACAGAATGGTATATGGATGTACTATCAACGGATATTGATAAGAAAGCAGGCCGCTTAGATTATCATATCGGCTGGTCCGTCTTTTTCTACTATATACATCCCCGCGGATTTACACGCCCTGTCACACCATTTATTGAAGCCGGTCATTGCTTTGATTATACCGTTATCTCGCCCAACGGGCGAAACAAAGAGTCTGTCGGCAATTTCAGCTCTGCCGTTCAATTAGGCACAGGTACCCATTTCAACATCACTCCCAAATTTGATATCACAGTTAAATGTCAATATATGTTTCACCTTGGCAGCGAGCTGCATGCGCATGCTTTAGACAATGGCGAGCTGCTTATTGAAAAACATAAAAACGCCGGATGGCAAGGACATTTACTGTTGACTATTAGTGCTAACTATAAAATTGCCAGACTATGGAAATCAAAAAAATCAAAAAAGTAAGCACCGTCATATTGGCTATATGCATTGCTTACGTCGGGTACGCACAAACCGAGAAGTTTGATCGTACCGGCACAATTCGCGCACAAGGCAACCTTGCCTCAGGCTATCTGTTCAATCAAAAAGAATTTGGTGCCTACATAGTAGCAAATGTGGATGTATATGTAGCGCCTAAAGTATCTATCATGGGCGAAGGATGGTACGGTTTCAATCTGCATAACGACCAAACAGGCATTCGCGGTAATCATGCGGTTTTTGCAGGAATTAATTACCATTTTATTCGACATAAAAACTGGGATCCGTATATCGGATTCAGTCCGGGTGTAGGTATGGTTGTAGCAGGTTATGCCGATTCAATGGCGTTGCGTCAATCAAAGTTAATGGTTGGCCCGTTACTTTCACTAGATGCCGGTTGTAATTGGTATATCGGCGCCATTTTCAACATATTTATCAATCTTAGATTTGTAAGCGGACAAGTGATGGGTGAGCCACCAACTGCCACTCGGTTAGAAGAACTAAAATTAAGCGCCGGTTTGGGTTGGAATTTTCGAGCCTGGAAACGAAAAAAAGGCCAAAAATGGTGGGAACCATAATGGGCTTAGAAGACGTTATGCTATTACACTCAAAATAGACACAACCGGCTCAAGTAAAATATCAATAAGTAAAACAATGCGAAAAAAACGACGTTCTATAATTGGCTTTTATAATTATCTAATTGCTTAGTTATGACCGAAAAAAATGTGAATATGCAAAGACTCCCAAAACAACAGATTATCTCTTTGTTTATTTGTATTGGTTTTGATTTGATAGGTATGATTACATATATCATACCGGGTGTGTCCGAGCTTATTGATATTATTTGGGCGCCGATTGCTGCTATGGCGTATTTCATCATGTTTAGAGGGGTGATGGGTGTTTTGGGGGGATTTTTTACTTTCTTTGAAGAAATCATGCCGTTCACGGATATCATTCCAACCTTCACCCTGAGCTGGATGGTAAAAACATTCTTAGTTTCTTCAGCTTCTGAAACTAAGCCGGTCGTTAAAACAACTTAAGTTTTTCTGCGATTGATTTCATCGCGAATGCGAGTAGCTTCTTCGTAATCCTCATTATCAATAGCCTGCTGTAGTCTTTCTTTTAGCTCGTCATTATTTAAGTCAGACAGCTTAATGTCATCGGAAAATCCTTTCTCTTCGCTTTCCTCTGCCATGTCCGTATCGTCTGTTTGAGCCGGCAATTCAGGTTCAACGCTACCTGCTGCTTTTAAGATAAAATCATATGTATAAATGGGGCATCCGAAACGAATAGCCAAGGCTATGGCATCAGAGGTGCGTGCATCAATTTCTTCTTGTTTAATGCCGTCATCGCATACTAAACGGGCAAAGAAAATACCATCCACTAGGTTATAAATAACCACTTCTTTCATGTGAATATGATACGCATCGGCCATCAGCTTAAACAAATCATGGGTAAGCGGACGCGTTGTATTCATTTTCTCAATGGCAATAGCAATAGCTTGTGCTTCAAATCCTCCGATAATAATTGACAGTTTACGAGGGCCATCCGCTTCTCCCAATATCAGCGAATAAGCGCCGGTTTGGGCTTGGCTGTATTTTAATGCCAAAATATCAAGCTGTAATTTTTTCATACCTTTTGAGCCTCTATCCGATAAGCCTTATATTAGTTATGAGATGCTTTAAATTTCTTTACCGCTTCCGTAAGTTTGGGTATTACCTGAAAGGCATCACCCACCACGCCATAATCGGCTGCTTTGAAGAATGGCGCCTCCGGATCATTATTTATAACCACTATGACCTTGCTTTGGTTAACACCGGCTAAATGCTGTATAGCACCTGAAATGCCAATTGCTATATAAAGATTGGGGCGGATAGCCACACCGGTTTGGCCAACATGCTCATGATGCGGACGCCAATGGGCATCAGCCACCGGACGTGAACAAGCTGTTGCCGCGCCTAAGGATCTAGCCAAATCTTCAACCATTCCCCAATTTTCAGGCCCTTTCATGCCTCGGCCGGCAGACACCACCAATTCAGCTTCAGGCAATGGAATATCACCTTCTAATTTGCGTGTTTCTACTTGGTGAATCTTAGAAGCTTTCATCTCCGGTGCAAAACTTTCAACAGCAGCTGCAACACCTGATTTTTGTAAGCCGACCGAATTAGGTGAAAAAGCAATCACCTTACGATCGGTATTGATCTTCATCTGTGCTATGGCTTTACCGGAAAATACATTTTTCTTAATCACCCCATCGGCAGATGGCACACCTAACGCACCGGATATCAAACCCGCTTTCAGTCTGGCCGACAATCTTGGCGCAATGGCCTTACCTGTATTGTCAAACGGAAAAATAATCCATTTAGCATCTTCTTTTTCTGCTGCCTGGCTTATCACATCCACACAGGCTGACGCAGATAAGGTCTGATTCACGTGCAAAACTTTATCGGCGCCATATTCACCCAATGAAGCCAACTGATCCGCTGATGCTTCTCCGCAAACAACAGCTGTAACCGACGAACTCGTTAACTTTCCATATACAACGCCCTCAAATCCAACTTTTTTTATTGTGCCATGGCTGGCTTCTACAAATACTATTGCTGACATAATTCTTTCTGCTTTATTATTAAATCACTTTTGCTTCATCATGTAACAAACGAACCAACTCGTCCATGTTCTCCGGATCAACCAATTTTACACCGGCTTTAGCAGGTGGCATTTCAAATTGTTGAATAGAAACCAACGGGCTAATAGATGCGGGTTCTACAAGCACAATAGGCTTGGTACGAGCTGCCATAATACCGCGCATATTAGGAATGCGCTGTTCAGCCATACCTTTGGCTGCACTGATGACAACCGGCATAGGTGATTCCACCACATGAATCTCACCGCCTAATTCGCTTTCAACACGTACTTTATCGCCGGCCAAATCTAATTTATTAGCCGGTGTAATATATTCCCAACCCAAAAGCTCGGCAATCATACCGCCAACTTCGGCATTGTTGTAATCAATGGTTTCTTTACCTGTTATAACCAAATCATAAGACTGGGTTTTAGCATGTTCTGCAATTTGTGCAGCGACAAAAAAAGAATCGGCTGCCTGAGCATTAACACGCACAGCATCATCTGCTCCAATGGCAAGTGCTTTACGAATTACGGCATCATCTTCTGCTGATCCAACCGTTATAATGGTCACCTTGCCACTTCCGAGTTGTTCTTTTATCTCCAAGGCACGAACCAACGCATACCATTCGTCAGACGGGTTCACAATATATTGCACATTGTTGCTGTCAAAACGGGTATTGTTGTCGGTAAAAGCAATCTTAGAGGTAGTATCCGGCACTTTGCTAATACAAACTAAAATATTCATAATGTGATAATTATATTATAATGATTTTTTTAAGCCTGACAAAATTAGTAAATTCATTTAATTCTTGGCTTATCCGCTAACTCAATTAATCAATTTCTGCCGTCTTTGTTTATTTTAGCATATCAAAAACATGTAATTCAAGGCAATTTTTATCCAACCCGGTTTATTTGAGGAAAATTCCATAGTTTTGCCATCCCAACCCCGTGGAATTGGGGTTATTTAAATAACAATGACCGAACAACAATATCAGCCAGAAACATACTGGAACGAAGTAGCTCAGCAGGTTTCTGAGCGCAAAGACATTCGTATAATGGCCGGTGATGACGAGCCATATTACCGTTATAAACGTAAGCGGTATTTGGAACTGATGGATCAAATTGATTTTTCCGGAAAATCGGTGTTGGAAATTGGTCCCGGACCCGGCGGAAATCTTGATTATCTCACACACCGCAATTGTAGCCGTATTGCAGGCGCTGATGTGTCTTCTAAGATGCTTTTGTTGGCCGGCGAATTGCTTCGCAACAAACCCGTGGAACTTGTAAAAA
The DNA here is from genome assembly GCA_026936045.1 of Flavobacteriales bacterium. Classification (GTDB taxonomy): domain Bacteria; phylum Bacteroidota; class Bacteroidia; order CAIKAF01; family CAIKAF01; genus BA4. The sequence goes on from JAIXKU010000082.1 coordinate 4,639, forward strand.
TCAATGGTACAGATTTGCCATTTGACGATAATACGTTCGATCTTGTGTTTACCTCAACGGTGTTGCAGCACAATACAAACGAAGCATCGTTAAAGAAATTAGTTTCGGAAATTTCCCGTGTTTCAGCTAAAGAAATTATTTTATTTGAACGCATTGAGCGTCAAATCATGGGACATGAGAGTAACTTAGGACGTCCCATTTCTTATTATTCTGAAATGATGAAAGAAGGCGGGTTTGAATTAGCTGAAAAAAAACCAATGCCTATTCAAGCAAGCTATTATACCTGTGGTGTAATAAGAAAGGTATTTAATCCTCGATCAAGAAAGGAAGGTGAACCATTAACCGGCTTTTCTGTTTTTCTGCAAAAGATGTTATTACCGGTTACATCTTTGCTTGATATTATTATTCCAAGCAACAGAGATGTTATCATGCTTCGTTACGTAAAACATAATAATTTTTAATGTTCTTGATATGAGAGAGATTCAATTCAGAGAAGCCATTAGAGAAGCCATGAGTGAAGAAATGCGCAGAGATGGGTCGGTATTTCTTATGGGTGAAGAAGTGGCGGAATATGATGGTGCTTATAAGGTGAGCCAAGGTATGTTAGCCGAGTTTGGACCAAAACGTGTGATTGATACGCCCATTTCCGAACTTGGTTTTTCGGGTATAGGCATTGGTGCTGCTATGAATGGCCTGCGCCCCATTGTGGAATTTATGACATTTAATTTCTCCTTGGTAGCCATTGATCAAATCATCAATAACGCTGCAAAGATTCACCAAATGAGTGGCGGGCAATTTAATGTACCGATTGTTTTTCGTGGAGCAACGGCTTCGGCTGGTCAGTTGGCCGCAACACATTCACAGGCCTTCGAAAACTGGTACGCCAACTGTCCCGGATTAAAAGTGATTGTGCCTTCTACTCCCTACGATGCCAAAGGCCTTTTAAAAAGCGCTATTCGTGATAATGATCCGGTACTTTTCATGGAATCGGAGCAAATGTACGGCGATAAAGGGCATGTACCTGAAGATGAATATCTCATACCCATCGGCCAAGCTAAAATAGTAAGAGAAGGTCAGGATGTAAGCATTGTTTCATTCGGTAAAATCATTAAAACGGCTATCGCTGCAGCTGTTGAGCTTGAAAAAGAAGGTATCAGCTGCGAAATCATTGATTTACGCACAGTACGCCCAATAGATTATCCAACCATTATCGAATCAGTTAAAAAGACCAACCGTTTGGTATGTGTGGAAGAATCCTGGCCACTCGGTAATATCAGTACGGAGGTTATTTTCAATGTACAACGTGATGCTTTCGATTATTTAGATGCACCGGGCATACGTCTAACGGGAGCTGATACGCCTATGGCGTATGCGCCTACATTGATTGACGAATATCTGCCTAACCCAACACGCGTAATAAATGCCGTGCACAAGGTGATGTACAGATAGACTGCTAACGACCCATTAAAATCATTAAAACGGAAATATCAGCCGGTGATACACCGCTGATACGAGATGCCTGCCCCAGTGTTTCTGGTCGAATATGTGTCAGTTTTTGACGTGCTTCTTTAGAAATAGACGTGATGCGCTCATAATCAATGGATGGATGAATACGAATATGATCCATGCGCTGCATTTTTTCGGCATTTTCTGTTTCACGTGCTAAATAGCCGGCATATTTAATGGCTATTTCGGCCTGATGTGCCGCTTCTTCTGCCATGGGTTGAGTCTCTATTTCTTTTAAAATTTCAGGCATATACTTTGCCAAATCCGTTAATTGCACACCGGGCCGAGATAAAATACTGCTGATTTTAATCTTTTGAGTCAGCGGTGTGCTGCCTATTGACTCCAAATACGGATTTATTTCGGCTAAAACCGCTGATTTTTCATGCAGAATTTTTGAAATATTTTCTGTTGACTTAATTTTTTGATTTACCTTATCCATTCTTTCTGGAGATACAAGCCCAAATTCATTAGCTTTGGGTGTTAAGCGTATATCGGCATTATCCTGTCGTAAAAGGATGCGGTATTCGGCACGTGAGGTAAACATTCTATAAGGCTCGTTGGTGCCTTTGGTTATCAAATCATCTATCAAAACACCAATATACGCATCTGAGCGCGAGAGGGTGAAAGCCGATAAATTATGTATCTTCCTAACAGCATTTATTCCGGCTATAAGTCCTTGACAAGCCGCTTCTTCATAACCGGTTGTGCCATTTATTTGCCCTGCAAAATAAAGATTTTCAATCTGCTTTGTTTGGAGGGTATTATGTAATTGTGTGGGATTGAAATAATCATATTCTATGGCGTATCCCGGTCTAAAGAAAGCCACATTTTCAAAGCCGGGCACTTTTCTCATAGCTTCAAACTGAATCTCAGCCGGCAAGCTGCTTGAAAAGCCGTTAATATACATTTCGACGGTATTCCATCCTTCGGGCTCAATAAACAGTTGATGGCGGTTTTTATCGGCAAAGCGTGTTATCTTATCTTCAATAGACGGGCAATATCTTGGTCCAAGTCCTTGTATTCGTCCGGTAAACAAAGGGCTTTTATCGAAGCCGGTCTGCAATATCTCGTGTACCTCAGGATTAGTATAAGCGATATAACATACTTTTTGTTTTGTAGGCTTTGGTGTATCAAGAAAAGAGAACCCGGTGATTTGTTCATCGCCTTCCTGAATTTCCATTTTAGAATAATTCAAACTCCGACCGTCCACTCTGGCCGGTGTACCGGTTTTCATTCGTCCGGCATCAAAGCCGAGCTCCACAAGCTGCTCTGTAATACCATAAGAGGCGGCATCGCCTGACCGGCCACCGCCATATGAAACCTGGCCGATATGGATTCGGCCGTTAAGAAAAGTGCCATTCGTTAAAATAACCGCTTTAGCAAGAAACCGCTGTCCTGCATTGGTGATAACGCCCTGAACTTTATTGTTTGGTGATACAATAAGGGTTTTTACCGCATCCTGCCAAAAAAGAAGCTGGGGTATGCTTTCAAGTTGTGTCCGCCAGGTTTGCGAAAAGAGCAGTCTGTCGTTTTGTGTTCTTGGACTCCACATGGCAGCACCTTTTGAGCTATTGAGCATCCGAAATTGAATCATAGATATGTCGGACACAATACCCGATAGCCCACCAATAGCATCTATCTCTCTAATTATCTGACCTTTAGCAACTCCACCCATAGCCGGATTACATGACATTTGCGCTATTTTTCCCATATCCATGGTAATAAGCAAGACATCTGCACCCATGCGAGCTGCCGCTGCAGCAGCTTCGCAGCCGGCATGGCCAGCACCCACAACTATTATATCGTACTGATTTTTCACTTTAAAAACGTTTCACGTGGAACGCACACCGCAAATTTATATATTTTCTATCCATCTAAGTATGGCATGATACATTTGTACGCCGTAAAAAAACAGCATGATGGCGCTTGTTATGAACTTCAACCCCGTACCAAACAAAAAACCAACAAAAGAACCAAGAGCGGCTTTGAGGGCTTGCTGGCGTGATTGCCCATAGATGAGCTCGCCAATTAAAGCACCAAAAAATGGACCGAGAATAATACCCCATGGTCCAAAAAACATTCCGACAAGCAAGCCTATAGTGGAACCCCAAACGCCATATTTCGTGCCGCCAAATTTTTTTGTACCCAATGCCGGAATAATATAGTCAAGAGTGGTAACAATTATCGTTATCAACACAAATGCTACTAACCAAGGCGTAGAAATGTTGTTTTCTGTAGAAGAAAAGATAAAAATACCTATTAAGCTAAGTGGTGGACCGGGCAAGACCGGCAGAAAGCTGCCCAGTATGCCCACAATCATAAATGCAAATCCCAATAAAACCAAAAATACTTCCACTCTAAAACGTTCTTTTCCTTAGATATCTATCCTCAACAGCGCGCATGGCATTTTGTTCGGCTTTGGTTTTGTCTTTATACCCGCACAAATGTAAAAGCCCGTGTAAAATAACCCGATGAATCTCTTCACGCATACTTACGCCAAATATTTTAGCGTTGTCTTTTACACGTTCAATACTAATATACAATTCGGCATTTATTTCTTTGGGTTGTTCAGATAAATCAAATGTGAGAATATCGGTAAAATAATCGTGCGCCAAATGTGAGATATTTAAGGATCTAAGGTAGGCATCGGAACAAAAAACAACTGAAAAATGTTTAATTATTTTTCTTTCAGATTGAGCCGTACTTTCAAGCCAACCGGCTATCCGTTTTTTATCGCTTAGTGTAAATTTTATTTGATGGGAGAAAAATTGAACCGGCCGCATGCTTACGCCAAAAATATATTAAAACCTAAACTTACTTTTGAGCCATTTTGCTCAAACAGCACCTCATCAGCTAAGCGACGCATCAGAAAGACGCCTCGACCGTTCGGTTTTTCCAAATTTTCGGGATCTGTCGGATCCGGTATGGTATCTGGATTAAAGCCCTTACCCTCATCACATATCGTAAAATACAGCATCGGGTGCATCAGTTTATACGATACCTTCACTTGCTTACAAGGATCGAATACATTGCCGTGCTGTATGGCATTATTCATAGCTTCCGTCAGAGCCACCAAGACATTCCCAAAATAATCATGTGAGATATCGTACTTCTCGAATACCTCTTGAACCAATGGCTCAATTCCTGTTATGCTTGTCGGGTCAGATTTAAAGTTCATAGTACACGTTTCTTCAATAATCATAGTATGTTTAATTGTTATTTTTAGAAGCGATTAAAATATTCTGATACTTTTGCTTTGTAATAGGGTCTTAATGCCGGTGGCATTGTTTTTAATAACTCTATCTCTTGTTGTTTCTTTATCCAGAATTCCTGCATCTGTTTTTGATTCGGTAACGCCATGTCTTTCCCTTCGTTTGATTCCCTTTTTTCATCTTCATCTTGTTCACGTTGGGCGCGCTCCGATTCTAACAATCGCGTTGTTATATCATTTTGACGCTGCAACGTATTTTGATTGATACGCTTATTCAGCAAATCTGTTTCATTTTCTTCCATTTTTTTTACGATTTCCTGTATCATCTTTCGTTGTTCTTTGGCCATACTCTCTGAAAGCTGCTGTAATTCTTTTCTTATTGATTCTTGTTCAGCAGCTAATTTTACAAGCTCTTTATTAATTTCACCCTGTTCATTCTCGTTGCTCTTTCCTTCTTTTCCTTGTCCTTGCTGCTTATCCATTTTTTGTTTCAGCTCTTGCATGCGCTGCTGTAAGCCGGCTTGCTTTTGTATCAAACCGGACATATTGGGATTGGATTTACCGGGTTTCGTGCAAGATTTATTCCCGTTTTGCATTTGTTGCTGCATCTGCTGTTGCAGTTGATCAATCGCTTCACTTAATAAAAGTGCTAAATTATTGATGGACGTTAAAGCATATTGTTGCTTCTGACCGGCCATGGGCACTTGACGCTCTGTCATAAACGAAAGCGCTTGCGCCATATTATCTTTAACGGCCGAAACCTCTTTGTTTACAAAACTACTGAGTTGAAACATACGCTTACTTAGCGCCAACAAACTGTCCTCAATAATCTTAAAATCGTCTTTAAGCTTATACTGATCTTTAGTTAAATTCTTATATAAAGGACTGTTTCTTTCAATTTGTTTCAGATTTTCCATTAGATCTTCCTGATCAAAAGACACTGTGAGTAGATTATCCAAGATTTGTCTTAGATCCTCTAAATTTTCCTGGTCTTGCTCTGAGGCGGCACTCTCTTGCATCTGTTGTAATTGCTGTTGCATCTCCTGCATTTTAGAAGCAGCCTTTTTCTGCGATTGCTGCGATTTACTGTTTTGACCATTTTGCATTTGTTGTTGCGATTGATTCATCAAGTCATCAATCTCCTTTTGCAAATCATCGGTTTGGGGCATGTCATTGGGTTGTTCCAAATCTTTATTTAACTCTTCTAACTTCTTCAAGTCGTCTTTTAGCTGATCAAATTGATCTTGTAACGCTTTCTGCTGTTCGGACAACTGTTGCTTGTCCACTTGTTTTTCGGTGGTTTTCTCTGCCAACTTTTCTTGCCCTTTTTTGAGTTCGTCCAACTTATCAATCGTATTCTGCAGCTTCTGTTCAAACTCTAATTGCTTGAATAAAGCCATTGTTCGGTCAAGCTCTTTTTCTAACTCCTCATTCTTTAATTGAAACTTATCCAAAAGCTCTTTTAATTTGTTTTTATCCATTTTCTCCATGGATTTTTCAATCTCTTCAAGCAGTTTTAAAATATCTTCATTTTTGAGCTCTTCAAACATTTTTTCAAGCTTTTCCTGCTTTTCTAGTAGGCGTTTTTCCTCCTCCGATAGCCTGTTTTCCTCTTTATTATTCTTCTCATTCAACTCCTTGCTTTTTTCCATTTGTTCCATCAGGTTCTTTTGCTTTTCAAGCAACTGATTCAGCTTTTGCTTATTCGACCAATCGGTTTCTTTTTTCTGAAATAAATCCTTTTTAATATCCTGTACCGATTTATCAATATCTTTCAATTGGTCTTTGGATTCTTGTAAATCATCCTTAATTTTTTCTTTATTACTATCAACCGCCTTCTGCAATTCTTCTTTTGTGGGCATTTTATACGTTTGCAGGGCGGATTTCGAAGATTTACTGCCATTCACGCCATCGTTATCCCAAACCTCGAAATAATAAGAAAGCTTATCTCCGGGCTTCACGTTGACTAAAGCTAAGTCAAGTGCATAAAAAAATGCTTGCTCTGTAAGCTGGCTTTGTAACGGAATAGCGACCTTAGTATAAAAATTATCGTCGTTAATCTTGTAGTTAAAAACCAATTTTCTCAGACCGTAATCATCTTGTAATTGGCCATTGAAAAAGATAAACGATGGATTCGCTGTATCCTGATCGGATTTTACTAAAATAGCTGGATATTCATCGGGAATAACCTGTATTTGGTAGCGCAATGAATCGTGCGCTGCTAATTGGGCATGCGAGGGAACAAGCGTATATTCAAAAGAATACTTTGCTTTATGCGAAACAACGGCTGTTTGTTGGTTTAATGCTATACGCAAAACAGAATCAGCGATGAGAAAAGACAGATTCTCGGTGTTTTTAGTTAATATTTTCCATGTTATTACTGTTCCTTCAGGCATTGTAGCATCACCACGGTTTTGCCAACTATCAGGTTTCATTTTCAAATAAGCCGGGTATTGTAAGTCCATTTGCAACTGCATGACTACCGGCTTTGGTAGAACTTTTAATGTGTATAGAGGCGAAAAAAACCCATCGGCTGCGAACCGAAACTGAATGTCTTTGCGGGGATTTTTAAATGTATATGCGTGTGTTAATGCTCCTTGTTGCAGCATTTTATACTGGCTATTGCTAATGTCAATAAACAATTGTTCGGGAATTTCAGCGCCGGATAATGTTGTTAGTAGTGTAAAATCTTCACCTTCAACGGCTACGAGTTTTTGATTGATAATATTAAACTTGAATGGCGCTTGAGGCTCAAAGTAGGTTCCATGTGAAACAATACGAAACGTACTTTGGGTAATAATACCCGGTGAAAAGAGCAGTACGCCTAAGAAAACAATGAATGGCGGTAAAGCATAAATAATATATTTTTTATTTTCTCTGAAATTAATAGCTATATTAAAGGGAATAGGCAATAATTCATTCGACTTCTGCTGGATACTAGCTAATATCAAGGTATTTTCTTCATGTTGCGCCAGATTACGAAGCTGAAGTGTATTGATGATTTTATCATCTATCTCTTTGAAATGCTTACCGATAATTTCTGCTGCCTGTTCGTAACTGATACGCTTACCTATACTAAATAATTTTGCGGCAGGGATAAAAATGAATTTTATGAAGATAAATAGATTGATAGAAATAAACGAGTAGAAAAAGAAAGTCCGTATGCCGGTACCAAAATGTCCAAAATATTCTAATAGTATAATGGCAAGAAAGAATATAAGAAAAATAGCCGTTGTATATAATCCGCCTTTTATCAGTTCATTTTTATAATATTTCCTGATAAATGAATCTAACTTGGCTATTAAAATATCTTCCTGCTGATTTGCCTCCATAACTTACTCAAGATAACACTTAACGATAATTGGGTTGGTTTGTTACAAGATTAGCGTTTCTTCTTGAAATCATTTTCCTTATCCACAACGGGGCGTAGGTCACGATTAGCTAGTTCCCATGCCGTATAAAAAACCAATTGGGTGATTTTAGCCGTTTTCTCATAGTTTAATTTATCCGGCGTATCGGTAGGTTTATGATAATCTTCATGCACTCCTGTAAAATAAAAAATTACCGGAATGTTATGTTTAGCAAAATTATAATGATCGCTGCGATAATAAAATTGATTAGGGTCGTTGGGTTCATTATATTTATAATCTAATTCTAAATTTGTATAGGTAGCATTGGCTTGCTCGCTGATGTTGTGTAAATCGGTGCTTAGTTTATCCGAGCCGATTAAATAAACATAGTTATAATTATCGGGATGATGTTCATCAATTCTACCTATCATATCAATGTTTAAGTTGGCTATGATTTGCGTTAATGGGAATACGGGATTATTGGTATAATATGAAGAGCCTAATAATCCTTTTTCCTCACCCGAAACAGGCATAATTAAAATACTTCTTCTTGGGCCATGTCCTTCTTGTTGGGCTTTAACAAACGCTTCTGCTATTTCTAATACGGCTGATGTGCCGGAACCATCATCGTCAGCACCCCAATATATTTTACCGCGTTGCATACCCAAATGATCATAATGAGCAGTTATTACCAAAATTTCATCTTTTAAATCACTGCCTTCAATATACCCTAATACGTTTTCACCATAAATCGTATTTTTGGTTGTTTGAATATTGAAATTTAAATTTAATGTTTGGGTAAAATAAAGG
>JAIXKU010000092.1 GCA_026936045.1 Flavobacteriales bacterium
CCTCATGACCTAAGCCAGGGCTTGCTACAGACCGCCTCTCATTATCTTTTATCCCGTTGAAAGGTGTAAAACCATTCATCAATAATTGAAAAATATGAATCGCGAGAGCAAAATTATCTGTATCAGTTGTCCATGTGGGTAAGGGGGCCTTTATAAAGGGCTCAACTTGGTAATTCCTACATTTTTCTAAAAGTTCCGGTGCAACATAACCGGGAAAACTCGCGTTGCATCGATAGGTGATACCTGAAGAGGTATCATATACATGATAGGAATCAGTATCGAAGAAAGCAACTTTACCTGTTTGCTTAATGGCAATATTGTTGGGGTTAAAATCACCAATAGTATAACCAGCATTATGGACTGAACCTGTCACAACACAAAGATTTTTAGCGATTATCAACTTATCTTTAAAAGGAATGGATGGTTTACCACAGGCATACTTATAAATGCTTGAAATCAGTTGGAAATCCTCCAACTTAGGCATGACAAAACCACAAAAAGCACTACCATCAAAGATTAAATCCATGGGCCAAGTAATTTGATCCAAGACCTTACTGTCGGGTGGATTCGTCAGCATCACTCGTAGTTTAGCCTGGACAAGGTTAGTATCTATTGTTGGACGATAAACTTTGATAACTTTGTCAGGATCATTCGTAAGGTTGAATAAATAGCCTTCTCCTCCACCGCCGAAAGACTTCGTTTCTGCTGTATATGATCTACCATTCAATCCGCGGTATGTTTTGATAAATTCCTCCATTCAATTTCATTGAATTGCGTCAAAAATGGTTAAGGTGACTCCACAGAAAATGGCATAATACCCTCACCAACGGCGTAATTAGGCATAATTCACCGTCAAAGACCGAAATCTAACTCCATCGCAATTCATAACGTTCTAAGTTTTTTCCACCTCCTCAGATTTGTGTGGGTATGCTATTCTCCTCAACTTCTCATGATACTCTTCCTTTATTCTTGCCCAATCTGGTTCTTTGTAATATTCGTCCGGTTGAGGAACTGCAACGACCTCCGAATCCAACAATACTGCAACTGTTTTATCATCATAAACAATGTCTTTATCAATGTTAGCTACGAATTCATAAATTCGATTTTGGGTTTGAGATTCACCCTCTACTGTTATTTTTAACGCAGATAGATCCATGAAAAACCTGGCCAACGCAACGTGGATATAGGGAGGCCTTTCTCGGATATCGAAAGGGAACAATGTATCCAACATACCATCAGTCATTAGCATCACACTGGCGACAGGCTTTTCCACTTTGCCAAATTTCCAATAGTCTTTCCCAAATGACAGTGGAAACACGTAACCCATCTCATCCCGTTGTTGTTCTGTGATTGGTTGAAAAAGTCCATCCGCAGTCAACGCGATGATGCCGCTGTCGCCTGAATGCCCATAATAGATCTGCCCGGCGCGATAAATAACCAGATCCAAGGTCGTGTCGTAGGATTCAATGGGAAAGTCCTTTTCGGCTGCTGATTGTTTACAGCTTTCATACGCAGCCTCAAAAGCGTCTTTAATTACCCCAAGAATCTCATCATCAGACATCTCCTCACGATAATTGGTCTCGCAAAATTCTGTAGAGATATTCACCGCCAAACTGGAACCAATTTCCGAATGTTCGCAAGAACCCAAACCATCAGCACCCGCCGCCACGGCTAAATCCGGTTTAATCTTACGGATGCAATGCGCATCCTGGCAGACACTATTATCACTCAGGTGATAAAAACCTGGAATAGAAAAACCATAAGCGTATATCATCCTTGCCTTTCTGAAACTACCCTATACTCACGAGGAAGCGCTCAACTAATTAATTGTTTAAGATATTTGTGGTGTCCTTTTTCGGATCTATATCCATGTTTTCCGTCAGCATTTCTCCAACTACGGGTTCACCAGGTGATTTAGACGAAATGACGGCAAAACTTTTGTGAAGCCAATCGAAGAACTCACTGAAATTATAACCATGTAACTTGATGACGCCACCGGGAGCCAGTTCGTGGAGTGTATCAGAATCATAGCCTTCAACGCCTAGAGCAATAACTTTCAGTTTTCCCTCTTTGCTCTGTTGAGCTA
>JAIXKU010000114.1 GCA_026936045.1 Flavobacteriales bacterium
GTGTCATAGACAAAGACAAAATGGCTATGGCGCGCATATTTGGTAATAACATCATACCATTAGGGAACCTAGAACAAGGACGCTTCAATATTCTTTTCAAGATAATGAATGGCTATATGGAAGTTCATCCCAAATCTTTCCATCTAATAATCTGCCACCCCACGCGCCTTCAATTCTAGACTTGCCGCCGTTCTGCTTATGAAAAAATGCCACGTCGGAGGCCTTACATTTATCTCTGACAGTTCGTACCCAATCGAGAGACATCGGTCTAGCCTTTGGCCCGCTCTCACCACCGGTAATCACCCATGAGATACCTTCGAGAGATTCAAATTCTATCGGGCCAAGTAACGGCTCAGCACTAATAAATCTAACATGTGAAGACACCTTAAGTAATAGCTCCTTCCGCCACATATAGTCTTGATTTTCTATACTTACTCCAAGCCATACGTTCTCGTATCCACTACCCCAATCAGCAGGAAGACATTGAGCAATGCGCTCAGCCCGCTTAGTTAATATCTGATACGTATGCTGTGGCGTTCGGCTAATAATATCCCAAGCTTCATTACGCCATGCATCAGCAGCCTTAATGAAGAAATCCGACCAAGAACAAGTAAAGATCATACGTGATTCATTCCATCTTAAGGGATCTTCAAAAGTAGTCTTACTTCTTATGATTTTTCTGGGATCCTGTCCGTAACGGGACTTATCACGATACATATAGCAATTCTTACAGCCAGGCGATACCTTTAAGCATCCATGCCAAGGGTTCCAAGTTGACTGCGTCCATTCGATACCACTATTGCTTCCCATCTGATCACCCGTTCCTATAGTAGATAGTTCTCAAATAGAATGGTTGCTCCGTATCTCTGATATTCATATGCCGTTGATAATTGACAGCACGCTGCAGAATTACTCAACAGCTCATCTGAACTTCAATGTTGGGTTCTTGTTAAAGGCAAATCGCCCTTCGTACCCACGACATTCCACCAGGTTCGCTTTGCGCAATTCACGGATAACCGTATGTAGGTGTTTTTCTAAGTACATAGTAGTCAGAAGCCACTTGTAAAGCTCTTCCATCTGCAAAGATTTCCCTCCATATTCCAATTGCAGCATTCGTCTGAGAGGCTCCAAATCTGGTTCAGGATTTATTAATATCAATTGATTTGGGTTGTATCTCTCTGAAACTGCAAAGGTTCCATCTGGTGTAACCTTCCACACCGCCGCTTTAAACTTTGATCTTCCTTTGTCGTTATTTGACGCATGTATCAACACATACTTTAGGCTGCCATTCTTTCCCTTCATCTGCATAGTCGTGACATGTTTCGCCCGCAATTGATGCGACAAAAGTTCTAGTGTTGCCTCTATTCTCTTGTCATAATCACCGATTTTTCGAAGATCAGTCCAAGCATTGGTTCCAAAGAGTCTATCAAGGTAGAGAGAATTATCAGCCTCACCCATCACTGCCATATCTGCATAGCGGAACATAAAAGTAATCAGTAACTCGCAATGTGGAAAACCCAAGAGATCATTTAGGAGATCAATTGGCAGTTTAAAACTGAATGGATCTACAAAGACAAAAGCTGGCGCAAGTACTTGTCGGCTTTGCCGCAAGAGTGAAATCTGCTGTATTAAGCAGACTCGTAATCTCCGCCTAGGACTGTGACTTTGATCCTGTTAGGCAAGCCCCCTAAGGCAGAAACTTCCTCTCTCAGCAATGCAAGATTCTCAGGATTACTTTCAAAGAAAATGAATTGACATTGAGCATTTGACAAAATACGCTCTCTATTAGAATGGTTCAGCAGTAGCTCAAGTGCCAATATTGGAGACCCACGATGTCCAGTCTCATGACGACCACGGCCCGCGTGACTGTCTATGTAAAGAATACGTCCGTTCCGGGTTGCCATGATCGGAAACCAAGCTTCAAGGTATGATTCTAATAATTGATGTTTAGCCCATTGCAGACCATCATATTCGGCCCAATAAGTAGATCCTGCGCTGCTCATAATGCCTCCTTAGCAACGAGAGTCACAATCAGTCAACTTATTATCAACTCCAATTATTTAATTAGCGGCTT
>JAIXKU010000104.1 GCA_026936045.1 Flavobacteriales bacterium
CCTCTGCCATGCCCACTATAAATCATTGCCTCCATTATCTTATCGCAAAGTGACATAAAATATCTTGCACTATCTCGAATTCCTAATTGATGATAAGCAAATGAGCGTTCTTTTAAAATGCTCAGGCTAAGTGGCTTTTGAACCAGATACTTCTTTGACTCTTCCAGCGCATCTTCATAATAACCATGGTCATTAAGTTCAATAATCTCCTTTTCTGCCTCCATATCTTCTAAGGGTGTATAATATTTATTTTCGGTGTATCCAATCATTAATGCCAGCGTTTCAAATCTTGTAAGGCTGGAGTCGTTATCTAGAAATCGGATTAATAATTTTGAATAGAAAAGAGAATCGTTTTTATCCTGAGTTCTTTCTAATATTTTTTTAAAATCGCGGCTGTAATTAAAGTCTGAATTTATTGAAGCCTTGTCGTTGGTAAGTGGTTGGGCGTGGCCAGTTATAGAAATAAATAAGAATAGGCAAGCAAGAACTCCTTTCATATGAATTTAATGTGAAAGTTATGCAAAATCACTTTATGGCTTTTCCCTTACAATTTAAAAGTTGAAATATAATCAAAATTGGTTTGTCTAAATTATGAAAAATGATTACCTTTGCGCGGCTAAAATGGTATATGGTTGGAGCCGCTTTTAGCGTTTTATGAGAATCATTCACTAGTAATCCCGCTGCCTCTTTCGGCTGGTCACTTGGGGTTGTGTTTTTAATCCACTATTTCAATTTTCAACTTTACAATTTTAAAACAGATAAATATGGCAGATTTATTATTATACACGAAATTTCGGTATTGCTTCTCACATTGATGCCGGTAAGACCACTACTACGGAACGTATTCTTTACTACACTGAGTGAATCACAAAATGGGTAACCCATGATGGAGGAGATAAACTACAGACTGGCGCAATATATAGAGAGAGGTATTACAATTACTTCGCCTTACTTGTTTTGAACTTCCCTACATCACAATGTAAAAGTTACCGAATCAGCAGTATAAGTTCAATATTATTGATACACCCAGCACGTTGACTTTACTGTTGAAGTGGAGCGTTCATTACGTGTATGAAGAAGCAGCTTAAAAGCCGTATCAGGTGTAGAGCCACAACCAAACTGTTGGCGTCAGGCTAACCGGCGTTCCCCATTGGCTTTGGAATAAGATGGATAGAGAAAGGATTTTTTAAATGTGGTAAAACAAGTACGTGAGATAAAGAAGCTGCTGTTCCACTTCAATTACCAATTGGTGCTGAAGATAGCTTTAAAGGAGTTGTTGATTTGATTACCATGAAAGGAATTATATGGAATGACACAGACAAGGGATGACTTATGAAGTGTTCCTATTCCGGAGATATGAAAGCTGAAGTGATCAATACGTCAGGAATTAGTTGAGGCGGTTGTTGAGTATGATGAAAGTTATTAGAAAATTTTGATGATCCTAATAATTACTGAAGAAGAGATGCATGAAGCCGCCAAGGCTACAATAGATATTTCTATTATTCCTATGATGTGTGGTTCTTCATTTAAAAACAAAGGAGTACAAAAGGCACTTGATGCCGTGGTGCGTTATTTACCTTCTCCTAAGGATATTGAATCCATTAAAGGTGTCAATCCCGATACTAATGAAGAGGAATTGCGTCATGCAGATCCTAAGGAGCCATTTAGTGCTTTGGCTTTTAAAATTATGACTGATCCTTTCGTAGGGCGTTTGGCATTCTTCCGTGCTTATTCAGGTCATTTAGATGCAGGTTCTTATGTACTAAATACGCGTACCGGTAAAAATGAGCGTATCAGCCGTATAATGCAAATGCATGCTAACAAGCAAAATCCGGTTGAATTTATTGATGCCGGTGATATTGGTGCAGCTGTTGGATTTAAGGATATTAAAACGGGAGATACACTTTGTAATGAAGATCATCCTATTGTTTTGGAAGCTATTAACTTCCCTGACCCTGTTATTGCTATTGCTATTGAACCCAAAACACAGGCTGATGTGGATAAAATGGGATTGGCTATTGCTAAGCTGGTGGAAGAGGATCCTACCCTTCGTGTGAATAC
>JAIXKU010000197.1 GCA_026936045.1 Flavobacteriales bacterium
CTTAACAATCGTGCAATCTCTTCTATCCTCTGCGTTTTATCCAGAAGATAAAGTTGTGATTGTGTACCGGTTTTATTGCTCTCTTTTGACACTTTAAAATGCTTATCCCCTTTTGATGCAATTTGCGGTAAATGAGTAATCACTATTAATTGTCTGTTCTTAGACATTTGATTCAAAAGCTGGCCAATCTTATCTGCCATACCACCCGAAACACCCGTATCAATTTCATCAAAGAGAATGGTAGATAAATGTCTTTTATCAGACAGCAGCGCCTTACATGCCAGCATTAAACGAGAAACCTCCCCTCCGGATGCAATCTTGCCCAAATCCTGTAATGGCATACCCGGATTGGCCGAAAAGAGAAATTGCACATTATCATAACCCATAGATGATATAGATTGCTTCGGCTCAATCTTAATTTCTAATCGCGCATCCTTTAACCCTAACTGAGATAAAAATAAAAGCAATCGTTCCTCAATCAGCTTAGATGCCTGTAGGCGTTTTTGACTAATTGCATGACAACGATTTTCAATCTCAGCTAATAATTGCTGCACCATTTTTCTTAATGCAGATTCCCCCTCCTCACCTGATTCAATTGAAAGAAGCTTTTGCTCCCACTCAACTTTTAAGGCTAGTAACTCGGCTGTTGTATTGACACGGTGTTTTCTTAGAAGCGTATGAATAAGGTTCATTCTTTCTTCCAGATATTTTAGTCTTTCAGGATCTGAATCAATCGAATCTGAGAGTTGTGAAACCGTTCGCATCCATTCTTTTACATCAACTGAAATCATATTTAATTGTTCCAATAATTCATGTAACGGACGATACCAAGATACAGCCTTTTGCATAGATTGCTTGATAGATGAAAGCTTATTCTGCACACTGCCTTCATCATCACCCATCAAGCGCATGGTATTTTCAAACCAAACTTTAAGTTCCTCGCTATGTGACAATGATTCCAGTTCTAGTTCGGCCTGTTCCTCTTCGCCCGCAACGATCATCGCCTTTCCCAATTCATCATATTGATAACGAATAAAATCACGTTCGGCCTGTCCGATTTCCCGCATGTGCATAATTTGTTCAAGCTCTAACGAAGCGGCTTTCCATCGTTTGTACAGCTCCGCCAGCTTATCTAAATCAGCCTCATTATCAGCGTAGCTATCAATCAATTGCATCTGAAAATCATTATCTCTCAACAACAATGTTTGATGTTGGGAATGAATATCAATAAGCATATCAGAAGATGCTCTGAGAACAGGCAATCCCACCGGTGTATCATTTATAAATGCTCTTGATTTTCCGCCCGGCATGATTTCTCGTCTAATAATACAACTGTCATCATAATCCAGCTCATGCTGATCGAAAAATGATTTTAGATTTAATGTGGATATATCAAATAATCCTTCCACAACACATTTTTTCTGTGTAGAAGAAAGGACAGAAGAGTCTGCCCTGTTGCCTGCTATGAGGCCAAGTGCACCTAAAAGAATGGATTTCCCGGCGCCCGTTTCGCCTGTAATGATATTTAATCCCGGCCCAAAATCAATGGAGACTTCTCGTATCAATGCATAATTCTGTATGAAAAGTCGGATAAGCATAGTCTATGACAAATGTACGTAAAGTGATTGAAATATAAAGCAATGATTACATACGCTCCGGCGCTTCAATACCTATCAGATACAATGCTTGTGCAATAACCTTTCGGGCTGAGGCCGACAAAGCTAAACGAAACAGACGACCTGCCGCAGAAGGCTCCTTCAGAATACTGTAATCATGATAATAAGAGCTATAATCAGAGGCAATTTCATATAAATAATTGGCCATCAATGCCGGGCTGTACTGCGCTGCGGCTTCAGCAACAATCATTGGGAAATAATCTAATTTACGAATAAGCGAAATTTCCGCTTTTACCGGCTTATAATCTTGCCAATTATTTTTTTCGGCATCCGGATATAACCCGACTGATTCGGCCTGTCGTAATATCGAGCAGATACGCGCATGCGTATATTGAATAAAAGGCCCGGTATTTCCATTAAAATCAATAGATTCCTGTGGATTAAAGATCATTTTCTTTTTAGGATCCACTTTCAAAATAAAATAACGCAACGCACCCATGCCTATCTGACGGTATATCTGTTCACGCTGTGTCGATGCCAATTCCGAGAGTTTACCCTGTTCATTAGCCATCTGCTGAGCAATAGAGAATACTTCCTCAATCAGATCATCTGCATCTACCACCGTCCCTTCACGGCTTTTCATTTTACCGGAAGGCAACTCTACCATGCCATAAGACAGATGATACACATGATCGGCACAGTTCATCCCCAATCGTTTCAATATCTCAAACAAGACCTTGAAATGATAGTCCTGCTCATTGCCAACCACATAAATGGAATGTTGAAAATCAAAATCTTTCTGCTTCTGATAAGCCAATGCTATGTCCTGTGTGATATACACGGTAGTACCGTTACTACGTAATACCAATTTTTGATCTAAGCCCACATCCGTCAAATCAATCCAAACGGAACCATCTTCTTTCTGATAGAACACACCTTTTTCCAGTCCGTCCTTAACGGTTTCGCGACCTAGATTATATACATCCGATTCAAAATATAATTTATCATACGACAAGCCCAGTAAGTTATAAGTTTCTGCTACACCCTGATAGAACCAGTCATTCATCATTTTCCATAATAATCTAACGGCTTCATCTCCGGCTTCCCACTTTACGGTCATTTCTGCAATCTCTTTATCCAAAGGATTCTCCTGCTTGGCTTGCTCAGGTGTCAGGCCTTGTGCCACGAGTTTTTCCTGCGCCAACTTGCTCATCTCATTATACTGTACATAATAATCGCCCACAAGCTTATCCCCTTTTATGCCCGATGATGCAGGAGTTTTCTTATTCTCGCTTTTCAAATAAGCCAACATGGATTTAGAAATATTGGTACCTCTGTCATTATATAAACAGACCTGAATAACCCGATTCCCATTAGCTTCAAAAATACGGGAAAGGGAATAACCTAAAAATATATTCCTCAGATGGCCTAAATGCAGGGGCTTATTAGTATTGGGAGAAGGATATTCAATCATTACGGTGGCCGCCTTGCTACCCACTTCTTTTACACCCCAATGAGGTGATGCTGTAATTTCTGAGAGTTTGGCTTTCCAATATACCTTCGTAAAGGAGAAGTTTAAAAAGCCCTTTACCACATTAAACCCGCCTAACATCTCCCAATTTTGACAAAGCGCTTGCCCTAAATCGCTAGCTACTTGGTCGGGTAATAAACCTAATTTCTTGGCAAAAGGGAAAACCACAACCGTATAATCGCCTTCAAACTCGGCTGGGGTAAGTTTTATCTGCACCTCTAACGGTTGAATAGTTACTTCAGGCTTTAAAGAAGAGAGGTAGAGAGCGACTCTTTGGGCTAATTCGGTAAAAACATTCATTTTTTCTTCGGGGATTTTAGATTAAGTAAACCTGGTTTCTTAATCGTTGGTAATCGTTTCGATTTATGTATTGGTTGAGCCGGTTGCGCTTGATTCGTTATTATTTTCTTTTCAGTTTGCTCCTTTTTGATTCGTTTCTCAATGGTATTTACAGCATCTTTAAAAAGCGGGAAAACACGTACAGCCGTTCTATTTTCATGGTCTAACAATGGATTCATCTCTGTTATCTCAAAGCAACAGATCCGGCTATCCTTCAGTAACCCACCCAGTAATTTATCTGCTTCTTTGAGTGTTAATCCGTTCGAAACAGGCGTACCTGTACCTCTTACTAAACTGCTATCCAATGAATCAATATCAAATGAAACATATAAATAATCGCAATGGTCAAGATAAGAAAGAATTTGTTGCACAATCTCTTTGACTTTCCCTTTGCGTAACTGAGGCACTGTCACTACTTTTACCTTATTCTTGCGAATATAAAGCGCTTCTTCAGGTTCCATATCTCTTAGTCCGACAAAGACCAAATCCTCGGGGTCTATTTTGGGACAAATACCGCCAATATTCTTAAGTATATCCCAATACGGTATGGTATCTTCCTTCAGCTTGTTTTTAGGTTTTCCTAGAAAATCAACTCCCAAAGCCGATGCTAACGGCATACCGTGCATATTGCCGGATGGTGTCGTGTAAGGCGAATGAAGATCAGCATGTGCATCAATCCATATTACCCCGATCTTAGCTTTAGGATAGGCCATTTTAACGCCGGCAATGGTACCTCCGGCAGAGCTGTGGTCACCGGATATCACCACCGGCACCTTACCCGACCTGATCTCATCAAGCACGGCTTTGGCTTGTTTTTCATATATTTTTATCACGCCGCGTATGCGCTTAGCATAGGTTCGTATGGGATTTTTATAAAGCAACCTTGAATTGTCTTTGATTTCTTTGCTTTTATAGCGTCCGAAGAAATAAGAGTCATGCTCAAGCGCTGCTAGCTTTAAGGCTTCTATACCCAAGCTGGCGCCTCTTGTTCCGGCGCCAAGTTCCGATCGCACCTCTATTAGTTTAACAGTCTTCATAAATTCATCTTACTTGGATTTGACATTTTTCTGCAATTTAAGTGAGTTACTTTGTAAATATTTAAAACATTTAACTGATATTTGTTCTAAATAGATATATTAATCACCGTTTTAACATTTTCAAAATGAAAGTACATTACGAAGATCTGATCAAACAAACATTTGAGTTCCCGCAGGAAGGGTTTCGGGTTGAAGAGGGTGAATTATATTGGCATGATATTCCGATGATGGAAGTCATCAAGCAATATGGTACCCCACTGAAACTCACATATCTTCCCAAAATCAGCGATCAGATACAACGTGCAAAGATAATGTTTAAAGTGGCAATGGCAAAGGCCGATTATAAAGGTTCATATTCATACTGCTATTGTACAAAGAGCTCACATTTCAACTTTGTTATGGAAGAAGTGCTGAAAAACGATGCGCATGTGGAAACATCTTCTCATTATGACATGGAAATTCTTCGTGAGTTATATGCCAAAGGATTGATAGATAAATCAAAATTTATTGTCTGTAATGGCTTTAAGCGGGAAGCGTACATGCAACAAATCGTCAAATTTTCTAATGACGGATTTAATATTATTCCCATTCTTGACAATACGAACGAGCTATCCTATTACGATAAACACGCCAAGCATCCGATGAAGATTGGTCTTCGTATTGCATCTGAGGAAGAACCTAATTTTGAGTTTTATACCTCTCGACTCGGTATTCGCTACAAAGACATCGTACCCTTCTATCAATATAAAATAAAAGGAAATCGGAAATTCCAGGTTAAGATGTTGCATTTCTTTATCAATACCGGCATTCGCGATTCTGTGTATTATTGGAGTGAGTTGTCAAAATGTTTAACCGTCTATTGCGAACTAAAGAAGGTTTGTCCGGAACTGGATTCTTTAAATATTGGCGGTGGATTACCCATTAAAAACTCATTGGCCTTTGAATTTGATTATGAATATATCGTCAATGAAATAGTAGATCAGATTAAGATCTTTTGTAATAAAAACGGTGTAGAAGAACCTAATATTTTTACTGAATTTGGCTCATTCACAGTCGGAGAAAGCGGGGTGTCGTTGTATTCGGTTCTTGATTCAAAAATGCAGAATGACACGGAGATTTGGTATATGATTGACAGCTCGTTTATCACAACATTACCTGATACATGGGGACTAAAACAACGATTTATTTTATTAGCCATTAATAATTGGGAAAAACAATATCAACGGGTAAACTTAGGCGGTCTCACTTGCGACAGCTTAGATTATTATAATGCCGAAGCACATATCGGACAAGTTTTTCTCCCTAAACTACAACCCGGCGAGCCTTTATATCTCGGTTTCTTCCATACCGGCGCTTATCAGGAATCGTTAGGCGGTTATGGCGGTATTCAGCATTGTCTTATTCCCGCGCCCAAGCATGTTATTATAGATAAAGATGAGAATGGTGAATATTACACCAAGCTTTTCAGTAAAGAACAAAGCTATAAATCCATGCTTAAGATATTGGGCTATTAACATCCAATCGGTTATTTATGATGCGTTAATGGCATGGTATAAGTCTATTCAGCCATTTTTTCTGTATCTTTATTGGCATCATTAAACCATAAAATCTAAAAATTGCTACCGTGAAAAAACTGGTATTCATCTTAGGTATCGTCTTTATTTTAGCCGGTACAGCCATTTGGTTTACACCCACGTCTCCTTTTAAACCTAATCTCAAGAAAGATCGCGGGCCTGGCAATCCGGGTTGGTATCGTCAATGGACTGAAATGAAAATGGATGAGACCGGAAAGATTCCTTATGATAGAATCAGAGCGCTGTTCCAACTAACGAAGATGAAACGATTAGAAAAAGCTGGCAGTAACCTAACCAATTTACAGGAACTTGGCCCATCCAATGTTGGTGGCCGTACACGTGCTTTCTTGGTTGATAAGAATAATTATAATCGCCTATTTGCTGGCGGCGTATCAGGTGGATTATGGGTTTCAAGCAATGGCGGTGCGCTTTGGACACCGGTTGATGATCAAGCATCAAATCTGTCTATCAGTTTCATCACGCAGAATCCATTTACACCGCAAGTGATCTATTTCAGTACAGGCGAATGCGCCGGGAATAGCGCCGGTATTCCGGGAGATGGTGTATATAAATCTATGGACAACGGCGTTACATTCATGAAACTACCGTCTTCCGATACGCCTGAATTTGACTATACCTGGCGTATCGCCTGTTCACTAACCGATACGCATACCGTATTTGTTGCTACGCGTGATGCGGGTTTATTTAGAAGTACAAATGCCGGCAATAGTTTTGAAAATGTATTACCTAATGTGGAAGTCACAGATTTGGAAGTGTTCAGAGATGGAAGTGTCATCGCTGCTGTAAGCGGACAAGGATTGTTTCGCTCAAACGACGGAAGTTTTGGCACATTTACATCAATCAACAACGGCTTACCTACCTCCGGTTTTTATCGTGTTGAAATGGCATACTGTGATAGCGTACCTGATGTTATGTACGTTACTTATGAGAGTCCCGGTGGAGATGATATTCTCGGTCTTTATAAAACAACGGATGGCGGAGTCAGCTGGACGGCTACAAGTAATCCTTCCAACTTTAACATTGGATTCTATTTCCCCTGGTATTGTCTGACTTTGGCTGTGAAGCCGAGCGATCCAAATTTTTTGGTCATTGCGAGTGTCTCGATTGGGTATTCAACAAACGGCGGTACAGGCTGGACGGAGCATCAAAACTCCCATGCCGATTATCATATCGTTGTATTCAATCCGGCCAATCAAAATCAGTTTTATGTCGGTAATGATGGCGGCCTGTACAAATATTATGATACCCATCTTATTGCTTATGTTAATCTGAATAATCATTACAACGTCACCCAATTTTATACCGGTACGTTTTTCCCGCAAGATTTGAGATGTTGGGGTGGCACGCAGGATAACGGCACACAATCCGGCAGTGATGCATCCATGACATTTAATCATATCTTTGGCGGCGATGGTGCATTTACGGCTATCAACCAACAATCGCCTTATATCGGTTATGCATCATGGCAAAATGGGCATATTTTAAGAACCAACGATGCAACAAATCTAAGCCCTTACTTTGATTATGTAATGGGAGAAATGGATGCGGATTATGATTACGAGATAGACGATAATACCTGGTTTATTAATCCATTTGAATTGAACAGACAGGACGGCGATCAAATCTTCTTTGTAACCCGTAAACGGCTTTGGCGCTCTATTAATGGTGCTAATATCTGGGAGAAATGCACCAACCCTATAACCGATTTATATGCTATCGGTATTAGTAACGAGGAATATCCAACAGTCTATGTAGGCGGTAAAAATAAACTTCGACGATTGGATGATGCATACGATGCACAACCGGGCGATGAGGTAAACCTCAGTTCATCCATACCGGGCAATCTTGCACAAAGCTTTATGTCTAACATCACCGTCTCGGCTAATGATCCGGGTACTTTTTATGTTAGCTTCAATAGCTATATCAACCAGCCGCGTGTGTGGAAAGTAACAAACGGTTTAACATCTTCTCCTCAATGGCAATCTATCCACGGTGACTTACCTGTTGGGCTGCCGGTTAACTGGATAGAAGTAAGCCCATACAATGAAGATATCATGGCCGCTGCAACCGACTTTGGTCTATATACCTCAGTGAATGGCGGTGTAAACTGGGTGCTTGAAACCGGATTACCCAATGTAGCCATACACCAGATTCGTTTAAGATATAGTGATAATACATTATTCATCTTTACGCATGGGCGTGGTATTTGGTCTGCTAATCTACCCATGACAGGATTTGATGTAGCTGATGAAAGTACAAAACATCCCATTCGCATATATCCCACGCTGACAGATAATACACCTATTCAGGTAGAGATAGCAGAAAATACATCTTATGAGTTTGTTATTACGGATATGAGCGGTCGTACATTATATATCTCTGAGATACATCAATCCTTAATGATTGATCCAACATTATACAAATCGGGAGTTTACATAGTGTACTTTATTTATAAAGGTCGCAGGGTGTATGCTCAGAAAATTATAATACAATAATACTGCTATAAGCCAAGTATATTGGTATAGCAAAGTCATATCGCAAGCCTAAAACAAAATCTTATCTTTGTAAAAATATCTTTATATGGAAAATGAAAATAAGAATCAGCAAGCGCAGATTAATATAGAACTAAGTGAAGAAATATCGGAAGGTATTTATTCTAATTTAGCTGTTATCACTCATTCTCATAGTGAGTTTATTGTTGATTTTATCACGATTATGCCCGGCACACCAAAAGCTAAAGTCAGATCACGTATTATTTTAACGCCTGAACATGCTAAGCGCCTCAGTGTAGCTCTCAAGGACAACATTGCTAAATTTGAAGCACAAAACGGGGAAATAAAGCAGACAGATATCCCCCCCAGCCCGTCATTCCCAATGAATTTTGGCGGGCAGCAAGGGTTTGCTTAATCATAAATCATCATAAATAAATTTTAAGCGGATGGATAATTTATCTTCTTTCGATTTCGGTTTTTCTGATTTATTCATATAGCTTTTCTTTGTAGCAACTTGTATTTCATCTATACTCATTTCTTCACCGGCAGATACAGCGCTCAAATTCTCAACAGCTGGTAACTCTTCTTCATTTAATACCGTCGCATCACTCAACTGCCTATCCAAAAGCCCCGATATATCAAGTTTGGCTCGGTCATTTCCTGCTGACTGAGGGACGTCTTTTCTCTGATCATTCTTATCCTCTTCAGCAAGTTTAGAATCTATTATATCATTATTAGTTTCATTCCGGTTGAGTACTGGTGGTGCAGGCGGCGATTCCATATCTTTTACCATGTTTACAGGCTTGAGGAAATCCGAATCAGACATTGGTTTAACCTCATGAAAAGCCAAGTGTGGCGTATCTTTCTCAGGCCATTGCAAGCGAATGAGTACAATAGATATAATCAGTAAGACAGATGCCGCAGCATAATACACCCAACGTCCGATATACTTATTCGTATTTTTGCTTTCATTCAGCACATGTGTTTGCTTATACTTATCCAATAACGATTCCTTTAATGCTATCGGTGTATGTAACTCTGCTCGTTCATTCTCAAATGCCTGCTTCACCTGTAGTAAGACATGACGCATATCATTGTATTCTGACTCAGAAAGCACTTGCGACAAAACAAACTCCTTCTCATCATCTGATAGTTGGCTAAACGACTTGGAAAGCATCAAATGCTCTAATTGGTCTATATGGTTAAAATCTTCTTTCATTCTCAATTAGTTTAGGGAAAACACTTTTAATTTCTCACTCAGTTTTCTTATCGTATAAAACAATCTTGATTTAATGGTTCCTTCCGAAATACCAAGAACTTCACTGATTTCCTTAATGCTCATTTCTTCCTGGTAGCGAAGTAAGAACGTAGAACGATGTTTCTCATCTAGTAGCGACAACTCTACCTCCAACATTTTCAGAAATGTTTTCTTATCTAACTTATCTATAAAGTTCTCGCTATCCATATCTCTTGTTTTGTTGGGGTGCGGCTCTTCATTCACTGTATTTCTTCTTACCTCTAATCGTCTGTATTCATTCTTACACATGTTCAAAGCGATTGCATATAACCATGTAGAGAATTTTTTTCCACTATCAAACAACTCCGGTTTTTCGATTAGCTTGGTAAATATATCTTGTGTAAAGTCTTCTGCTTTGGCTGTATTCTGAAATAGCATCCGATAAAAGTAACGCATCATTTTATCCGCATATCTGTCATATAAAATGCCGAAACATGCTGAGTCGCCCACACACACCCCCTGCATAAGCTGCTCATCCGTCAAATCCTTTTTATTTTTAAATAAGAACACGATTACGGATTTATATATTGGTCAATGAGTGATTCTTTTTGCTGATAGGCGGCTATTTTTTTTAGGCGTACCAATAAACGTGAGGCTTTGTCTTTTTCTCCTTTTGCCTGATAATAGTCATACAACTCTAATCCCGAGGCCACATAATTCTGATATAAAGCTTGCAGTTTTTGTGTCAAAATAGATGCTGTTCCAACAAGTTTAGAATCTATATATGACAACTGATAAGCCTGCTCCCAGTTTTTTGACAATCGTAATAAATAGCTCTCGTCTTTTACTTTACTATATCTATAAGCAAGGCCTTCATTGAATAACGAAGATTGTAATGGCCTTAAGATAGATTCGCTTGTTGTATAGGAGAAATAAAACGTAGCCGAAGGATTAGCTTGCAGAAGGGATTGTATGATTTTGGGTTTATCATTTCCAGAATAAGGGCAATTTAATCCATAGTTTTTCAATACCTCATTCCGATAATTTGACTTATCCATAAAAGAGATATTGAGCACTTTAACATCCTGACGATGCTTGTCTATGTTTTGTAAAATCCACAACGGATAAGTATCATATTCACCATCGGTTATCAGTATAGCATTTGTTGTTGGCGTTGAGAGCAGATTGCGTGCATATTGATTTAATGCAGCCGGGATATCACCGGAATCTTTCCATTTTTTAAGTATCTTATGTAAATTCTCCTGATCATTGGTCCAAATAAAGTAAAGCGCAATTTCCTTATAAAGTTCAGTACGATTAGGGTTGAGTATATATGCACGCAGAAGCTCATTTGATTTTGATATATCGCGGTTACTTTGCAAATAACGGGTATAATGCAATTCAAATGTACCGGGAATAGCTTCCTCCATTCTTTGCAGAATGATTAGCAGTTCATTGGATAAGCTACCGGCATATCTTGCCGCTTTATAATAATTAAACCAAGCATTGGAATTGGTTTTATCGTGTTCTATTTGATTGGCCCACAACTGCTTTTGATTGAGATACCATTCAACGGATTTTTTCTGATAAACCTGCTCCATAACCGGCATAATATTGATTTCAAGAAGCAGATCAGCAGTTGTTGTCTGTGCTTCTTCGATGGTCTTTCTATTGGTCTTTTCGGTCTGTGCACTTATGAAAGAATGTAAGAGCAGGCATCCGAAAAGCGTCATGAAATATTTTAGCATGATAGCCGAATTTTGAAAGATTGATACACGGATGACGTAAAAAGGTTCATTGGATAGGTAAAGTTATACATTTTTGTCAGTTTCCACTCTGATTGTATCTTTGAGAAAAAAAAAGAAAGCATGAGTAATATGACGCTTAAATACACTGGAGATTTGCGTTGCGAGCTCACCCATTATTCCGGTGTAAAAATTTATACTGATGCGCCTGTAGATAATCACGGGAAGGGGGAATCGTTTTCGCCAACTGATTTGATGTGTTCGTCAATGGCTGCTTGCATGGTTACCATCATGGGTATTGAGGCTCAGAAATTAAATGTACCTTTTAGCGATGTGTATGTTGACATTAAGAAAATCATGGTCATACAGCCCAGAAAGATTGGTCGCATAGAGCTAAAAGTACACATGCCTGAATTTCTAAAAGATCATCCATGTCGTGTACAGATTGAGCAAGCGGGGCTGAACTGTCCGATAGCACTAAGCATACATCCAGACCTCATACTGGACATTTCATTTATTTATCCTTAGTCTACGTACGGCTTATTTCCACTTCATCCTAAGGCGGGAGGATTGGGGATAATAATTATTTACTCTGTTTCCGAGATGCTTTGCCCATCCTAAAGTCAGATTATTATACATAACTCGTACAATACCTAATGGCAGAGATGAAGGGAAGATCATATTCTCGCGAGAAAGATATTGCAAACTCTCTTCTAATGACAGAGAAACAGAGGGCAATCTATCCGATAGAAAGAAGCTGAGCGCTAAGGCATGTGACGGAATCAGATTTTCACCTTTCATGATGCCGGCTTCTACGATAGGCAAGGCATCATTAAACGATACATATAATTGCTCTAAGTCCGGTAAAAAAGCTTTAGGGAAAATACAAAATACCTCTTTTTGACTTTGGATTACTACTCTGGATTCCGGCAGAACAGCATATGGCTCAATAACAGAAGTGGCTATCGGCTTAAAGAACGTCTTCTTCAATTTTCGATTAGACCATTCCGATGTAGCCTTTGTTTTTTATAAACAGTTAAAAAGAAGCCTTCTCCTTCAATGAGATGTGGATAAAAATGATACCCTTGATTATTCACAATAGCCCATTCTTGCTTAAGAGATATCAAAACAGGCTCAAAGCCATTATCGCAAATTTGCCGATGGTGTTGCTCATTCTCTTGCGGATTATATGTACAGGTGCTGTAAATTAAATAACCGCCTTCTTTGACGGTATGAAATGCATCTGACAATATCCGTTGCTGACGCAAAGCATAGTGGTGGCCTAATTCCGGCGTCCATTCCGATATGAAATCAGGTTTATTGAGCTTTTTGTGAACAGCATTAATTTAGTAGGTGCATGATTTAAATTGGATTTTATTGAGCACGGTCGTCCCGCCTATCATTCTTCAGATTTGTTGAAATTATTTTTGCATGGTTATTTGAACCGCATACGTTCATTCAGACAGTTGGAAAAAGAATGTAAACGAAATTAGAGTTGATATGGCTCATAAGAGGCTTGGCTCCCGATCACAATACCATTGCCAACTTTAGAAAAGACAATCCTCAAGCCATTAAAAATGTATTTCGTTCAACAGTCAAACTCGCACAACATTTTCAGTT
>JAIXKU010000058.1 GCA_026936045.1 Flavobacteriales bacterium
TGCGTAACCGGCGGTTGATTATCCATGACACAATTATAGGTTGCCATCCAACCGGCAGCACGCGTAGCACCATCCGATTTGAAGCGAAGTGTCAGATATGGAGATGTTGATTGAATGGTGCCGGGGGAATTATTCCCATGATACACACCAACAAGCGGAGAAGCTATGTTGGGGCCGTCATATATCCATAATGAATCGTAATTTGCTTCTGTTGCAAATGATTGAAAAGAGAGTGAAACCAGAACAGCCTGAGAAGGCGCAATGGTAAATGTATAATCTTCGTTATCATAATAATTAACCAGCGGACCACCGCCATCATAGATTGTATCTGAACATGGCGCTAGGACACAATCGGTAAATCGCTGTTCTATTGCATCCCAGAAATCGGAATATCCATCATCATATCCTAATGCCCAAATCCCAATACCTTTCAGATTGCGCTGATTAACCATATCAAACCTACGCTTCATTGCATACCCTTCGGTTATCCAACATTGTCGCCATGTACCGGCATTCATAAAAATATAAGCCGTACTCGCTGAGCGCGTATTGTATTGTGCGTTAGCTTGCGTGTAGAATCCGGTGTTATTATTTTTTACATAAGCATATGTGCGGCTTGAGATATTATTTCCTGTAGTTGCTGAGGGTACTGAAGAAGATGTAGTTTCCCATTCACGTCCATAATAGGGTAATCCTAAAACCAGCTTATAGTCAGGGATACCGGCCTTTCGATAATAGGTTATGCTACGCGAAATAGCATAATCATAACTGGCAGAAAAGCCATAAAGCGGATCTACCGGACCGGCCTGAGAACTACCTGTCCAATAATAATCATAACCCATGATTGTAAAGAAGTCAACATAATTGACTAATACAGACTCATTAAACACATCGCTCCAATCTACGGCATACAAGCAAATGCTCAGTTGGTAAGAAGGATTGGCTGCATGTAATGCGTTACTTAGATTAATAATAAAATTAGTAAAGGCCACTGACTGCGATGCCGGCAAGCCCTCAAAATCAATATTGATACCATGCGCACCTCTGCTTTGCACTGCCGAAACCAAGTTGGATATAAGCGTATTTTGCGCCGTAGGATTACCGAAAAAAGTAGCATGATTACTAAAGAGCGTTACACAAAGATGAACACGCGTGCCATTATTCAACGCCGTTGTAACAGCTGCATTAGTTGACCAACCATGTGTACTGACAGCATTCCCATTATTTGCATTGACTTCGTAACTAAAGAAACATAAATCACTCAAAAGATTCCATTGGTAATTAGCTTCTAATCCATTCTGCCAATACGGATGCCAGCCAAAAACCATACGGTTGAGTTGACAATTGCTTCGTATTGTTGAAATTTGTGCCGGCACGTTCTGCACCTCATACCATTCATGAGAATACGGATGCGATTCAAGTTCTTCTTGGTGAATAGAAATCTGTGACCAAGCAGGTAATCCAAAGCTTAAAAGCAGAATAAATAGTTTCTTCATAATAGCAATCCCTTAAGCAAATTTAATCAATCCTGATAAAAAGGGTTGTTGAATTGCGCAATCAGATGTTTTTACTGAGTAAAAAGAAGTTCTGCAATAACACTATAATCCAAGTGTAATTTACTTTGGCAGCCCATCCGGGTGAATACCCATGACATAACGGTTAATCACATCCAAAGCCTTTGCTGTACCACTCCCTTTAAACCCTCTTATTGAATCTGTTGTAATATTCTCGGCATACTGTTTTATCAAAGGAAGAGATACCGGTAAATAACTCCAATGCCATTTTTCTTCTTCATATCCATACGGTCGCAAACTATCTTTTACTGAATATGGTTGGTAAAATCCATACTCTCCGGCGTGCTGCACAAGCCATTGGTATTCTTTTTTGCCTTTATCTGTCTGAAAATAACTATCCTCCAAATTATTAATATCTATATCTGTTCCCCAGTGATGACGCGATGTACCTGGCATTGAACTGTAACGAAGAATAATTCTGGCTCTTTCAACACTATCTTTCACATCTGTTCTTAAATTTTTCCCTTCAACTATTCTTTCTCCATTCCATTTAGCTTCCCAAATACCTTTTTGAGCGAAAAAATTACGTGTAGCGGAGATAATGATTAAAGTAATTCCTTCTTTTTTAGCAGCCTCATGCATGCGTATAAACTGCTCGTACACATCCGAGCGGATATAAGCATCCGTTTTAGTGGTATGCTCCGGTTTTATTTTCATAAAATCAGGATGCGTAGAAGGTTCAAATCGCCCTAATAAATACGCGATGGGAAAGGTAAGTGTATCCGTTAAATTAACATTTACATCGGGTTGTATGGCTGAAACAAGAGGTTGTCGTGATGGCACGTCTGAATGGCATTTAAAAAAAAGAAAACCTGTCATAACAATTATTCCAACTTTAGTTCCCATTTTTGTTTAATAAATTTCTATACAAAGTAATTGTTTTTTGTGAAATGGATTCTCAGATATCGTGAATTATCAACAGCCATTGCTCTATTAATGGCTCAGCTGTTTGTTGGATGTGGCAGCCAACATAGCACTGAAGCCATAAAGCCGGAGTTAGACTCAATCAATTATGCATCATATATTGCAGTAGGCCCAGACACAGCCATATATCCGATACATCAAACAACATCATCACAACGCGAACCGATTGACGAATACGGGCTTCAAAATCTTTTTGACCAAAATGATAAAACAGGATGGTTTTCAGAACCGGGACTTCATGCCGGCGAATGGATTGAGTTTAAATTTGACAGATTGCCTGTCAGCCGTTTGCAGATTGTTGCATTAGACAGTTTTATTGTTGCGCGAGTGCAAGAGGTTGAAATAACTGTCAATGACAGCGTGCTGGGCATTTTCCCCATTCAGGCTTTTATCTCTATTCACACACCTATATCGAAGCTTCGTATTAAAGCGGTGGATGCGGATGGATTAAATATCGTAAACCCACCTCTGACTCAAGACACCACAAGTACAATACGTACTGCATACTTAACCTATGCTTCACATTATAACTCTCGTAGTTTTGCAATAGCGGAATTACGTTTGTTTGATGAGAAAGGGAAATTACTTCCTATAAAAGCTATCCCTAACAGAACAGCCAAAATAAACTTATGGAGTCAAACAGATAGCAGGCTGATAACCGATGGTAATACCAAGACCGGGTTTGCTGAAGAAAACGAGGTTGATCACAGAATCAATTTTGCATTTGAAGTATTTACACCGATTACACGTATTGCTGTATGGAATGGCATTGACAGAAAACCAGAAAGCGGATATATACAAAAAGCCATTTTATCTATTGCCGGACACCCTGAAGCCAGTTTTATATTAAAGCCCGGATACAACGAATACGTGCTCCCCTTTCCCATGGTTAGTCGCCTTTTTACATTGCGTTTGCTTTCTACTAAAAAAATGGCTTTCTCAGAATTACGCTTTTATGATGGAGCGCGTTATTATATTCCCTATCCCGACTCGGCGGGCATAAAAACGCATATACGGTTAGACAGTTTACAAAACACCGACTTATCACCGGTACTTAATCATCGTATTTATGTCAAAGAGCGCAAGGTCATTTTAAATTCAGACACCATCAGGCGATCTGATTATCGTGATCTTCCTATCAATATGCTGAACGGCGCAGAAACAAATGAATATCAGGCTGTATTCAGAGCAAACGGCACATTTGAAATTGAAAGAAACCTCATGCTGGAGACCTACGGGAAGGCTATTCAAATAAGCCAAAGTCGTTTTTTGTTAACCGGATATTGGACACAGATTCAAAAAACCTCTGACGGACATGTCGTTCTTTATGTAAATGCAGATATTCTAATTAGTAATAATGCAAATTCCGTTATATCTCATCGCCAATTATACAATCAATCACTTCTCTTTCGATCTAATGGTGAATTTCTCTCTTTAGACAACTACGGCATATTACGGCTTACCTACTAAACGGTATTTGAAATCTTGTACTATCTTTGACATCATACATTGTTAGAACAAATAAATGATAGAAGGCATAAATATTCATAAGAAGTATGGTGATTTGGAAGTGCTTAAAGGTGTATCTCTCACCATTAGTCGAGGTGAAATTGTTGCTATCGTTGGGCGTTCAGGTGCAGGAAAGTC
Organism: Flavobacteriales bacterium; assembly: GCA_026936045.1. Classification (GTDB taxonomy): domain Bacteria; phylum Bacteroidota; class Bacteroidia; order CAIKAF01; family CAIKAF01; genus BA4. The sequence goes on from JAIXKU010000058.1 coordinate 4,146, forward strand.
CACGCTACTTCATATTATAGGCACACTTGACAAACCCAGTACAGGTGAGGTTATTTTTGATGGGCAGCACGTACATAAGTTTAGTGATCGTAAATTATCCGCCTTTAGGAATAAGCATATTGGTTTTGTTTTTCAGTTTCATCATTTATTACCCGAATTTACAGCCCTTGAAAATGTTTGTATTCCTGCATTTATTCATGGTACTCGCCCCAACACCGCCATGCAGAATGCTAAAGAATTATTAAATTATCTCGGATTAGCACATCGGCTGGATCATAAACCATCACAACTTTCAGGTGGTGAACAACAACGTGTTGCTGTGGCTCGTGCACTTATAAATGCCCCTGATGCTGTTTTTGCCGATGAGCCTTCCGGCAATTTAGACACACAAAATTCGCAAGATCTGCATGAGCTTTTTCTTAAACTAAAGAATGAGCGCGGACAGACATTTATCATTGTTACCCATAATCAGGAATTGGCAGCACTCTCAGATCGAACCATTCAAATGCAAGACGGTCTTATCTTATAGGGAAATGAACTATCCCACCGCAGAGCAGTAGGGCATCTTAAAACAACGCTAACTGCTTACTGCTATGCAAAATGGTGTAGTCTTTCTCACGGTCTTGTTCACGAACATATTTCGTGATGGTTGTTTCATCGCTAAATTTGCTGACCATGTTGACAAGATTTTAATCCGATATATTATTGCTCAATATTCGTCTAAGCAGAAAACCTGTAGACAGACCTATCAGAGCTCCGAACAGATAACCGCATAATACATCGCTGGGATAATGTACCGCCAGATAAATACGACTAAGACCATTTATCAGCACATAAAATACCAAGATCCATGCAAGCATGCGTTCAAATATCATTTTTGATTTAAACCGAAGCAAGCCTGAAAATATTAAAACAGAAAGCAGTCCCATTGTATTGGCAGCATGAGAAGAAATAAAACCGTACATGCCGCCACATTTTCCTGCTACTAATCTTATACTCTCTTTGAGTTCCAAATTATGACAGGGGCGATAGCGCTGGAAGACCTCTTTAAAAAGATGTACACTAAGCAAATCCGTAAGTATCAGAGTAACTATAATAGCTGCAACAGCGAGCCAAACACGTTTACGAAGTTTTATATACAGAAAAGCAAGAATAATAACATAGAGAAATACCCAGAAATATTTATTGGATGTAAGCAGCATGATCGTATCAAGCCATCTTGGACCCCATCCATTCAGCAACAATAATAATTCATGATCAATTTGCTCCAAAGAAGTCATGCTTCAATCGGTTTATTGATAAGCTGCCATAATACATCTTTTAATTCTTTCAGATGGTAGCCTGTGTAAGACGAGATAAACATGAGCGACAATTCCGGGTAGGCTTTCTGTATTTCCTGCATCAATTCTTCATCAAGCATATCAGACTTCGTTATGGCAATCAGACGATCCTTGAGAGCCAGCTCCGGATTATATGCATTTAGTTCGTTATTCAGTATGTCATATTCTTCTCTAATATCTTTTGAATCAGCAGGGATAAGAAATAACAAGACCGAATTTCTTTCAATATGTCTTAGGAAACGTAAGCCCAAGCCTTTTCCTTCATGTGCGCCTTTAATAATTCCGGGGATATCTGCCACAATGAATGATTTGTAATCATAGTAAGGCACAATGCCCAAATTAGGAACAATGGTTGTAAAAGGGTAATCGCCTATTTCAGGCTTAGCTGCAGTAATTTTAGAAAGGAGTGTTGATTTTCCCGCATTCGGGAAGCCTACCAGTCCTACATCTGCCAATACTTTAAGTTCTAAGACTATCCATTGCGTAACACCAGATTCTCCGGGTTGAGCATATCTTGGTGCTTGGCGTGTTGGTGATTTAAAATGATCGTTGCCTAATCCGCCTCTCCCACCATAAACCAGAATTAATGTCTGTCCATCTTCAGTAACCTCTCCTATTATTTTTCCCGTCTCAGCGTCTCGTGCAATGGTACCTAAAGGCACTTCCAAAATTTCATCCTTTCCGTCGGCGCCATGTCTTAATGCAGCATCACCGCGCAAACCATCATCGGCAATCACATGTTTACGGTATTTAAGATGTAAGAGTGTCCAATATTGTTTGTTGCCTTTCATAATAATATGCCCACCCCTACCGCCATCTCCACCGTCGGGGCCACCTTTAGCTGTAAACTTATCTCTATGGAAATGCATATAGCCGGCTCCTCCTGCTCCGGAGCGACAGCAAATTTTTACATAATCCACAAAGTTGGAACCACTCATAATTGCTGATATTATGCAAAGGTAATGAAATAGCTAATGAAGCAAACTGTCTTCCTTCCTGATCAATAATTTGCATGCAGATGAAAGAGAAGGGATATATTATTAAGATGAGTCAAGAAGAAAACATCTAAAATCGGATAAGGATTTAATTATTTACCATACCGTGTATCAAAACGACACAATCCTTCTTGTAAGAACTTATCGTATGCATTAATATCAGGCGTGTAGCCGATTGGTGCCGCTAACAGCTTACCAGAAGGATCAACCAAAACATATTGAGGCTGTGTATTAGCTTTAAAGAAATAAGCTTGAAAATCGCTCCATTTAGCACCATAGGTTTTTAACGTCTCACCTGAACGGAAAGATCTCACTTCTGACCCTTTAGGTAATGCTATTTTATCATCAACATATAACGATACAACCACATAATCATTCTGAAGTTTTTTTAGGATTCGATTATCAGACCATACATTGTCTTCCATCTTCCGGCAATTCACACAGGCGTAGCCTGTAAAATCTAACAAAACCGGTTTATTATCACGTTTAGCTATCCGCATGCCTTCTTCATAATCATGGATACAATCAAGGCCATGGGGACATTCTGTAGGATTCCATTCGCGATAATTAGATGGTGGAGCTAATCCACTCAAGAGTTTAACTGGAGCACCAAACAAACCGGGAAGCATATATACGGCAAATCCAAATGCAAGAATGGCAAAACTAAGACGAATAACAGAAAGTTTAGGTTTCGATTCGTCGTCATGTGCAAGCCGGAATGCGCCAATCAGATAAAGGCCTAATAAGCCAAAAATAATAATCCATAATGCAATAAATATCTCTCTTTTCAAAATTCCCCAATGATAGGCCATATCTACGATAGAGAAGAATTTTAATGCTAAAGCCAATTCAAGAAAACCTAAAGTAACTTTTACGGTATTCAGCCAGCCTCCGGATTTAGGTAAAGAATTAAGCCAGCCGGGAAACATAGCAAACAGCGCAAACGGTAAGGCTAATGCTAAAGAGAAACCAAACATTCCAATCAAGGGGCCTGCATTACTACCACTCACTGCTGCTTCAACTAACAATGTACCTATAATCGGTCCGGTGCAACTAAATGAGACCAACGATAACGTAAAGGCCATAAAAAATATACCGATTAACCCGCCTTTATTAGAACCTTTATCAATGGCATTCACAAAACGACTGGGAAGTGTTATCTCAAATGCACCAAGAAAAGATGCCGCGAAGATGACGAAGATGATAAAAAACAGCATATTCCAAAATGCGCTACTAGCCATGCTATTAAGTGCGTCGGGGCCTGCAACTTTTGTTACCAGAAAGCCTAATGATGTATAAATGATAATAATTGATAAAGCGTAGGTAATCGCGTTGGATATACCTTTGGCCTTATTCTTACTCTGTTTGGTAAAGAAACTTACTGTAAGTGGAACCATAGGAAACACACAGGGGGTAAGCAAAGCAAACAAACCACCTAAAAAGCCGGCAATAAAAATACCCCAAAAAGAAAGTGAGTATCTATTGGGTAATGCATTACCACAATCAGGTTCTAACGACGCTATAACATCATCACTAAGCATCTCAGGGCCACCAGAAACAAATGTTGCGATTGATTCACTATCTATCGGTGCAGTTGATTCAATATCATTAGAATTCGTATCACTTATAGTATCCGGTGAAGATATTATTTCTTCTTCTCCGAATTGAGTCGAAGATAGGTTAAAAGAAAACTTTTCTTCCACTGGAATACACATACCATCATCCATGCAGGCCTGAGCATAGAGTGTACCGGTTATTCGCATGGCATCCGGTTTATTCTTTTTTATTTTTTGACGAAATACAACTTTATGAACATCAAAGAAGGCAACCGGTCCGAGGTATTCATCATTAATCTTTTTGGGTTTAGGTTCTAGTACTTTTCCGACACGTTGATAGTTCTCATTTTTATCAAAAACAAATTCTAAAGGATAGGGAGGATTCTCTTGAGAATACAAGTGCCAGCCTTCATCAATCTTAGCTGTAAAGATCAGTTCGCCTTCTAAATCAGAATTTGCTTTGTACTCATAAGTCCATTTCACAGGATTCATAAACTGAGCAGAAACAGCGACTGTCAGAGATAATATAAAAGCCGATAAAACGAATATACGTTTAATCATATATGTTCTAATTGATAGTGACGTTTTACAAATTTAAAAATATATCCTGCGTATAATAAGTGTGACAGGTTACATTTACCGCTTTTTAACCTTATTTATTTCTTAGCAGAAGAGAAATCATTGAGAAGGTAGCAGATATGTTTTTACTAGTTGTTATAAAACAGAAATGAATTGCTTGCACAATTCATTTCTGTTTTTGATGTCCTTCATATAGACCTGCAAAGCAAGTTTGGGTTATCTAAGCACGCATTACTCTTCAATGCTTGCACCGGATTTCTCCTTCTTAGCTTTATTGATCTGCTGTACAACAGCTGCTTCCATTTCTTCTTTTGAAGAAACAATCATATTACGATATTCCTTCAAGCCGGTTCCGGCAGGGATAAGATGACCTACTATCACATTTTCCTTCAATCCTTCCAAGTAGTCAATCTTACCATTTACGGCTGCCTCATTCAGCACCTTCGTTGTTTCCTGGAATGATGCTGCTGAAATCCAACTTTCTGTTTGCAATGATGCGCGTGTGATGCCTTGGAGCACAGGAACAGAAGTAGCCGCAATAACATCACGCGCTTGCACCAGTTTCATACCTTTGCGCTTAAGTTGAGAATTGATATCACGAAGTTTTCGTGCACTCACCATCTGACCTGCTTTCAATTCAATAGAATCTCCCGGATCTTCGATGATTTTTTCACCAAACAATTCATCATTCTTCATGGTAAATTCAAATCTATTTACCATTTCACCCTCCAGGAAGCTGGTATCGCCTGAATCCACAATCTCAACCTTCTTCATCATTTGACGCACTATTACTTCAAAGTGCTTATCATTAATTTTCACCCCTTGCATACGATATACCTCTTGTATTTCATTTACAAGATATTCTTGTACGGCAGTAGGTCCTTTAATAGCCAAAATATCAGAAGGCGTTATGGCTCCATCAGTAAGCGGCTGTCCTGCTTTTACATAATCATTTTCCTGAACAAGAATATGTTTTGCAAGAGATACGAGATATTTGCGTACTTCACCGGTACGAGATTCAACCTGTATTTCGCGATTACCTCTCTTTATCTTACCAAACGACACCAGCCCATCTATCTCAGATACAACAGCCGGATTTGATGGATTACGTGCTTCAAATAACTCAGTAACGCGAGGCAGACCACCTGTAATATCACCTGTTTTTCCTGACAATCTTGGAATCTTAACTAAGATATCACCGGCCTTAACTTTTGCCTTATCGTCAATCGTGATGTGAGAACCGGATGGAATATTATACGTTCTCAAAACCTCACCTTTTTTGTCAACGACACGAATAGCTGGGTTCTTTGTTTTGTCTCGACGATCTATAACTACTTTCTCACGGAAACCGGTTGTTTCATCAAGTTCTTCACGGAAGGTAATCCCTTCTTCTATGTTCTCGAACTCAATTTTACCTTCAAATTCTGATAATATAACCGCATTATATGGATCCCAATCGCAAATCAGATCTCCTTTTTTCACTTTCTGTCCAGCTTTGAAATACAAATGTGAGCCATAAGGAATATTGCTTGTTGTCAAAACAATATTCGTATTAGGATCAACCAAACGCATCTCAGCCGAACGACCAATTACCAATTCTACATCGCGATCTTGAAACTTATGAGAAACGGTTTTAAGCTCATCTATTTCTAATAAACCATCAAACTTCGCCTCAATTCTTGACTGAGCTGCTGCACCACCAGCCACACCACCAACGTGGAAGGTTCTCAATGTAAGCTGTGTACCGGGCTCTCCGATTGATTGTGCAGCAATTACGCCGGTTGCTTCTCCCTTCTGAACCATACGACCGGAAGCTAGGTTTCTACCATAACATTTTGCACATACACCTTTAGATATTTCACAAGTAAGCACCGAACGAATCTCAACTGTTTCGATTGGAGATTCTGCTATATGCTGAGCAATCACTTCAGTAATCTCTTCTCCGGATTTAGCTATTAACTCGCCTGTACTTGGGTGATATAAATCATGAAGTGATACACGTCCTAAGATACGGTCATAAAGAGACTCAACGACTTCATCGTTGTTCTTCAGAGCTGTCATCTGCAAACCGCGAAGTGTACCACAATCCTCTTCTGTAATAATGATATCCTGCGCTACGTCCACCAAACGACGTGTTAAGTAACCGGCATCAGCTGTTTTTAATGCTGTATCAGCCAAACCCTTACGTGCTCCGTGCGTGGAGATGAAATACTCAAGGATTGATAATCCTTCTTTAAAGTTGGCTAAGATCGGATTTTCAATAATTTCATTTCCGGTATCTCCGCTCTTTTGAGGCTTAGCCATCAAACCACGCATGCCGCAAAGCTGACGAATCTGCTCCTTAGAACCTCTCGCACCTGAATCAAGCATCATATAAACCGGATTAAATCCTTGCTTGTCTTCACTGATTTGCTTCATCAGAATCTGTGTGAGACGACTATTGGCATGTGTCCAGATATCAATAATCTGATTGTAACGCTCATTGTTCGTAATGAATCCCATATTATAGTTACTCATCACCTCATCCACCTGTTCCATTGCATCATTAATGAGTTCTTCTTTTTCTTTCGGGATAATAATATCATCAATAACGAATGATAACCCACCTTTGAAAGCCATATTATAACCTAGTGTTTTAATATCATCCAGGAATTTTCCTGTTGTAGGCATATCGGTAGTTTTTAATATATCACCGATGATATCACGAAGTGATTTCTTAGTCAGTAACTGGTTGATATAACCATATTGTGAAGGCACTACCTCGTTAAAGATAATACGGCCAACTGTTGTTTCAATAATCTGAGGAACAATAGTTTCATCCGCTTGTCTTACATTTACTTTTGTCTTAATCCAGGCATGCAAATCCACCTTTCCTTCGTTGTGTGCAATAATAACCTCTTGTGGTCCGTAGAAATGCATACCCTCTCCTTTTACGACATGCTCAGGCGTAGATTTACGGCCTTTTGTGATATAATATAATCCAAGCACCATATCCTGAGAAGGAACTGAGATAGGAGCACCATTAGCAGGATTTAAAATATTATGTATGCCCAACATGAGAAGCTGCGCTTCTAAGATAGCCGCATTACCAAGTGGAACGTGAACGGCCATTTGGTCACCGTCAAAGTCAGCATTAAAGGCCGTACATGGAAGTGGATGCAACTGTATAGCTTTCCCTTCAACAAGTTTTGGCTGAAAAGCTTGTATTCCAAGACGGTGCAATGTTGGGGCGCGGTTCAACATTACCGGATGTCCTTTAAGCACATTTTCCAATATCTCCCAAATAACAGAGTCGCGACGATCAACAATTTTCTTTGCCGATTTCACGGTTTTAACCAATCCACGCTGAATCAGCTTGCGAATAATAAATGGTTTGAACAGCTCAGCAGCCATATCTTTAGGCAAGCCGCACTCATGCATCTTCAATTCCGGCCCAACGACAATAACCGAACGAGCTGAATAATCAACACGCTTACCTAAAAGATTTTGACGAAAACGGCCTTGCTTTCCTTTTAATGAATCAGAGAGCGATTTGAGCGGGCGATTAGCATCTGTTTTAACAGCGCTAGACTTTCTAGAGTTATCAAAAAGGGCATCCACGGCCTCTTGAAGCATGCGCTTCTCATTTCGTAGAATAACCTCTGGCGCTTTAATTTCAATCAAACGTTTTAAGCGATTATTTCGAATAATAACACGACGATACAAATCATTCAAGTCTGAAGTAGCAAAGCGACCGCCATCCAATGGTACCAACGGACGCAAATCCGGTGGTATTACCGGAATCACTTTAATCACCATCCACTCCGGACGATTCTTAATACGGGTGTTAGCATCACGGAAAGATTCAACGATTTGTAATCGTTTTAATGCTTCTTGTTTACGCTGCTGAGAAGTTTCTGTATTGGCCTGATGACGCAATTTGTATGACAACTCGTCTAAGTTCAGGCGAGCTAATAAGTCACATAATGCTTCTCCCCCCATCTTAGCAATAAACTTATTAGGATCTGTATCATCCAAATAAGCATTATCTTTCGGAAGGTTATCAACTATTTCAAGATATTCTTCTTCAGAGAGGAAGTCTAAATAATTAACACCATCAGCCTCTTTTACGCCGGCTTGAATAACCACATATTTCTCATAGTAGATAATGGCTTCCAGTTTTTTAGTTGACAAGCCAAGAAGCAATCCAATTTTATTGGGAAGAGAACGGAAATACCAAATATGCGCTACAGGCACTGTAAGCATGATATGACCTGTACGATCACGACGTACTTTCTTTTCAGTTACCTCCACACCACAGCGGTCACAAACAATACCTTTATAGCGAATACCTTTATATTTCCCGCATCCGCATTGCCAGTCTTTCACCGGACCAAAGATACGCTCACAGAATAAGCCATCTCTTTCAGGTTTAAAGGTACGATAATTGATTGTTTCCGGCTTGATAACCTCTCCGCTGGAACGGTCGAGTATATCCTCAGGCGATGCCAAACTAATAGTAATTTTAGAGAAATCGCTTACTGATTTATTTTGATCTTTATTCATACGCTTA
>JAIXKU010000179.1 GCA_026936045.1 Flavobacteriales bacterium
ATCGTAAACAAGGATGTCTGGAAAGACTTGTGGTTAGAGAGCGATACAAAAACGTTCTCAACGCCAAGTTTTTCGCAAACGCGATAGCAGGTGCTTTAGCCTCAACTTTACCATTACTGTTACTCTATTTGATTCTTACACTTACCAATCATAACCCTCTCAACCACCCAGCGCTCAACTCGATTGAGGGTCGTCCATATGAGATAGCAGAGTTGGTGAACCTCTACAAAACGCTGCCAGTTCTTTTCATCTTAGTTGTAAGCGGTGCTGTCTTTTTTATTGGAGCAATTTTCGCATCATTAGGAATGGCATTTACACTGTTGATAAACCATCGTTTTGTCGTTAGTGTTCCATTTCTTCTCAAATCTACTTCATATTTCTCGGATCAAGACTGCTTCCATGGTATCTGGCACCATCAGTGCTTGCGCAAATAAAGTAGTTCGGAAAATAATGAAGAGACTAAGACGGAAAAGCCGAAGAAACGAACATATATGCCCTCAGTTGAAGTGCTACGTTTCTACAAATAGATTAACTTCCGTTCAAATCATTGTTAAATCAATATGTTGCCAACTTAGGCCCACAGCATCCCTTGAAACCAAGATATCGAGTTTAGCTATTCCAATAAGTGACGATCCCTATATCAAAAACAATAATGATCCTGTAGTTACAATTGTTGGGTTTCTTGATTTTCTGCCTGCATTGCAAATTGTCATCGCGACATGCCCCTAGTTTATGAACATCGTGATTCAATCCAATTCGTGCTAAAAGATTTCCCAGTTAAAACACCTGATATTGAAACAAGTCTTCTCAAGATCACAAATTGTCTACCAAGCCAATCTATTTATTGGGAATTTGTAGATTACATATTTTCTTCAGACGCTCCAATAACAGACCTTAATCTAATAAGTAGGGTAGAGAATCTGAACATCGATCATTCAATGTTCAACGAATGTGTTTCAAATGGAAACTACATAACCGAAGTCGAACAGGATATAAGTGAAGGAAAGAAGTTGGAGTCCTGCAACCAAATTTTTATGTAAAATGGATACAGGATTAACAATTGGAATTCGGTTCCATCAATCATAAACATGCTTCTAGAGATTAACCAGTCGAATTGAAAAGAGGTGGAAAAATGAAGAAAACTCTAGTCATTGTGCTATTAGTCCTAATTGTTGTTGAACTAGGCCTTTTTGAATTAGTTATGCCCGTTCAAGGGAGCCAATGCTCTCAGCAAATTGATGCCTCATGCCAGTCACCTTGCGAATGTGGTGGTGGTTGGTATTGCTCAAGTGATAAAGGAAGTGTAATTTACTATTACAGGCTTCCTATCATTCACACTGGTTGCTCTCCTGTGAATGCTCATATTGTCGTGTTGCCTGTGCAACATATCTGATAAGTATTATGCCTGGGATACATGTGCACTTAGTCAAACAAGGCCTTGATTATCATCCCATGCAACATGAGGTTCTAGAAAGATTAATTCTCAAACGCTATAATGTTGCAACTTTTTCGCGCAAATACCAAATAATTTGGTTTTGAATTGAATAAGAACTATTGTCAGCGACAATACCATCTATGGAGATGACGCCTGTATGTCTACATGTGAAAATAATTCTAGGCAGATGGTAAGCTTGAGAAACAACATTTATATCAGAAAGGTTGTATTCCTGAAATACATTTTTGCAGGTCTCAAGCGTACGCGAACCTTTTGAGTCAATAATTATCATTCCATCCGGGACTTCTAATGATCTTAACGTTGATAGGATAAGTTCTTGTTCATTGGGTTGATCCAATGAGGTGCTTACAATTATCAAATCTGTCTTGCCGCTGTGAAATAATCTAGAAGCTGTCTTAAGCCTATCCATAAATACACCGGAGATCTCTCCAGACTGATAAACACCAGCCCCGAAAACAACCGTTGCATGATGATACCTTGCGTTCTCCCAGTTTTTGATTTCATTTTTAGTTGAAATCCCAATAGTAATATTGACTAACACTATTAATAAGCATGTGACAGCCGTTAATGTAATGACTATATTCATTGCTTTTCGCA
>JAIXKU010000135.1 GCA_026936045.1 Flavobacteriales bacterium
GCCCGGATCATATCTTGCCGCAATTCCCATACAGTTGCCTGCACCCAATCACCACGATGCGTCCAATCATTTTTGAACGGCATGATATCAAATACCTTCTCCCAGTTCTTCTCTTTGTATGCCTTTTGTTCAGCAGCGGGAAGCGAATCATAATAAGCATCCTTCTGATCCGCTTCTTCCTCTGAGTCAGAGAAAAGGCCGTTGTTTAGAATAATATGCCAAGCGTCAAAATCTGACAGGAGCACCTGATCATCCGGAATCTCAAATTCAATGCAGGTGTAATCCTCATCTCCTGGTCCGTAGCCCCAGCGTTCGCTACGCAGATCAGGTTTTTTGCGTTTTCCGTTTTGCTTGTACCAAGCCCATACTGGGTAAACGACGCCTTCCGGTGGAGAGTCGATCCGCTTCTTCATCTGACGGATGAGCCACTCATATTTTTCTACAAACTCAGGTTCCGGCATACTGCTCTTCTTTGGATCACAGCGATAAACGCCGGTCTCTTGGATCATTTTCCATATTTCGATGGGTTGTATTGTCCAGAGAATCATCTGTGCCACCATTTATCAGTGTGTTGTAAGTCGTTCAACCTCAGCATAGAAGTTTTTCATTTTCTGTATGCATGAACGAGCATCTGCTTCGACAAATGTTATAATACTGTAATCGCATCCCCATCTTGCATCGTGAACATCAATGAAGTCTTTTTCATATTGAGGAGCAAGGACTCTGGATGAAACTAATGATTTCAATTTGCTCATCAATTGATTATGCCACTCATGTTCTTTGAGCACCCCCGTCTCCCAAGCGGCCAACAGCCCTTGGTCTTCAAGAAGTGCTTTAAGGGCAAACATCATCGCATAAAAGCATCGGTTTGCACAATCTCTATAAAGCTTATGAGCATAGAGCTGAAGTGCACTTTCCATTGTTTCCTTACTCTTCTCACGTAGCATTATGAAATTCATTGTTGGTTTAATAAGGGATTGCTCGAGTGATAGTGCTGCTGGATTTGTGTGAACTTCATTACACCCTTCAATTAAATGATTCTTTAGCATTTCTTTATCATCGAATGCCATGTATTCTGTGTCAAGAATGACTTTAAGCGTGCTGATTAGATCATTTTTGCTTTCATTTGTAAGATTGCTAAATGAATCATAAAGGGGAATATAACGGATATCTTCTGGTTTTTTCCGATTGCTCCAAATAGAAAACACCAAAGACACACGCTTATAAAACTCGCTATCAAAATAATCTTCAAAGCATGCATATTGTGTTTTCCTTAATCCAAACTTATATCCGGCAAGTGTAAAGAAGAAGGCAGTTCTCAAAGCATTACTAAGCTTCTGTTCCGTTGCATCAAATGAGAACCTATAGGCTCCAAGACTGACCCGTAATCCTGTATCATCATCTGCTTCCCTGATAAAACTACTTCTAAAGTCAAAGCATTCAATCACATCATTCCAACGAGAATGCAGCAAGTCCACCAAAATACAGTCCCAGGTATTAGCGCGTATTTCAGGGATGTGGTCTTCGAGAATTTCAAACCATTGCTTTTCCCCATCTGTCATGAGTTTAATGCCAAACTTTTCAAGCATTATATCCCTGATATTCTCAGATCCCGAAGGCCTGGGTATGGGCACAAAAACGTAATCTATTATATCTTCATAATCCGAATCAATAAAGGGCATCCCATTTGCGTACTTTTCAAACAATTCAATCTCTCGCGAATTGTATACTGGGTTAAGATTAGAAAGATATAGATGGCTAACACCCCGAGGCAATTCAATAGAACATCCAGATGTGCCATCCGTGGGTTCCAACCTAAATTCCATAATTTTGGGAAAGATTGCTGCATTGTATTTGATTTCTTTAGTAGCCATTTTTATCCCTCTTTATTATCGTTCTTAATGACACAGGAACTGTATTACTCAATCAGGAATCATTTACGCAATCTTTTGGAGAGCTTCACCGAAATGTGACTTTGCAACGGCATCTAAAGATGCAGATATTTCGCGGAAAGAGCTGTTCAAGTCAAGACTACGTACTTCTATCA
>JAIXKU010000202.1 GCA_026936045.1 Flavobacteriales bacterium
GCAGTGGCTACAACCATTTGTTTTCCTTCATTGGAACGAATGTCAATATCGGATAATCCAGTTTTGTCATCAATGTAATTCAATACCTTCTCCGGATGCTCTTCGGCTTCCGCAGCGAGCGGAGCGACGATGTCCGAGATTTCCAGCCCAGCCCACAGTTTCTTCAGTTTCTTATACTGAACTATGATTGTGGAAATAAGGGCTGCCAGAGCAACTACCAAAGCTATTGCAGCTTCGATGTTTTGGGTGATGGTGTTAATGATGTTTTGCATTGTTTCCTCCTATTTTATTCAAGTTTGTTTAACAAGTCGATGATATTCATCTGGCTTGATATAATAATATAAACGAGAAAGCCTGCTATGGCAACTCCAATTATACGAATGAAGTTCCACCATTTCATGGCATTATCTCTACCTTTGGCAATAAATCCACTGATAACGCATTCAATCGACTTTCTTGCTTTGTCTTTCACTATTGTGTCGGCAACAAAGTCTTCTGCATGCTTACTGAACTCTTGATTATCGAGAATTGAAATCGCATCTTGAACCATATCTTCTCGAATAAGATAGCGCTTGTCATTCTCTTCTCTTAAGACAAGTGCATTCTTATCCAGAATATGTTCCAGCTTCACAATTGCTCTACTGAGTTCGGAGATACTGTTCTTGAGTTCAGTAATATCTTCTCTGATTTCTGCCGTGAATGAGACAAGTTCGTCTCGGGTTACGAATTCCATACCATCCATTAGTAGTTCCTCTGTGGTGTGATATATACTTCCTTTCCGGCTGTTCCGCCACCTGATACCGATAACATCTCATTGGGTGAGAGCATGATGTAGGTTTCAACTCCAGCAACAAGTGGCATACTGGCAAGAGGAACAATAGTATTGGAATCTTTCCAGGGGTCTCCAGATTCGGGGAAGTTTCCAATAAAGACGCCATCGTCAAAGGTAAGAATTCTTACGAGATTGGCACAGCGTCCAGGACGATAGGAATTAAAGTAGGTGCGTACTGCAGAGCTGATACTATAAGAAGACTTATTCGCATCAAATGAACAAGAGATAATGGTCTTTCCAAGAGCGTTATTGATTAAACCAATGTATTCAACAATCTTGGCAATCGTTTGGAATCCTGTCTTCAAATTGATAGTGAGAATAAGGTCAACTTCTTTGCGTTCAATTGAATAACTTTCAGAGGCATTTCCAACAGTGATATGCAATTGAATATGATTCGCTTCATAGACGTTTCCAAGAGCATAGAGATAGAGATCTGTCTTCTGACCTGGATTCTCTGGATGCGATGCTTCAATATAGATATACGGTCTTGCTTCTTCGGAACTATCAAAAGATGGAGTAGTAACTACTCCGGTAGTAGTTGTAACCAACCTTGTGCGATAAGTATCCGGTATGAATACCGGAATCGGGGTGCCAAGCGCATCTGCTGCGCCAAGAGTTGTGAGTTTCATTTCTTTCTCCTTCTATTTATTTTTCTGGTTTTTCTTTTCCAAAACCTTCCATGCCACTAAATGGGAGCCCAGTCATTCTGTCAATAAAAGATTTTGGATTAAGATAAGATTTGTGTATATCTCTCGCCAAACGACCGAAGGGAAACATTGTCCAAACGGTATAATCAGTAAACTTCTGCCAGTTTCCAGACATCATGGAAGTTACCATCGCTGGAAATACTCGGATAATTGGGGGTGAAATTATCTGCAGTGGAGCAACATAGTAGGGATAGGTTCCAAAGAAAGCACTCTGTTTCTCTTTCTTGTCTCCAAATATCCATTCGGAAAAGTCTTTCAGCCAATTCCAAGGCGCAGGAAGAGCAGAATCAAAGAGCGAAAACATGAACGCATTTGCCAAAGCAAGAGTAATCAAATCCATTGCCATCATGCGTTGGAACTTATCCATCTGCATCGTTCCTTCACGGAATCCATAGACCTTTGCTTGCTCGTATATCATACTTCTGGTATTCATGGAGTTGTATGTCCAGAGTTGAAAACGAGTAAGTACCTTCCCCATTGCACTGCGAGCAATTGCAGGA
>JAIXKU010000326.1 GCA_026936045.1 Flavobacteriales bacterium
GTTATGGGGAATTAGCTCAGTTGGCTAGAGCGCTACAATGGCATTGTAGAGGCCACCGGTTCGAATCCGGTATTCTCCACATATACATGTTGAAAAGCCCATTTGAAAGAATGGGCTTTTATTTTTACAAATGAAAGAGATATTTGTAAAAATAAATCAGACCGTAGGCCGCCTTACAGCCTGTTGACGAATGGTCTTATCGGATGACACAAGTCATCCGATAAGACCATTCCTATTTCTGTGTGTTAATGAGGCAAATGTCGTATTTCGTATAACCTCCGTGTGTGGTTATTTTGCGTTAAACAACTCAATATGAAACGCGCTCTTCTTTCATCGTTAGCCTTTCTAATTATTCTACCCGGGTTCTCGCAGTTTTCTCATGGCCCGATCTTGGGGATAGGCTATGGTTTTAACGGCTTTACACCAGACTCCCTTAACCTGTTTGTGCAGAGTTATAATACATATTACGAGGTAGGGATGAAAGATCCGTTGCCGGAATATAATTTTAGCAATATGCACGGTATAAATGTATCTGTAGGTTACAGGTATATGAAACGTAAGAAAAGCAGTTTTTCAGGTCTCATACTTTATCAATACGGATACAGCAGTAATACCAAGAGGTCTAAGATCTGGTCAAATTTGGGAAATGAGCTTAATCTGGCATTTAATACGCATGAAATATTGCTAGAAGGTGGCTACCAAATTAAGGGTTTCTTTTATATGCACGCTTTGTTTGGTGGCATCATTCGGGATGTCGGGATTAAATCCTATACAGTCTATCCGGATGGTAGTAGAAGTATAGGTAAAGAATATGATATAAATGGTTATTATTCTGGTATAAGTACGACTATTCAGGTTGGAGGAAGCTTGGGCTTTCGTGTTTGGCATTTCTTTTTCCCTATTCGGGTACATTATGGCTTCCCGCTAACAGATGGTGTACCCTTAGTTGATTATAATGCTGATAGGTTTCGTCAACACGAATTTCCTAAAGATTATGGGGTGTTTGTTAGCGATGTAAACGGTACGCAATTTGAAACAAACAATATTCCTATTGAATCTTTTTCAGGCCTCCGCCTGCAGTTTGGCGTTGAATTTATGTTGCCATTTTTTTAAAAATAGAATATGAGAGTTATTACCTTACTAGTCCTTTCTCTTAGCTTGATAATATCAAGTTGTACTGAAAAAGAGTATGTCCTGAATAATTTACCTGGCACATGGAATATTGCTGAATATCAGCGTGTAAAAATTGATTCAAGTGGTCATCGTCAGATAATATTAGATGAGCAGAATGTCGGATCATGGATTATTTATGATGATGCGTCAGCTGCCGGATTTCTTGATTATGAGTTTAACTATGTCGGCTCACAAGGTAATCAGTCACAAACCGGTGTGCTAACCGTTTCGGATGAAGCTATGCGCTTGATCTTAATCGGTGGTTGTATTGGTTGTGATAAACATTTTATCATTGAGATGTTCAGGTCGGAAGAAATATTACTCAACTCATACGCCCCTATACAGGATACTGTAATCTTTCAGCTTACAATGAGATTAAAGAAGATTTAGTTCTAATAATCGGTGTAGAACATCGGTATTCGCGTGCGTAACCCAAAATAGATAATAAAGTTTTTTTCATCACGAATGGCTGAGGAGAGGCTTCTGAACTGCATTCCTAGTTCTACTCGTAAATCATAAGCCGGGTTAATAATATATCCACTCTTAAGTTCGGCAAACCATATTTGTTCTTTCATACCTTGTCCTACATAGTTTCCAAACTCATTAGGATGATTGATGTCCATAACAAGGACATTCCCGCCATAATTCAACCCACCGGTATCCGTTCCATGTTGTGCATAGGATAGACGGCCTTCGGCTGTGATACGTTTATTCTGATATCGCAGAAAAGCGATGGCCTCCCAGAAATTAGCGCCAAGTGGATGAGCTAATGGTTGGTTATAATGTGCATAATTACTGTTGATACGGTAATGCTGATAGGAATAAGGTCTGACATAATTAAATTCTGCCTGGAAAT
>JAIXKU010000013.1 GCA_026936045.1 Flavobacteriales bacterium
ACGGTACACTGTAGGACAAAACAAGTCTATCTTATATCGTATTCAATTATTTATTGCCCGTAAACTCATCTTTTCAAAGTGGCAAGAAGCGTTAGGCGGCAAATTGCAATTCATTGTAACCGGCGCAGCAGCTATGCAACCTCGTTTGATAACCTTATTTACAGCGGCAGGCATTCAGGTGATTGAGGGATATGGTCTGACTGAGACGTCTCCGGTTCTAACCGTCAACAGGATGGATGAAAAACAACGCTGTATAGGTACGGTAGGTATGCCCATCCCCGGTGTAGAAATCACATTGGCTGAAGACGGCGAAATATTAGCCCGTGGCAAGAACGTAATGAAAGGATATTACAACCGACCTGATCTTACAGATGAAGTGATTGACAAAGACGGTTGGTTCTATACCGGCGATATCGGTAAGTGGGTATCATGGCATGGAGAGAACTTTCTACAAATAACCGACCGCAAAAAGGAATTATTTAAAACGGCCGGAGGGAAATATGTGGCACCACAAGCCATAGAAAACAAAATGAAAGAAAGCCGCTTTATCGAGCAAATAGTGGTTGTGGGCGGTGATGATAAAAAATTTGTTTCAGCGCTGATAGTACCATCATTCTTGCAGATAGAGGAATGGGCTAAATCTAATCAGATACATTTTACTTCAAATATAGAGCTCTTAAATCAGGAAAACGTGCAGATACTTATTTCGGAAGAAATAGAGAAGTATAACCTTTATTTTGGTCATTGGGAACAAATAAAGAAATTTACCCTGATGAAGCAAGAATGGTCTATTGATAGTGGAGAACTTACGCCAACATTAAAACCAAAACGCAAGGTTATATATACGCGTTACGCTGCCTTGATAGAGCAGATGTATCTAGATTAATTACTCGTTTCCGTTAGCCAAATAAAAAAGACCGGCTGATAATGGCCAAAGATAAAAAAGGAAGGTTAAGGGGAGTTTGCTATCAAAATGCAAATAAATAAAGTAACAAGTAATTAAGAAAATGAGTGCTGCGGAAATAATTGTCAATGTGGATTTATTCAGAAAGCCACCACATACTAAAAGCATTGCAGACAGCACATAAGTAAAGGGCAGCACATCATTCCATCTGGTAAAATCTACAACTTTAATGACCTGAATCTGTTGGAGCAGGATAACCACAAATAATGAAATCTTCATAGCCCAATGTGCAACAGGCAATAACGAATGAATAGGCTTCATCGGAATACTAATTTAAACTAAAGATACAACCTTAATATTACACTTCTCGGCTAATAGGCTACAGTTATTAACCGAATCATTCTCAAAAATCTAAATGTGGTGCTGAAGGCTCTCGTTAAAGAATGGCTGGTTGCCGGCCATTAATTTACGCTTGCTTAGGGCTGTAAGTGTTACAAATAGGAATAATCCTAAGAAGCCAAGCGTAATGCCTATTTCTGTAAATCCGATGTTCCATTTATCTTTTACGGCACCAGGCATAATGATTTGAAATAAGTCAAGATAGTGTCCAACCAATAATATAATACCCACAACAAATAATAACTTGGGGCTACGCTTAGCATCACGATGCATAAGAATAAGCAATGGGAACAGGAAGTTAATGATTAGCATCGTAATTACAAGTGTACGATAATTCGTATTATAGCGCTCAAGGAAATAATTGATTTCTTCGGGGATATTTGAATACCAAATCAACATATACTGAGAGAACCATAAGTACATCCAGAAAATACTAAATGCAAATACCAATTTGGCCAAATCGTGGATATGATTTTCATTCACCCAATCCATTAAATCTTTTCCTTTTAGGTATAAAAGAATGAGCATTATCATAATCAGTCCGCTTACAAATAAGCCAGAGAAGATATACCACCCAAACAAAGTAGAGTACCAATGTACATCAATAGACATAAGCCAGTCCCATGCAGACATAGAGGATGTAACGGCAAAGAAGACTAAGAACATAGCGCCAAACATAACGCCTTTCTTTTGCATAGCTGTTCCTTTAAGATCATCTTCTTTAAGTGAGATTCGACGAAACTGAATGGCAAGAAAAATCCAGCCCAACAAATAAGCAATGGTACGAACAAGAAAAAAGGTATTAGTCAAATACACTTTTTTCCCGCTATTCAGATATACGCTATCCGTTTGTTGGAAATGGCTATCCATCCAATGCCAAATATCATGTACGCCTAACATCCCTGTTATAACCAGTGCAAGAATCACTATCGCCCCATAAGGTAGGTAAGCGCTCATTGCTTCCGGGATTCTTTTAAAACCGGCATGCCAGCCGGCTTCACTTACATAATTAACGGCAATAAAGAACGTAGCTGATAAAGCTATCGCTAAATAGAAAAACCCATTTAGCAAAAGATTGGCCCATATTCTTTCTGGGGTCATAACGAATCCATAAATAATGGCAGCAAGTCCGATACCCATCAGGGCTATGGTCAACATTTTGGTTTTTCCGGCAAACGTGTAGTTCATCGTGTTTATCTTTTCTGGTTAATACCCTATAATTTCAAGTTACATTACTTACGTTGTAGTTCTTGTACATACATCACCACTTGCCATCTTTCATAAGCAGAAAGTTGTGAACTGTATGATCCCATATTATTTTTACCAAATTCAGTGGCATGGAAAATCTGTCCTTCAGAGATCCCTTTTAATTGATCAGAATTAAAGGCCGGCGGTTTTAATCCATAATTATCTTTTGCTATAAGAACAGATACAACAGAGCCGTCTCCTTGTCCTTCAAGGCCATGACAAACAGAGCAATAAACATTAAACAGCCGCTTACCTTCTGCCAAAGCCGACGCTGTACTTTCCAAAGGATTTTTCAGAAAAGCTGCTGCCGAGTCACGCCCCTGATTGGAATTAGAATAAGGATATGGCATCGTGTTAATCATACCCTTTTGATCGAAAGAATGGGCGATTGTTCCTGGAACAGGTTCCTGATTGGTCAATCCGTTTGCAAAATTGGGATTACTTTCACCCGGACGATATGCAGGGGATCTGTACATATCAGGCATAAATTCATATCCAGGGCTGTTTTTATCTTTATGACAAGAGGTAAATAACAAACCAACTGCGGCCAATCCGATGATGATATTTCTATTGATTTTTTTCATTGTAATGAATCAATTCGGTTATCTTAATCTTTATATTTCAATTCAGAGTCGTTAATTTCACGGGCTTTGGCCTCTATAACCATAGCCTTTAGGTCATCAACAGCCACTTTATTGTCATCCAAAACTATTTCCATCACAAACTTATCGTCAGTAGCTCTCAGCACAGGATTCATAGCCTTAAAACCTGGGAATAAGCGTGAGCGGATAAGAAACGTATAACTCATCAGGTGAGCCGTTATAAGAACCGTAATCTCAAAAGCAACCGGAATAAATGCCGGTAAGTTCTGACTTAATGAAAAGCTGGGTTTCCCCCCAATATTCATTGACCAATCTTTCACATTCATATACCACATCATCAATAAAGCAATGGTAAGACCAAGTACACCATAGAAAAATGCAACGGTTGATATGCGTGTAGGTTTTACACCTAATGCCTTATCAATACCATGAATAGGGAATGGGGCATAAATCTCCCTAATCTTAATCCCTTTACTCATCAATTGCTTTGTTCCATGCAATATATCGTCCGGATCTTCAAATATTGCTAAAATTGTTTTCTTGCCCATAGTTACTTATGCTTAATGGTTAATCTATGTTTTCTCTTCTAATTAATGATGGTGATCAGCTTCTCCTATTTTTTCATACATATTTTCTGTCTTCTTTTTCCATCCATCGCCTGAAATCTTAAGTATTGACTTGGTTTCGGCAATGGCTATTACCGGGAATACTCTTGAGAACAGAAGGAATAGTGTGAAGAAAATACCAATTGTGCCAATATAAATACCAAGGTCAACAAATGTTGGGTAGAACATTGTCCATGAAGATGGTAAGAAGTCACGATGTGTAGAAGTTACAATAATTACAAAGCGTTCAAACCACATACCAATATTTACGACAATAGATAACATGAATGTAGCTATCAAACTGCGACGAACTTTTCTAGACCAAAATAACTGCGGGCTGATAACATTACAGCTCATCATAATCCAATAAGCCCAAGCGTAAGGTCCGGTTGCTCTGTTCAAGAAAGCATAGTGTTCATACTGTACACCGGAATACCAAGCTATAACCAGCTCTGTGATATATGCAACACCCACAATAGAACCCGTAACCACTATAACCTTATTCATTGATTCAAGGTGGTTGATGGTGATATATTCTTCAAGATTTAAAACCTTACGCATAATAATCAATAAAGTGGCTACCATGGCGAAGCCTGAGAAGATAGCGCCGGCAACGAAGTAAGGTGGAAAGATCGTGGTATGCCAGCCGGGTACAATGGATGTGGCGAAGTCCATAGATACTATAGTATGAACCGACAATACCAGCGGTGTAGATAATCCGGCCAATACCAAAGCTACTTCTTCAAAACGCTGCCATGCTTTCACATTGCCACTCCATCCAAAGCTTAATACACTATATATCTTCTTAGCTAAAGGCTTAATCTGACGATCACGCACCGTTGCAAAATCCGGTATTAAACCGATATACCAAAAAACCAATGATACTGAGAAATAGGTAGAAATGGCAAATAAATCCCAAAGCAGAGGAGAGTTAAAATTCACCCAAAGTGAGCCCAACTGGTTAGGAATAGGGAAAAACCAATATACAACCCAAACACGTCCTACGTGAATAGCCGGGAATAATGCCGCACATATTACGGCAAAGATGGTCATCGCCTCAGCAGAGCGGTTGATAGCCATTCTCCATTTCTGACGGAATAATAAAAGGATAGCAGAGATAAGTGTTCCTGCGTGACCTATACCTACCCACCACACGAAGTTGGTAATATCCCAAGCCCAACCGACTGTTTTATTTAACCCCCATACACCGATACCGGTACCGAATGTATAAGCGATTAAGCCAATACCCCACAATGCACAAATAGCAGCGATGGTAAAAACTAAGTACCAAAGCTTGTTGGCACGTCCTTCAATCGGCTTGCAGATGTCTTCCGTAATTTGATGATAGGTTTTATTCCCTAAAATCAACGGCTCCCTTATTGGTGATTCTACGTTCATATTGCTTTACGGCTAATGTTTTATAATTTGCTGATTAATGTTTGTGTTCTTCTGTTGCAGAATTGTCATGGCTGGCAGACAAATCATTATCATGACCATATAACTCATCCACGTTACGTACTTTAGTTTGATAGATAACATTAGGTTTGATACCTACTTCTTCAAGCAGATAGTATGCTCTTCCATTTTTTTCCAATGTGGCTATCTTACTTTCAGTATCGTTGTAGTCTCCAAAGATGATGGCATTCGTAGGACACGCAGCAGAACATGCTGTTTGAATCTCCTGATCTTTAACCATGCGTCCTTCTTTCTTGGCCTCAAGTTTACCGGCTTGAATACGCTGTACACACATTGAACATTTTTCCATTACCCCACGATCGCGCACAGTGACATCCGGATTCAACACCATCTTACCCAAATCATCATTCATATAATAATCAAACTTACTGTTGTTATTATATTGAAACCAGTTAAAACGACGTACTTTATAAGGGCAGTTATTTGCACAGTAACGTGTTCCTACGCAACGGTTATATGTCATTTGATTCAGTCCCTCTGAGCTGTGAGTCGTAGCCACAACCGGACAAACCGTTTCACAAGGTGCATGATTACAATGCTGACACATTACCGGTTGGAATGCTATCTTAGGTTGTTTAGAAGGAATTTCTTTACTGCGGTAGTTATCGTTTGTCTTATCATAGCGGGTAGAAGGATCTGCATCTGAAGTATAGTATCTGTCGATACGCATCCAGTGCATATCACGTGAACGACGTATTTCATCTTTACCAACTACCGGTACATTATTTTCAATATGACAGGCTACAACGCAAGCGCCGCAACCGTTACAGGCATTCAAATCAATAGAAAGGCCCCAACGATGATTAGGTGTAGAGAATTCTTTCCAATAGTCAATCTTGCCAATAGGTGCTTCATGACCATCTACGGTTAAATCATGTACGTTCGTATGTAACATTTTAGCCGGATTGCCTGAGCGTGGATTGGCTTCAAATTCTAAAAGCGATGTCTCTTTAATAATATCTCTACCCATCATGGTATGATGAGTCTGTGTACCGGCTAATTGATATTTTCTACCTACACTTTCAAGAGTTGCACCTGTAACCCAAATAGTAAAGCAATCATTAACTGTGGAGATAAAAGGATATGCATTTACGCCTATTACATCGTCTTTACGACCAAATTTTCTGCCGTAACCTAAAGCAATACCTACTGTACCTGGTGTTTGACCGGGCTGAGCCAACACAGGTAATTCTATTGTTTTATCATTAACACTTACCTTCGCTATATTAGCCCATTGGTTTTGGCCCATAAGTTTGTTAAACTTAAATTCGGCCTTATCCATATCTTCCGGTGACATGGTGATATAGTTATCCCAAGTCACACGCGTTATCGGATCCGGCAACTCTTGAAGAATCGGGTTAGCAGCATAAATACCTGTACCCATTCCTACCTTTTGGTACATAATCACTTCCCATCCGGACGTTTCAGAGGCTGTCTTCAAAAGTGAAGAAGCTGCGTCCAATAATGAACCTGAGACAGGTTGATCAGCTGTAGTACCTGCTGAAACAGGTATGACAGAAGTCGTAGCAGCTGCATCATAAACGCCGTCATGCAGACTAAGATTCCAAAAATCATTGAAAAGCAATTTGCCTGAACCGGCAAACAATGTTGTATTCCAAACATTCTTGATATAATCGCGATACGTGGTGCTGTTTTTATCAGAACGTATTGCCTTACCTGCCCAAACTAAAAGCGACTCTTGCGCAGCACGTGTATCAAAAAGAGGATGAATAGTCGGCTGTTGTAAGCTGTAATGCCCTTTAACCGGCTGATAATCGTTCCATGCTTCTAAATAATGGTGATCAGGACAAAGATATTGTGTTCTAGACTCTTCTACTCTGTCAGCAAATGATACGGAGAAAGCGGCCTGAGCCAATGCTTCATTAAATGCATCACCGGCTGGTAGTGAATACGACGGATTAACGCCATATAAAATAACCCCATTACCTGCTAAATCAGCAGCTGCTGCAACAATTGCTTTATCATCTCCTTGATATAGATACACTGGTGTATCTATATCAATGGTATTACCATAGCTTTCTAACAGTTGATTGATTTCATTGGTTATCCATTGTGCATTCTTATCATTCAATCCACAAACAACCAAGGCATGAGATTTATTTTCCCATAGATAATCACCGCAAGCATGGATACCGTCATCTACACTTGTTGAAGCATTAGACAAGACCGATTTCCCTGCTTTTGTTGCTAAATAATTATATAAGCCAACCAACGCTGCACCAATTTCAGACTGTTTTACCATATATCTGTAATCGGCATTGGCACCGGCTAACGACATCACAGCTTCAAACTGAAAATGTCTAGACATATCTCTGTTCTCCGGACGACGAGTTTCTGCATACTGTTTTTGATATGCACCGCTTAAAAGCCATCCGTTCATAAAATCACAACCAAAAGCAGCAATTGCTTTCGCCTTATTGAAATAATATGACGGAATCACAGCTTTACCAAATGACGCTACATTAGCCTGACGAATGCCGGCATACGAAACAGCATCATACATAACATGGGTAATATTCCCAAACGCCGCTTTAAACTCTTCAATGACAGATTGTGTAGAAGGACTGATGATAGATTGAGTAATCAAATAGGTTTTCTTGCCCTTAGACGCTAATTCCTTAAGCTTGGCTGTAATCTCTGTATCAGCTTGGCTCCAATCAGTAGGCGCACCGTCTTTAAGTGGTGTTTTGGCACGCTTACTATCGTACAACGATAAAATAGAAGCTTGCGCTCTGGCATTGGTTGCTCCGCCTGTAACGGTTGATAATGAATTACCGTCAACTTTGATAGGACGTCCCTCACGGGTCTTAACCATCAAACTGAAATAATCATATCCGTCATAAAAGCTGGAAGCATAGTAATTGGCTACTCCAGGCGTGATTGTTTCCGGTTTGATAACATAAGGGATGGCCTTCTTGATAGGCGTTTCACAAGCGGCAAGCGTGGCTGCGGTAACGCCAAATCCCAAAAATTTCAGAAAGTCCCTGCGGTTTGTTTGCACAACACCTACCTTTTCATCACCTAGAATTTCTTCTAAGGGCAAATGCTCTACAAATTCGTTATCTCTGTTTTGAATGAACTGGGGATCATTTTCCAGCTCTTCATAACCTTTCCAATATACTTTATTCTTATTCTTACTCATAGGTATTTCAGTCCTGTTAGATCGAAAAACAACTAATAATTAATAATGACATTTTGAACAATCCAAACCTCCGATTTTCTCAACGGTAAATCCTTTCCCACCGCGTGATTCAAACTCAGCCTGATGTTCTTTATAATAATTATGCAAACGGGAATAATATCCATTATCGGCATACTGTACTTCAGTTGTCCGATGACAATCAATGCACCAGCCCATAGTAAGCGGTGAATATTGATATACTTTATCCATTTCTTCTAGATTACCATGGCAAGTAGCACATTCAACCTTTCCAACCACTACATGCTGCTGATGGCTAAAGAAGGCATGTTCCGGTAAATGATGTACCTGAACCCATTCTACTGGTTTCTGAATTTGTGGCTCTACTTGCGCAAAAGCTCCTTCTGTATCACTCAACCAATCTGAGAAAACTTTCTTCACATCATCAGGATTCATATTTTGATAGTCGGCAAAATAGGTTCTCTCCTGAGGATTCCACCCTATGGCTGCATATATTTTTGCAATTTCTTGTTTGCCATATACCGGGCCATTGTCTACAGCCTTATGACAGTTCATACACACATTTGATGAGGGAATACCTGAATGACGGCTTTTCTCAGCTGTACTATGGCAATATGTACATTCTATTTTGTTCTGTCCTACGTGCAGCTTGTGAGAGAATGCTATCGGCTGATCAGGCATATAACCGGTTACTTTGCCATCCTTCTTAAAACCACCGTAAACTCCAATATCATTGAGCGCCCAAAAACCTACTAAACCTAACCAGTTTAGTAAAATAAAAATAATGGTAAACGAAATTTTCTTATGGGTTGCCATCCAACCATAAAATTCGCCAAACAAGTCAAAAGGCTTGCGGGCTGGAAGCAACTCCTTTCTCTCTTTCTCACGACGCTTATTCTCTGCGATACGTGATAAGCTGCGGATAACAGAGATAGCTACTAATAAGAAAATGATAATACCAATCAACATCCATGTAATTTGATTGGAAGAAAGTCCTCCACCACCTTTAGTATCTTTAGAAGCAACGGGAGGCTGAGCTGCTGTTGTATTCTTCTCTTCCTTTACTTCAGCCCTAGTCGCTTCAGGATTTGCCATATATGCGATGATATCATCAATATCTTGATCAGCTAAATGATCAAATACCGTCATTGGAATATTGTTGTATTCTGCAAACAAATCATTGGCATATTTATCCCCTGTTTTTAAGAACTCGGAAGAATTTTTAATCCATTTATGCAATTTGGTCTGATCCGGCCAACGATCCATCACACCTTTTAAACCCGGACCAACCATGCGTTGGTCAGTAAGTGCGTGACAAGCAAGGCAGTTCGTTTTAAAAAGTGTTTCTCCTTTAGCAGGGTCACCGGCGGCGTGTATGCGACCAACCATGAAAACAGCTAAAGCAAAGGACAACACAGCGCATTGAGCGAATCGAGAGTATAGATTTCCGTTGTTTCTCATAATGGCTTGAATTAAGCTCTGCAAAGAAATATATTTGTTAAGAATTGTCAAATTTTTCAAGTGGCAAAAATACATTTTTCCATCACTTTTTTGTCAAATACTAAAGATTTTTTTGAGAATGTTCTTATTTAGAATTGTTTTAAATAAGGGTGTTTCATCTTAACCTATATTATTAATTCATTATGCATTGATAAGCAACTCTTAACCTATACTTCTTATATGGTCGTATAACATAGATAAGAGATTACCTCTTCCACAAAATAATTGTATAAATCTTTTGCTTTTTTAATTTTGCAAGCCTAGATAATCAAAATAATTATGAGAAAAATTACACTTATTGCCACCGTCCTGTTTCTTTTATTGCTTAATGTTCGCGCCGACGAAGGAATGTGGATTCCTTATCATATCGGACGTGTTATAGCTAATATGCAGGCGTATGGCTGTAAAATGACCGCTGAACAGATTTACAGCTCCGAGAAGCCCTCCATCAAAGATGCCATTGTACACTTTGGCGGCTTTTGTACAGGAGAGATTGTCAGCAGCCATGGTTTAGTTTTTACCAATCACCACTGCGGGTATGATGCCATCTCAACACTCAGCACAAAAGAAAAAAACTATCTTGATAATGGTTTTTGGGCAGGTAGTTTTGAAGAAGAAATTCCGGCACCAGGTCTTTCAGTATCATTCTTGGTTTATATGAATGATGTCACAGACCGCGTATTGAATGCAAGTGATCGCTCATCTGAGATTAAAAAGATTAAAGATGAGGCAACAGCAGATAATCATTATCGGGCTGATGTTAAATCATATTTCTTTGGAAATGAATACTATCTATTGGTATATGAAACATTTACAGATATTCGTTTGGTAGGCACACCTCCACAAAACATTGGAAAATTTGGAGGCGATACCGACAACTGGATTTGGCCGCGTCATACAGGCGATTTCAGTATTTTCCGTATTTACGCTTCTCCCGATAATAATCCGGCTGAATATAGTTCGTCAAATGTACCATATAAACCCAAATACTTTTTACCCATTAGCTTGAAAGGGATTCAGGAAAATGACTTTGCTATGATTGTTGGTTTCCCCGGCAGAACAACACGCTATCTGACTCAGGCAGGCATAAAAAGCTTGGCACTTGAACGCTATCCTGAAAGATCTAAAATACTTAAAGCTAAATTGGCTCAATGGTGGAGTGAAATGGAAAAAGACGTCAGTGTGCGTTTACTCCTTTCAGGCGATTATGCATCTTATGCAAATAGTCAGAAGTATTATGAAGGTGTTATGAATGCCATTAAATCATCGCCATGTTTAGCTGAAAAATCCAAGTTGGAAGACGCATTTATGAAATGGGTTAATGAAGATGTCAATCGTAAGAGTCAATACGGAACTGTTGTGAGCGATTTAGAGCA
This sequence comes from Flavobacteriales bacterium, assembly GCA_026936045.1. GTDB lineage: Bacteria > Bacteroidota > Bacteroidia > CAIKAF01 > CAIKAF01 > BA4. The sequence goes on from JAIXKU010000013.1 coordinate 11,292, forward strand.
GCTTTATACTGAGAATCGTGAGCTCAATAATGTAATTCAATATTTGGCCTTTGGATACAGTGGTGTTCAGATTTCCCAATTAGGTGAAAGTCTAGCTGCCATTAAAGAGTCTCTTTCTTTGAAAACACCTGATCAGAATGCGCTATCACAAGTCATTGAAGGATTGAACGAGGAGTTTGGTTCTTATTTCCAATCTTTTGTTAAGGCAGCCGATCAAAAAGTTTTTGCCAGCATGTTACGTATCGTTAGCCAAAATCTTGATAAAAAATATTGGGTAAGCTGCATGACCGGAAAACAACTATCTAAAATGAAACCTTCCACCGGAAAGGATATATATGACATGTATGCCGCTTATACCTATCAGAATTCGATATTAACAGATTCAACCAAGCTTCGCAAATTCATGCAAAAACCTTCTTTAGCTGTTTTGCAAAAAGATCCGGGTGTGCAATATGCACTGGATGTAAACGAAATGTTTGGACAATATATTGGCGCGGTAAGGGCTGTCAACATGAAAGAGGAGGGATTGATGAAAACCTATGTTAAAGGTCTTCGTGAATTCAAAAGTAATCAGTTCTTTTATCCTGACGCTAACTCTACCATGCGTATTTCTTATGGACAGATTAAGTCTTATATCCCTCGTGATGGTGTATATTACAATTGGTACACGACTCAGCGCGGAGTACTTGAAAAAGAAATACCGGGCGATCCTGAATTTGATGTACCGACTTCATTCAGTCAGGCATTACGAAAAGGTAACTTTGGGAAATATGCCGACAAGAATGGAGACCTACCTGTAGGCTTCATTTGTAATTTAGATATTACAGGCGGCAACTCCGGTAGCCCCGTCATTAACGGAAACGGTGAACTGATAGGATTGGCTTTTGACGGTGTATGGGAGGGTATGGTCGGCGATATCTATTGGGAAGCAACAAAGAATAGAAGTATCGCTGTTGATATACGTTATGTAATGTATGTCATTGAGCAAATGTCAGGTTCGCAGCGTATATATAATGAAGTGAAAATAGTGCTATAGTTCTGATTAAATTATTTTTTAGGAATAGCCGTGAGATAAACTCACGGCTATTTTTTTATCTATTTATTTCAGGATGATACCGGTCAAAACAGCGCCAACAACACCTATATCCGTCCAAACGACATATGCTGTTCCGATAGATAAGGATTGTGTCGTTTTTATCAAAAGTACCATATTGATATTAAGTATTATTATAAAATCCAATACAACATCGGAAGACGTTTTTGCTTTGCCTAAACAAAAAGCAAAAGGAGCCTCAAAGAAACTGGCTATAATCAATATTATCCAACTCATGCTTTATTACTGTTTGGTTTCAATATGGAGAAAAGTCATCTGATTTTCTATTAATGCAAAATACAACGAAATAATACAGATGAAGCATTCTTAAAACGAAAGAGAAAGATGAGGGGATGTCTTTAATGTACGGCCAAAATATCCACTTTCTGAATACCGTTTAATACAAGTCTTATATTTTTATTTTTTGCCTTAGCATCGAACTCACTTATAATCTCCAATATATCATAGTCAATAAAATTACATTCACTCCCGTCAATGACAAGTGTACTATCTTCAGGAATCTCATCTAAAGATTTTCTTAGATTCACTCTATTGAGGAA
>JAIXKU010000157.1 GCA_026936045.1 Flavobacteriales bacterium
CCTCTGATCACCGTACGCTAAGCCGATTTAGAACCCTACTGACCAGACAAAAGAGATGATTTTATAAAAAAGATAAGCTAAATTTTAAGATTGGAATTTTACAACGGTCTTATTCTTTGAAAGAATCTTAAACAAAATCAGCTGGAAAATTTCTTTTCGGAGTCAGGGGTGATAAAGTATAGAATTTTCACCATGCCATAGCCATACAGTTCGCTTTCATCTGTCAGCTCTATAGAGATCCCATCTTTATCCCAACGCAGTGTGCCTTTTTCTTCCCCCTGAAAATCGAACTTAGCATTGAGCTTCTTAGACATCCATTCTGTAAGGAAGGCGCCATCACTAACTGTAGGCAAAAAAGCATCTACAAAAATATCATTCAGCTTTTCATCTATAAACAGGTATGAAAAAGCGTATTTCTCATTATCACCCATTAAATAATTTGAGCGAATCATCGTTTCATCCTGAAATGATATATGCGCTTCCTCGTCTTTTGCAACTTTAAAATACGGATCTCCGAGATTGGTATGACGAAGCAATCCTTTTTCATCATTAAAGATGAGCGCAAAGTTTTCCGCCATTTTCTTTTGTGCCTTGTTAGTACAAGACAGGAACAATAATGCCGTTATAAAAGATACACCGATAAGCCTCATCATATATATAATTTATACCGTAAAGGTATGAACTATGATCATTCAAACCCCGTAAAACGCTATTATTTATAAACTATGCCATATCAATATCTGCCTCTCCAATCAGCCGCAGATAAACCCGGCATAATGTAAGCACATCTTTCTCGCAATATTGCTTTATCCTCTCTAGGTTATTCTCTTCATAATAGACCTGTGCTACCATACTCCCATCAATATCTTCTTTAGGCGAAGGAATACCAAAAACAGAAGCTAACAAAGCCAATGATACGAATTGCTTTAAATCACCAAATCTCCACAATTCCATTGTATCTATATTAGCTATTTCCCATGGTTTTTTCCCGCGGGTATCAAGTAAAGAGGGAATTAGAACTCTTTGGATAAGCATCCGACGGGCAATATATGGGAAATCAAACTCCTTACCGTTATGAGCACATAATACCCATCTTTTTCCGGAAGATTCAATGCGCTGTAGCATTTCTGCAAAATCTACAAGAAGCGTCTTTTCGTCATGTCCGAAAAAGGATTTGATAATTAACTTCCCATTCCTGATATAACCGGATGATATACAAACAATCTTGCCAAATTCTGCATATATCGCTGCTCGTTCATAGGTTTGCTCCGGTAAAATCGTCGGATCATTTCTATTTAATGATGCGGATTTAGTATTCCAAAAGGCTTTCTGATCATCAGGCAACATCTGATAATCAGAATACTGAGGCACTGTTTCTATATCTATAAACAGGATATGTTCAGCTCCGGTTTCCTGTGGCATGGGTAGATTAATTATGATAAGGCATTTTAACTAAAACGGCTTAATTGCGGGTGAAGTGATAATCCCAAGTAGCAGCATCTAAAGTCATTGCATCACCTTCACAAGTAAGTGTACCTGTAAGGCCTGTAATAACCTCTTGACCGGTAAACGTATGGCTTTCTCCGCATTTTTTACCTTGTGTGCTAAAGGCAAATGCAAAAATATTATCCGAGGAAGTCCAAGAAAAATTATAAACGCGTGTTTGGCTTCCCGAAGCAGGACAAGTGGGATCTACAACAATCATTGTACCGGTATTGTCCATGTCAACATCAACTGTTGTAGCTAATATCCAAGGCGGATTCGTCAGTGTCCAACTACCAATATAACAAGGATCTTTAGTACAAGAAGAAAACAATAACGGTATAAACAAAGCAAATGCAACAAGAATCTTTTTCATAAATAATAAATTTTGTTTAATCATCAAATTTACAAGGAATAATTAAACCAAGAAATAAATCAAGATTTATTTAAGACCATTCCTTTTGGCTGTGAGGCTCGTAGTCAAAACTGTAAATGCAATAACACTAACGGAACTTACGGGCATAAGAATAGCTGCTATAAC
>JAIXKU010000245.1 GCA_026936045.1 Flavobacteriales bacterium
ATAGATGGTAGTAAATAAAAGGAGGAGGCCTGAAGCATGGCATCGCTGGCCGGAAAGAAAGTTGCATTTTTATTGGTTACGGCAATCCCTACATTAGCTTTCTTTAAAGCGCCGGCATCATTAAGCCCGTCTCCCAACATCATAACAGAAAGACCTTGCGCTTGCAACGAGCTAATATAGGCCATCTTCATTTCTGGTTTTTGCCTGAAATGCAATGAGGCCTCTTTTCCCATGAGTGTTACGAGATTTTCTTTCTCCCTGTCATTATCACCCGATAGCACATGGAGTGTATAGCCTCCTTTCAGTTTCTGGATAAGATCCGGCATCTCTGTTCTGTATTGATTATAAAAAACAAATTTGCCGAGCAGTTTCCCTTGTTCCGAAATAAAAACCTGCGTTTTAGAAAAATCATCTAAATAGAGATCGTCAACGACACTCACGAACGCCCATGAACCGATACGAAAATCGCCGGATACTAATCCTTTTCCCGGAATCTCCGTCACCTCATCGGGGGCTATATATGGAATGTTTTCATCTTTAAGATATTGATGGATACGCTGACTTAATGGATGGGTAGAGCTAGCAGTAATAGCATATATTTTCTGTTTATGTTCATCAGAAAGCGGTTGACCTTCATATAAAATAATTGTTGCATCGGGCTCGGTAATCGTACCAGTTTTATCAAATACCAGCGCATCAATACCTGCCATTTCTTCAATCAGGTCTGCATTCTTCATATAAAACTCATTACGCCCAAATATGCGCAGCGTATTACCAAACGAAAGGAATGGTTAGCGCCAACGCGCATGGGCAAGTAATAATCAAAACAGAAGTGAATGCCATTAAAGCCAATGAGGAATCAAAATATAACCAATATAAGGCTGCGCCTACCGCTATGCTCAAAACGGCGAAAGTAAAATACTTACTGACCTTTAAAGTACGTTTGGAAAGATAGGGCTGTTCCGCCTTTTCAAAAACTTCATGATTCCATAAAGACGTTAAATAACTCTGTGATACGGTGCGCGTCAACGTGATGGTAATAATACCTGATGTTTGCCTGCCTCCGGCATATACTTTCTCTCCCGATTGCACACGTATGGGTTCTGATTCGCCGGTAACAAAACTGTAATCAATACGCGCAGAACCTTGGGTTAAAATACCGTCAGCCGGTATAAGCTCATGATTACGAATACGAATAACATCACCTGCCTGTAGTTGATCAATCGTACAAACCATTTCTCTCCCCTCCTTCAACTTAGTGATTGATAATGGGAAATACGATTTATAATCACGTTCGAATGAGAGTGCTTTATAAGATTTATTTTGAAACCATTTCCCTATCAATAAAAAGAAAACTAAGCCGGCCAGTGCATCCATAAATCCGGCCCCGGTACCACTTAATATCTCATAGCTGCTACGTATGAACATAGCCAAAATGCCTAAAGACAGCGGCACGTCAATATTTATAAGCCTTTGTTTTAAGCCATTCATTGCCGAAATAAAATAGCTTGATGCGCTATAAAAAAATACAGGTAATGCAAGCGCCAGGTTTAAATAGGCAAAGAAGGGTTTGAAACCAGGACTAATCACTTCATCCAAATGAAAATACTCCGGAAAACTAAACAACATGATATTCCCAAAGCAAAATCCCGCTATGCCCAGTTTATAAGAAAAGCTGCGTTGGGTTTTGTGCACAGGCTCTGAGCCGGCTAAGCGTATTTCAGGTTCATAACCTAAAGTAGTAAGCAACTCAACCAATTGGCGAAGCGATATCGTTTCGGGCAAAAAGGTCAATGAGACTGTTTTCTTTAGAAATACCACTTCACTGCGTTCCACACCGGGCGTAAGCCGATAAAGATTCTCCAAAAGCCATATACAGGATGTACAATGAATAGCCGGTATATAGAAGCTTACACGTATTCTTGTCGAATCAGCATAGTCTATCAACCGCTCTACCACTTTTTCATCATCTAGATAAGCAAAACGCTCCCCAAGCGACCTGGATTTAAGTGTGATTCCCGGATGCACCTCAAAATCATAATACGAACACATATCATGTTCTGACAATAACTCATACACAGTCTTACAACCTTCACAACAAAAATGCTTGTCAGCAGACATGATAGAATAATCGGGACATGTTTCCCCACAATGAAAACATGTCGATTTCTGATCTTTCCTGTCTTGATTAGATATTGTCATACTGAGAGGTGTTTCGCGTGGATAACTCCAAATAAGCCAAATTGTTTAGGCTAGTTGAATTTCCCCAAAAATCACGTTTTTCTGTTTAAAATAAAAAAACTGATTATTTTTACTTCTTTATAATGATATATCAGACATGAAGCGACTACCTGAAAAGTTTCTCTGCAGCAACTGTAATGCGCTTCCAAAATCGATTTTTTATAATTTCCCGCCTCTACAATTAGGTGAAGTAGATAAAGACAAGAGTTGCTTTTTAATGAAACGGGGCGAGGTGATTTTTCATGAAGGTAATATTCCACACGGCATTTACTGTATCCGAAAAGGCAAGATTAAAATATTCAGAATAGGGAGTGAAGGTAAAGACCAAATTGTAAAATTTGCCAAGACCGGTGATATTATTGGCTATCGTGCCCTTTTAAGCGGAGAGACATACACCTCATCGGCCGGTTGTTTGGAAGACACGGAATTGTGCTTTATTCCGAAAGATACCTTATTATCATTAGTAGCTAATCATGCTTGCGTATCTATGAATCTCATACGTTTTGCTTGTCAGGAGCTCGGAACCTCTTCACGCCTCATCACCTATATGGCGCAGAAATCATCGCGCGAGCGGCTGGCAGAAATGCTCCTCATCTTAAAAGAAAATTTTGGACTGGACTCAGAGGGCGGATTAGATGTAAAACTTACACGTGATGAACTTAGCAGCCTGATTGGAGCTGCCACCGAGTCCGTCATTCGTACACTAGGCGACTTTAGAGATGAAAATATAATTGCATTAAATGGGAAGAAGATTATTATTAAAGACGTCCAAAAACTACTTAAGATAGGAAAAGTGTTTGATTTATAGAATTTTATCAAATTTCATATTATAATATGATAAATATCATTTTGAAGATTTGAAACAACGTAGATTTGTACTTGTCATTGGCATAAAATAGACATGACGGTTATAGGACATAAAAATATGGAGAACGGTGCTATGAAGCAAATTATAGCATTTACGCCTGCTGCATTGATGGATGAGTTTCTTAATTCTGTGGAAATAAGACACTACAAACCCAATGAGTTCCTGTTTAACCAAGGAGAACAAGCCATTGGTATTTATGCTGTTGAGAGTGGGAATGTTAAAGTTTCCAGAAATACACATAAAAAAACACAGCAAATCGTCTTATTGAATGGGAAAAATGAGATGATGGGGATATCAGCCATTTTTAATAATCATCCATTGTTATACACAGCTAGAGCTATTACACCCACGCAAATCCATTTTCTGCCCATGGCAAAGGCGCTTAGCTTATCCAAACTCAATCCTTTAGTCTTAGTGCCTCTTATGAACAAAGTAAATGAAACCATTGAGGAGTTAGACAGGCATACAGCGCTTGTCATGTCAAATGATGCCAATACCGTTGTATTAAAAACCATGCAACGCCTTCAGGCAAAATTCGGAACAGACGTCCATGGCTTTATTAATATTAAATTGCCGGTAACCGATTTGGCTAATTATGTTTGCATGAGTAAGACCAACTTATATCGCGTACTAAACAACCTACAAGAACGTATGATTATTTCATACGAAACCAATCGGTATAAGCTTTTTAACTTCGAATAAACACCATAAAAACGCTGGTGTGTAAGCTCTCCTAAAAGTTGTGTATTTTTCAAGGTTGCCATTGGTCTAGATTTGTTCAAAATAATAATGATTTTGAAATTGGACAAACGAAGTCCAAAGGAATTTACTCACGGCACTGTTAGTGCGCTGGGGAAATTTTAGCACTTTTGGCTGCAAAGGGTTGAGTTGAGTGTCAACCTATTTCAGGGCAAGGCAATTCTATCGGACTGGTTGCTGCGATTTTCATCACAATATAGTTTTGAGTTTTTAATTTACTACACCTTGTTTTTAAAGCGTCCATTTTTATTATTCTGAGTCCGCTCACATTTATTTCTCTTAATATTGAAATGTATGTTGTCATTTTAGATCTGTCAATTTTTTGTAGAGTATCGTTTTACTTGCTTCGTCCTAAAAAGGTTTACACAATTTGGTTAATAATTCTGACACAAGTTTGCATACAATTGTTAATCCTAAATAGAACTAATAGTTAAAATCCTAATCCATAATCACCTCCCTCCTTTTATAGTAGTTTTTTCATATTCTTTTGAGAGGCCTGTTGAGCAGATGTGCCTCCAATGGAGTAAGTATTTCAATACTTCCGTGTGGCCTTAACAGTTCATCTTTTAAAATTCCGTTTAGCCTTTCGGCTATGGCGTTTTACTCAATAGAATAGGGGCTACTGTGGCTTGTTCTTTTTTTTCCAAAAAACCTGTAATCAAAATTGAAGAAACTAGTCCTCAACAAATCAAACAAGCACATACACACACCTGCTTTTAGTTGCTTAAACCGAACTCAGGTTATTACATTTTTTGTACGTTTGCAGCCCATAGCCTAACAGGACGTTTTCTGCTATAGCGCATATATCTTATCAAGATGGGAAAGAAGAAACATCAAAGGTTTGCCGAAAATTGCACATTCTCACATGTGTTTCAGCCATCGTATCTGGATATGGTTACAAACGGGTTTCCTCTTAAATCAGCATGGCATACATTTTTCAAAAACAAAAATCCCATAACTTTAGAACTAGGCTGCGGTAAGGGAGAGTACACCGTTTCTTTAGCTCAAATACACCCTCAACGTAATTATATCGGCTTAGATATCAAAGGTGCCCGATTTTGGAAAGGCGCGAAATACGCCCAAGAGCACCGGCTTCACAATGTCGCTTTTATCAGAACGCGGATTGATCAAATCAATCATTTCTTCTCCTCTCACGATAATATTGAAGAGATCTGGATTACATTTCCGGACCCACAGCTCCGTGAAAGCAAAGAAAAAAAACGATTGACCTCACCGATATTCCTAAACAGATATAGGCAATTTGCTAAACCCGGCACCATCGTTCATTTAAAAACAGATAGTGTGGAATTATATCAATATACCTTAGAAGTTATCGAAGAAGCAAAATTGCAAACGATAAATAAATCAAGAAACATAGATGCAGATTACGTCAATCATCCTGTTCTGGCTATCCAAACGCATTACGAGTCTATTTGGCGTAAGCAAGGCAAACCCATTCATTATCTTGCATTTGTATTATGATAGATCTCGGCTTTTTTGAATTGGTATATCAGGTTGTCAGATTAATTCCCTACGGAAGGGTAACAAGCTATGGTGCCATTGCACGTTATCTCGGCTCTGCACAATCAGCTCGCATGGTCGGTTGGGCCATGAATGCCTCACACTCAATTGATACGGACATTCCGGCTCATCGTGTTGTCAACCGCATCGGTCTGCTCAGTGGTATTGCACATTTTCCCAATCCGAAATACATGCAAGAAGCATTGGAAAAAGAGGGGATCAAGATAAAAAACAACAAGGTGCAAGATTTTGATAAACATTTTTGGGATCCGATGGTTGAATTAGCATTATAGATATTAAAAATGATTATATAGATATGACAAAAGAACAAATACTTGAAGCATTAGGTAAAGTTGAAGACCCTGTGCAAAAGAAAGATATAGTCAGCCTGAATAGAGTCCTACGCGCTGATATCATTGGTAATAAAATCATATTAGATATCGAAATTTCAAGCCCAACGATGCATGGTAAGAAAAAATTAGAACAAGAAATCAACGATGCTCTTCATGCGCGTTTCGGTACAGATTTTCAACTGGCACTTCATCTTGTGGTACAAGCCAGTTCATCACGCGCTGATAATCATCAAGTTCTACCGGGTGTGAAAAACATCATTGCTGTTGGATCGGGGAAGGGGGGGGTTGGAAAATCTACCGTAGCTTCAAATTTAGCCATTGCTTTAATGAAGACAGGCGCCAAGGTTGGATTAATTGACGCTGACATTTATGGCCCTTCTGTACCTACCATGTTTGATGCTCAATTTGTAAGACCGAACGTGATACAAAAAGCAGATGGCAAGACATATATCGAGCCGGTAGATAATTATGGGGTAAAATTATTGTCTATTGGATTTTTCTCCGATCAAAATCAGGCGGTGGTATGGCGAGGTCCAATGGCTGCTAAAGCCTTGTCACAGATGTTTGTAGATGCCGACTGGGGAGAGCTGGATTACTTAGTCATAGACTTGCCTCCCGGCACTGGGGATATTCCACTAACAATGGTGCAAACGGTACCTGTTTCCGGTGCTGTTATAGTAAGCACCCCACAGGAAGTGGCTTTAGCTGACGTACGAAAAGCTGTATCAATGTTTACAAATCCCAATATTCATGTGCCTGTTCTAGGTCTGGTTGAGAATATGGCCTGGTTTACACCGGCAGAGCTTCCTGAAAATAAATATTTTATCTTTGGTCGTGACGGTGTGAGAAAATTGGCTGAAGAAGCCAATGTGCCATTATTAGCTCAGATCCCTTTAGTGCAAAGTGTCTGCGAATCGGGTGATAAAGGCACGCCGGCTGCGCTTCAGGAAACCAATCCAGTTACGCCCATTTTTAAATCACTGGCCGACAAAGTGATTGAACAATTGGAAATATTATCTGTAAAACAAGCATAGCCGTTTTAGTTTGGCTGAGATAAACAATATTCAGAATATCATTTTTGATTTGGGCGGTGTAATACTTAATATAGATTATAGCCGTCCAATAAGGGCATTGGACGCATTGGGTATTCAATCAGGAAAGTATATTTTCACTTTAGACCAACCCGATCCTACTTATGCACTCTATGAAACAGGGAAAATACAAACAGATATATTCCTGGATTATCTACAACAATCAAGCTCCAAACCGATTACCAAAGACAATCTCATAAAAGCCTGGAATGCCATCTTGGTGGATTTGCCTCGACAACATATCGAATTACTTAGGAAATTTAAGAATCAATACCGTATTTTCTTACTTAGCAATATTAATGAATTACATATTGAAGCCTTCGAAAAGATGTATGCCAATCTCTTTCCTGATAAACAATTTGTTGAAGAAATGGACAAGGTATATTACTCCTGTAGAATTGGTTATCGCAAGCCGCAACCTGAAGCCTTTATACATATTTTGAATGATCAAAACATCAAAGCATCCAATACGTTATTTGTAGATGATTCTATCACGCATATCAGGGGAGCAACTAGTTTGGGATTAGAAACTTATCATATAAACCCATCAAACAACCAAACTCTATCTATATTAGCAGCAGAAATGCTTACTTAAGCATTTCTGTATTTTGAGACACCCCAAACGGCGAGTTTTTGTTGTGAATACGAGTGGCGCGTAAAGAAAGAAATAGGCCCACACCAAGTGAAGCAAATGCACCAAGCCAAATACCCGGTATGTTTTCAACCATTAAAAAGAAATCGTATGCACCATGAAACATCACGGCTGAGAATAATCCCATCAGCAGAAGGGGGATTCGTGAAGTAGAAGAGAACTTTGATAATCCAAGATAGTAACCCATCAGAATTGCAAATGTGGCATGTGCCGGCACAGCTGTAAAGATCCTTAATAATGCAACTATCCATCCGCCTTCCCATACATAAAAGATATTCTCAATGGTAGCGAAACCCATTGAAACCATAACAGAATAGGTAATGCCATCATAGGGTTCGTTAAATGCTTTTTTTCGGTATGCATAGATGAGAATAAAGAACATCTTTGCCATTTCTTCGGGTAGAGCAATCCCCAAAAATGCACGCATGAATGTCCTATCGCCGATAGCCGGAATTTTCTCTAACATGATTTCTGCAATAAGAGCCGGAACAGCGCTTAGCACACCTAAGAGAAAAGATATTATCAATGCCGTTAATGGCTCTTTATCGTACTTATCTCTAAAATAAATATATACTGACAAGGCAATGCCGGGCGCAATTGCTAAGCCCATTACAATCAATAATTCCACTTACCGGCTATTAGAGATTATCTTACCATCAATGTTTCAGATTGAAGGCGGGCTTGTTCCTCGCCATGCAACTCTCTGATTAATGCTTCTACTTCATCGTGGGTAAAATTACAGAACCAGCGATCAGCTCGCTCCTGAATACTTGGTAATCCTTTGCCTCGCATGGTATCAGCTATAACAACAGAAGGCTTATCTTTCTCAAAAGGCAACATGGAGAATGTTGTGCTCATCTCTTCAAAGTTATGACCATTAATACGTTTAACAGCGCATCCAAATGATTCAAACTTCTGTTGAAGCGGTTCCAAGGGTATTAGCTCTTCTGTCCGAATATTCGCCTGAAAATGATTTCTGTCAACCAGAAAAATTAAATTATCCAATTTATAAGCTTGCGCTACCAATACAGCTTCCCATACCGTGCCTTCGTTTAATTCGCCATCACCTGTTATCACCACCACACGATTATGATCGCCACGCATTTTAATATCGAGTGCTATACCCACAGCTACAGCCGGCAAGTGACCAAGAGAGCCTGAGTAATATTCTATACCCGGTATCTGGCGATTAGGATGCCAGTATATGGAATCCGTTGATTTAAGATGATTAGCTAATCGTTCTTTCTCAATCCATCCCAATTCAGCAAAAAGCCCGTATAATGCAGGTACGTCATGTCCTTTAGACAGCAACAAATAATCCCGCTTCGGATTATTGAAATTTTGAGGGCTTACATTCAAAAACTCATTATATAAATAAACTATTAAATCAGTGCAAGATAAAGAAGCACCGGTGAAACATCCGCCATCCGTGCTCATGCGGATAATATGTTCACGTACTTTCAGAGCCTGTTCTTCTAGTATTATTTTACGTTCCGGTTTCATGATTTCATTTGTTTTGTTTTTGAGGCATCTATAGTCTTTAATTCATCAAGATGATTTCTATACCAATTCACACCTGCAAATTTGCTATTTATTTCGTAAATATCGGGTCTTTCATTGAGTAAAGAAAGAATATCTTCCAGTCCAAACATGGGATTTTTTTCATATAACTCATCATATACACGCGCTATAAACTGATAATCTTCCGTGTAGTCAATAGTCCAACGATGCTTCATAGAAAAATCTAATCCTTTCTCCCATGTCACATTCATAAGTCTAAACTCTGTCGGCCTCTCCCATAAATAAGGTGTTGTATGCTCACGTTCCATCGGCAATGAGGCTTTGTTCCAGGCCTCCTTTAAAGCAGAAAAAGACATGATCTCCACATCATTACCATCCGGATACGTAGCAGGATGAAGATTGCTTACATAATCTACAGATGAAACATGGGTAAAATAAACGTTCAACACACGGTCTATCACATTGGAGTCAATCAACGGACAGTCTGATGGAATTTTAGCCACAGCATCTGCCTGAAAATACAGAGCGGCTTGATAATGCCTGTCTAATAAATCGGTGGAATGTCCTCTAAAAAGATGCCACTGGTTCTCGTGTGCTAATGCTTCAATCACATCATCTTCCGGATTAGTGGTAGTAGCTATAACAATGGTTCCGGCTAATTTTGAACGCTGCACCCTCTCTACCATACGACTCAACAAGGGCTTACCGGCCAAAGGCATCATCACTTTGCCGGGAAGTCTGGACGAGCCGCTTCTTGCTTGAATAATTGTAACCAAATGAGGCCTCATGGGGTGGGAACGGTTTCATTAATCATTTCCTTGATGAATTGATTATGTGTAGCCAAAAACTCTTTTCCATGGCCTGAATAATAAATATATCTACGAGCTATTTCGGCAATATAATAAGCCGATCTGCCTTGATTCTGCATAGGCATCATTTTATCTAAAAAGTCTCTGTCAAAATATGAATGTACAGGTTTACCAAGTGCCATACCAATATATACCACCGTTGAATATTGGGTAATCAGCTCCTGACAATTAGCAATCATGTGATTGGTATCTCCTTCTTGAAAAACAAGTGTGCCGTCCGGTGTATTTTCTTTAATTTCACGATGAGCCCTTTCTAGCTGCTCATTTGGATGGAGTTTAAAGATGAGTGGACGACCATTTGCAATATCGACACAATGTTTGATAAAAGACACCCTGTCTTCGTCTCTGAATGTCTCACGAATATCTGATGTACAAACTAAAACATAATCATGATACGGAAAATCATTATAGAGATATTGGCTGGCATTGTCAAAATTTATCATGCCTGTCACCACAATTCTATCGCGCTCTGTACCCATATTGGCAAAATACTCTTTATAACCCTCGCTGGCTGCACAATATATATCTGCACGATTCATGCTGCCATTCAACGATGTACGCACGGCAAAGTATGCCGGCAGACGAAGGCGTTTTACCCATTTGGCCCATGGTGTTATCGGATCAATCATACCTTCTTGCACCCATATTGTTTTTGTGCGACGGGCTATAGGTGGGTATGAAATATCTATACACATAAATATCAGATCATAGGTATTGCCAAGTTGGCTGCCTCTATAATCATATTTCAATCCATGAGCTGCAACAAACTGTTCTCCTTTCTGCCTGAAATGGCCGGATAAAATGGTCGTTTCCATGGTTTTCAGAGCCACGGCGGCATCCATCATCCAATCACCGGGAAAAAACTGGGTAAAATAGCAATCAAACTCTTCCTTCAATTGAAGGTAAATCTGATACATCTGTGTGGTTTGATTCGGTGAACCAATAATGAAGAGTATCTTTTTCTTCATAAAAGGAAGAATGATTTAACCGTTTACGCGGTTAAATCTAACACTTTTTCCAATAAAGGTAAATCCAATATACCCTCTAACGATAGCTTCATTCTCGGAATCTAAAGAGATTTTGCAGCCATAGTTTTTCCCATGTTCCGGGTCATAGAGTGTACCGCCACCCCATGTACCATTGCCTTTATACTCGAGATCTTTTACAATACGCAAACCCACAAAAGGCACATCACGCAGTTCAGGATCTGGATTATATTTATCGGTTTTTAATGTACCGTCAGGGAAATTAGGTTTCTCAAGCCATATTATTTTACCATAATATTTATGTCCAATCTTCTCAATCTGGATTTTTACCACATTTTCGAAATGCAACCAGTAGCCCAATATAGCATCTTCGGTAAAGCGGTCTTCAGCTTTTGAAACAATATGAGAGGTAACATGAAATGCAGCATTTGACAATTTAGAACCGGCCTGAACTGCCAATGTGCATACTAAAAAGAATAATACTAAAAGTGTACGAGTTTTGTTCATACTACATTAATTTGGGTGCAAAGGTAGAAAAATTAACGAATACAACGGTAGAAAAAATGACAAACTATCTTTTTTTTTAACATCTTAAAATATCTCAATAAATATTTATGATTGGACAAAAAGGGCTTTTAACTCGGTTGCTTCGTTGGCCAGCATCTTACCGGCCAGTATTAAACTAAGTTGTCGCCTTCTTAAAGCGCCGTTATATCGTAGCATTTCTTCTTCTGTTTCAGGTTGAATAGTCGGCACCTGAGCCGGGCTCCCTTTCATATCCACAGCGACAAAAGTAAAAATAGCCTCGTTGCATTTTGTGCGTGTATGAGTCTGAAAATCCTCTACATAAACATCTATGAACACTTCCATAGAAGATGAAAAAGCCCTTGTCACCTTTGCTTCCAAGGTGACAATATCAGCCAGTCGAATAGGGTTTTTAAAAGCAACATGATTAACAGAAGCCGTTACACAAATCTGTTGTGCATGTCTATGTGCTGAAATACTTGAAATTTCATCCATCCATGCAAGTAATTTTCCGCCGAACAGGTTTCCCAATGGGTTTGTATCGTTTGGAAGAACAACTTTTGTAGCTACTGCCAATGTCTCTTTTGGTGTTTTTGAGCTTTGCATCTTACCGACTTATTTTTTCTCCTCTTGTAAACTCTGTAAATTTTTCTGAGCTAAAACGAAATCGGGGAAAATCTTCACTGATTCCTCAAAATATTTAATCGCCTGATTCGTAATGTTTAAATCCAATGAAACCATTCCCAAAACATTATATGTAGCAGCCGCAATAGGCACATCTTGATATTGTGAATTAGTAATATTTAAACGCACTGTTTCCTTTGCCGATTCGGGTTGGTTAAGGATTTTCTCTGCGGTATCCAAACATTCCCCAAAGCGTTGAAGACGATATTCTATTTGCATAACCTGATATTGACGAAGCAAAGAAGGGTATTTCTTCATAAGCAATTCCAATTTTTCTAAAGATTCTTTATAAGCACCAATTCGTTCGTATGACATAGCCGCCATCTCTAACATATCTTCTTTATCTGGCTTTTCTTTAAGTATCTCTTCTGTCAATAATAATGTTTGAACGTAATATTCACGCGTGTAATAAAGCATTGCAAGCGTGTCTCTCCAGGCGTGTTCATTTGTTTTAAATGACATAAGCTGATATACCGCCTGTGTAGCTACCTCCCAATCATTCCATCCTATTGCTTGCAGATAAATAGCATAATAGCGATTGTATTCCGTATTAGATGGTTGAAGTTTCGTTTTTTGAGCATAAGCTGCTTTTAAAGGTATTGCACCTAAGCAGAGGATAAATAGATAATGTTTCATCTTCATAATTAAAATAATTAAAGGTTCTTTTTGAGCATATTTCTGGCCACTTCTAAATCTTCAGGGGTATCAATGGATATGGTATCATATTGTGTCGTGGATACACGGATTTGGAAACCGGACTCCAGCCATCTTAACTGTTCTAGGTTTTCTGCCTTCTCTAGCAG
>JAIXKU010000032.1 GCA_026936045.1 Flavobacteriales bacterium
TTATCGAACAGAGTGGCGTTACCTGATTAATAACATCTTTCTTGAAGCAATAAAATCACCTGCCTGTAATTTATAAATGTAAACACCACTTGCAAGATTGCTTGCATCGAATTGATGCTCATAACTTCCTGCGCTTTTATATTCGTTTACAAGTGTGGTGACTCTTTTACCAAGAATATCAAATATCTCAAGCTGAACTAATCCATCGGTTGGTAAATCATACTTGATTGTTGTTATAGGATTAAACGGATTGGGATAGTTCTGATGCAGCGAATATTCTTTTGGAATTATTTGTTCTTTGTATTCTTCGTTTATCCCAAACTTTGATTGCAGTATATCATTTAGCTTTGTAAGATAATCCGATGCTCCTTTTACAAGATATTTATCACCGCTTATTTTACCAAGCTGTGTATTTGTTGTATCGAGATTTAGCGCAGTTGTAAGAATGTCTAGCTCTGCATAAACAGCTTCCTCACTGTTCGGGTTTTGCTGAATTATGTTATTAAACTTATTTATTGCTGTTATGTATTCTCCGTTGCTTACATCACACTTAATTGCATTTTGATTGTAGATTTTCTTTATAAGTGTATCTGCTTCATTGTTTGCAATATCTTCAAATATACTCTGAAGGTTACTAAAGTAGCTTTCGTCTTCACCTGTTAAATTACCAATTGCATAAAGCCTGTTATAAGCATAAAGCTTTTCTTCCGTTGTATAATTACCATTAACTATTTGCTCATAAACCGGTTTTGCCTGTGTCAGATTACCCTCTGCAAAAAGCTTATCCGCTTCTGAATAAATCAAATCAAGCTCCGTTATACCTGTCCGTATATTTTCAGATGCATATACTGTATCTACTATTTCTCCCGATGGAGTTGATAAAAATACAGGAGGTGCTTCTGTAACTTCAGGGAAAGGACAGTATGTTGTATTGTATGGAATGAAGATTACATTTAATAACGGTCCGAATCTGCCTGCCGTTGGTGTTGTCTCACCCCACCAGTTACCTCTTGCATCCAGTTGACGTTCTCCATCACCCAGGCTGCCGTTGATTAGCAGCAAGGTATTCATCCCCGGTGTTGACGGACGATCATCTGCTATGTGATTACAACCTGATTCTAATTTGATTCCAGATGATGAAAGGTAAATCTCTGAGCCGTCATTATCACCTTGTATTACACTGCCGGTTTGTGAGCCGTTTGATAGTATTTCATTATAACCTGAAAGAATATAAGTATTCGGCCAGCCGCCCTGAAGCTGACCCTTAAGATTTGCTATAGAACCGCTGCCTACATATAATCCGTGTTTGATGTTATTTTGAGCTATGTTTACACCCACATCCGGTGATGAATTTGCAAGATGAAGCCCATTAACACAGTTTGTAGTAAAATTGCCCCTGATGTAACCCGCACTGCTTGTCATAAGAATACCTGCTGCTGTTGAGGTTCCGCTGCCCGTTATATAGTTGCCTTGTATATACGCTGAGAATACGCTTGATACTGTTATGCAGCTGTTCGTTAGAGTGTTTTGTTTTATAAGTACAGAACTGTAGTTTGAAACACTGATGCCGGAAACACTTGCTGTAATGTTACAATTTTGAATTGTTGGTGTTTGAGATGGCTGTGTGCCTTCTGAGTAAGAACCTGCTACCAATGAAATCCCTGAATATGATGCTGTAATATTTGAGTTATATATATTTACATAGCTTTGCGCTCCTGTTTCTGTTACAATGCCTTGATAAGTACCTGCTATATTACAGTAATTCATTATAAATGATGAGCCTGGCTTTATCACTACTGCATTATCAGGTCCTGAATACTGAAGTGTTAGCCTGTTTCCTGTTGATGTTCCTTTTACTTCGGCTGAGCCATTTATTATTATTTTCTTTCCTGAATCAAAAATTATTTTGCCATTTGTACCTGCAACTATCTTTCCTCCACTTTTTACAGTAATGTTTGCTTTGGCATAATATATACCGCTTACTGTTAGTGTTGCTCCGTTTTCTATTGTCA
>JAIXKU010000167.1 GCA_026936045.1 Flavobacteriales bacterium
GCTGGAGCCCAGCTTTTACTCACTTCTACAGTATCAATATAAGGCATGAAGTTGTCGATAGTGATGTTTAAAGTAGCATTACCTTCTTGATTATTAGCATCTCTGACATTATAAACTATGGTGTGCTTTCCTTCTTTGTACTTTAGATCCGAAGGATAATCCGCTACGTCAGTTGGCGTGATGGCAAAGGTTGAAGATTTTGACTTATGCAGCCGTGTACTCCAAATCCCATTGGTAGGAATATCATTGATTCGCTTGTGCGGAGCGGAAATCTGCGATCCCACAGACCTGTACATTTTCAAATAATCATGATTACCATAAAGCTTGCTGGTTCCTTCAAGGCCATTATATGAGGATTGAAAAAAATTAGCCGGTCGACGAATATCGTCCTGTTCGATTTCATCAAACTTTACTCGATAAAAATCCCGCCCATCCAACCTCATTAAACATTCATAAATACCCAGCCCTTCACCGACAGAATTCACCCCGTTGGTCACTAAGATATCCCTGACATGAGCTACGGTCTTTATTGAGCCAAACAAGCCGATATAGCTGCTGCCATCATATTCAGTCCCTTGGCTATCCGGTCTATCATTAACTAAAGTTTCGGAGCAAAAATAGTAAAAAAGCGACTAGGCTGCTTGCTGTTTAAGGCTAAAGAGGAAATCAAGATGTTTCAGGGCGTTGTCGATAAGATTATCATGCTGTTCGATGATACGAGACATGAACAACTCCCAATCAACTCCAAGGGATGAAAATGCCAACAGATACAGGTCAATAAATATCTTCCACAGTCTTTCGATAAGGACATCCTCTACAATAAGTTCTTTAATGTTTTCGAATAGACCTCCAAGTGTTTCATACTCACTGAATCGTTTTGCAACTGTCAGAATCATGTAATTCATAAACACAATAGATATAGTCGCTATGTGGGCATCCATATCAGTTGATTGGCAATTGTTGAGGCTTAAATGTTGTTTACAATCCTTGAAAAATACCTCAATAGACCATCGCACCTGATAGTGTTCCATTGCTCTTTGGAAAGACAATTTGGTGTCTGTGCTGATGAGCATTTTCCAATCACTCTGGCCCTTCATGCATATCCAGTATGCTCGCATTTGTATTCCTTTATAGTCAATGACAAAGGTGATGTATCTGCATTTCAGTTTTTTATTGCTTTGAATATCTTTTTGTTTAATATCCGGTATTGTATTAGCCATGTACTGTTTGCCGGATATTGATATTTTCCGATTTGTCTTCATTAGCCCGATAACTGCCATTCTTATCTTGTTTATGGATAGGATGGCACGGATAAATTTATCACAGATAAACCACGTATCAGCCAATACATAATCAGCGTAGATACGCTTGCTAACGGCCCGTTTGATCATCTGTATAGCATTGTCAATTTTATCAGAGCTTACTTCCAATACCCGGCCATATGATGCATCTTCCGCACTGCGATGCTTGGTATATTGCTGCTTGAGATCCTTGTCCTTCAATCCTCGCTTTTTATTCTTACCCGCTTCGTTGTGGATTGAAAAATCGACCGGTAAAAAGTTCTTCCCCTCCCATAGCCCAAGTGACAATACCTTCATCCCTAAGTTATATGCGTGTGCACTGTGATCGAAAACCTTTCCTATCAGTTCGATCTTCTTGCCTGACTTTTCAATCATGGTGTCATCCACTATCAAATATCGGTTCTTTCCTTTCTCACTTCCATCAGTATGTTTCGCTATCAGATTGGTTACCTGTTGTAAAAACAAATACATAATCCGACGCCAATCTATTTTCGGATTTTTCAAAAATGAATACAATACATCTTTTTGGTGGCCTAATTCCAGACTTATACCATGCTGCATCAATTGATAGATATTAGCGAAATCTAAAAACCGATACAGAAACACGGTCAGAAAAACCTTGCTCCCCTGTACTCCTTTGAGCTTTACACTACTGAGTAATTTGTTGATATATCTTAAATCAAGCTGACTGAGCAATCGTCTGGAAGA
>JAIXKU010000173.1 GCA_026936045.1 Flavobacteriales bacterium
GCCCATACCTGTAAACACATAAACCAATTTGTTATTCTCCTGTACCTGATTGAAGCTAACACCTACCTGTAACTCACCATTGGCGTACGCTTCTAACTTCTCAATAAGTTCATTTCTATTGGCTGCTACAATCGTTAACCTATTAAGGTGATGCGTACGGCGATAAGCCAGTGTATATGCAAAGTCTGAAAGTAATGTATCTGTTTTCTTCAAGAACTCAGCATAGCGTTTACAAATACCTTTAAGCGCATTATCGCTCTTAGCAGAGATAGGATAAACACGAAGCTGATCCGCTTCTGTTGATTTTGATTGATTAAAAGTGGCTAAATAAGCTTTTGGAGGTTCTTCAAGCACCATATGTCCGTTTGTACCGCCATATCCAAAGGAATTGATGGAGGCTAAGAGCTTTTCTGATTCTGCAAACGGTTCGGGTTTTAACGCCACTTTAAGAGACAATGTCTCAAAGTTAATATTAGGATTCGCCTTCTTAAAGTGCAGATGTGGTGGCACCAAGCGCTTATTAACTAAGAGTGCTGATTTAATAATACCCGCAATACCGGCGGCTGCTTCTAAGTGTCCAATATTTGTTTTCACTGATCCAACAAATACCTTATCATCTTTCTTACGTCCGTCAGAAAGCACATTATTA
The DNA here is from genome assembly GCA_026936045.1 of Flavobacteriales bacterium. GTDB lineage: Bacteria > Bacteroidota > Bacteroidia > CAIKAF01 > CAIKAF01 > BA4. The sequence goes on from JAIXKU010000173.1 coordinate 650, forward strand.
AGGGCTGTAATTTCAACAGGGTCGCCGGCTTTTGTACCAGTACCGTGTGCTTCAACATATCGAATATCGCTCGGATTGATACCGGCTTTGGTATAAACTTCACGAATCAATGCCTCTTGCGCATCTGGGTTAGGCACGGTAATACCGTTTGTAGCACCATCCTGGTTAGAGCCAGTCGCTCTGACACAAGCGTAAATATAATCACCATCAGCAATGGCCTTGCTGAGAGGTTTGAAAACAACAACACCAACACCTTCCCCACGTACATATCCGCCGGCATCTTCATCAAATGCTTTGCAGCGTGCATGCTTTGACAAGAACTGACCTTTGCTCATAGCTATTGGATATTCCGGGCGTAACATCACATTCACACCACCGGCAATCGCCATATCACTCTCACCTGTCCAAATGCTCATACATGCATAATGAGCTGCCACCAATGCGGAGGAACAGGCTGTATCAATAGTTAGAGAAGGCCCACGTAAATCAAACGAATAAGAAATACGGTTTGAAAGCATAACCATAGTAGAAGAAGTAGCCGTATGCTGTCCAATTAAATCGCGATTAAGCACACCTAATTGCTGCATCTTATTATCCAAGCAGAAGCCACCGATAAACACACCTGTTGCAGAACCTTTCAGTTGCGATTCTGTCAAGCCGGCATCTTCAAAAGCCTCCCACGTGGATTCCAAAAGAAGGCGCTGCTGCGGATCAAGAATAGCAGCCTCTCTAGGCGACATGCCAAAAAACAACGGATCAAATTCATCCAACTTAACCGTCAGAAAACCCATCTGTGGTTGATGTGTCTTGCCAGGTCGCTCGGTATCAGGATCATAAAATCTCCGCATATCCCAACGATCAGACGGCACATCAACAATACAGTCGGTACCTTCAGCCAATAACTTCCAAAAATCCTCAGGCTGTGTAGCCCCACCCGGAAAACGTAACCCCATTCCTACAATAGCTATAGGCTCAAAGGACAAGTTAATTGTATCACTCATACGTATCGAACAATATAGATTAAATCCTGCTTACACAGCAGAATCATTTTTTTAACAATTTTGCAAAAATATAATGAAATATTGGAGTTTAAAAGCAAACCCAAGCAATTATTCATTTTCCACATTTTAATCATCAGGATATCATATACTTATCTCAAATTCTTTAATTAAAAGCTGAGACTTTAGCAAGAATCAACCTATTTCTCTAAGCTTCCAATCTTTAATTCTTTTTATTCACTAAACTAAATACTGATTCGTCTGTTGCTTGTATATCGTTTCAAAGATTTTTTCGAAATAAAAGGGTAATAGGTAGTTAACTGTATTTGATTGACTATAAGCACCTTGTTTTTATATTGATATAATTTATTCAATTTTGAAATAAGAAAATCAAAGGACAGTAGTATTTTCAAAAAGTATGCCAATACCTTTGCCGTTTTAAGTATAAAAAGATTTAAAAGCATGAAAGGAATTTTGTTTTATATTATTGGTGGTTTGGCTGGAGCTGTTGGCGGGTATTTATACTGGCATTTTATAGGATGTAGCAGCGGTAGTTGTGCTATATGGTCAAGCAGTTGGAAAAGCACATTGGCAGGCTTGATATTAGGTGTTTTAGGGGGCGGTTCCGTATTTGACCTACTAACATATCTTCGAAAGAATAACAAACAAAACGACCACCATAATACAAATAGCGGCAAATAACTAACTTTGCACCCATTTCAAAATCATATATCCGCCAAGAAAGATGTTTGTTGAAAATCTACCCGGTATGCTCTTGCTAATGATTATTATAATGGTAAGTACGCTATTAAGCTGGGTTATTTCTTTAAAAAAAAATCAGTTGCGATTGCAGCTTTCGTTTAGCGCTGCATTTCTTTTGGCTATCACGTTTTCCATTATTCTACCGGAAGTATTTGACCATGGGTCTTCTCAGATTCTATCAATCATCATACTGGGTGGTTTTTTCTTACAGATTATTTTAGAAGCTTTCTCTCACGGTATTGAACATGGTCACACCCATTTACATGATTCAAAAAAAGGTATAGCATATATCATACCTCTTTCTTTAAGCTTATGTATCCACTCTTTTCTAGAAGGCTTGCCATTATCGGAAAAAGAAGCGTTTGCTAATCCTATCTTTTGGGGTATCATCTTACATAATATCCCTGTTTCATTTGCGTATGGCTCTTTGATAAAAGGATTACAAATATCCAAGCGGACGGGTATTTTATTAATTACAGCCTTTGCTGTTTCTACACCTTTAGGTTGGCTCAGCAGCTTTTTCATTTCACAGATTGACGGATTGCAAGATTTTCATCATTTAGCCTTAGCAGTCACAGTAGGCATTTTTCTGCATATCTCGACAACAATTATTTTTGAAGCCGGTGAAAATCATAAATATAATCTACAGAAGATACTGACCATTCTATTTGGATTTGTATTGGGGTTATTACCGGGCTTATTGGCATAGTCAATCTGATTATCGCTCTCTCCCTTAAGAATCATAACCTTGAGTAGGTTTCCCATTATGCCATCACATACGACTAGACAAATTGCATGTGTAGCCCACATATATCTTATCTGTATGCGATGAATACAAACAATAGACAATAGAACTTCCCATAAAAACTAAAGCCGGTATTAACCGGCTTACCTTGTAGCGGGGGTTGGACTCGAACCAACGGCCTTCGGGTTATGAGCCCGACGAGATACCAACTTCTCCACCCCGCAGTATAATTATGGCACAAAGTTAATAAATTTTACTTTTACACCAAAATAATTATGGAACACAAAGCCGGATATGTAAATATTTTTGGAAAGCCTAATGCCGGCAAATCAACACTATTGAATGCATTGATAGGTGAAAAACTCTCTACTACCAACCAGAAAGCACAAACCACAAGACACCGAATTTTAGGCATATACAACGATGCCCTACATCAGATTATTTTTTCGGATTCACCGGGAATTATTGAACCAAAATACAAGCTACAGGAGAGAATGATGCATCAAGTAACTGAACAATTGGAAGATGCGGATGTGTATTTATTGGTTATTGATGCTACAAATAAACAATCTGTCAATCCTGAAGATAGCAGCCAATATCAGGCTATTATAGGAAAAATCTGTCAATCGGATATACCGCTCGTGATCGCTCTTAACAAAATAGATAGTCTTTCGCAAGAGAAGGTATATGAAACAGGAGAAAAACTTCGAAGTTTATATCCCAAAGCTCATATTTTGGGCATATCGGCCTTACATCATTTTCAGATAGATGAATTACGACAACTTATTCAATCATTATTACCTATTCATCCACCTTATTACGACAAAGATGATGTATCGGACAGGGATCTTCGTTTTTTCTGTGCTGAAATTATCCGAGAAAAAATTATGGGTAATTATGATGAAGAAGTGCCATATAGCTCCCATGTTGTTATCAACTCATTCAAAGAAGAAGAAAAGCTCATTCGAATCCATGCTGAAATATATGTAGAAAGAGAAAGTCAAAAAGCCATTATAATTGGTAAGATGGGTAAAGCCTTAAAGAAAACAGCTACAGAATCACGTATAGCATTAGAGGAGTTTCTAAAGGCCAAAGTATTCCTAGAGTTGTTCGTGAAGGTAAAGAAAGACTGGCGATCGAATGAGAATTTGTTAAATAATATGGGTTATTGCTGATAGTTCTTAATTTCGCAAACAGAAACCCGATTATCATGAAAAAGATTTTACAGACAACTCTTACAATCATTATTGTTTTTTTACATTATTCTTGGACTTCTGCCCAGTGTCCTGGCTCTCCTAATCCTGGCTGTATAAATACTGCAGGGCCATGTGGTGTTTTAAACGATGGTGTAGTTGGCCAATATTATAGCGATACTATTACTTTTTGGGCGCCCAAACGCGTAGATGCCAGCCAGCAATCAGGCGGGCTATTTGATTCTTTGGATTTTGTTCAGTTTAAAGTGCTTAGTGTAACCGGTTTACCGACTGGTATTACCTGGAATTGTCATGTGCCGAATTGCACCTATAACCCTCAACCTAATGGCATCTTGGCTAGTATTAATTTCTGCGGAACACCTATAACACAAGGTAGTTACACTGTTTCCATTACAATCAAAGGTACCGTTTCCACACCTATCGGCAATCAGTCTCAGAATCAGGTTTATACTCTTCCACTTAATATAACATTAGGTAGCGGCAGCAATGCTGGCTATACATTTAATCCTTCACAAGCATGTGACTCAGCTTGGGTAAACTTTTCTCCTTTAATTAATTTCCCACTCCCACAGGTCACACAATGGTTTTGGGATTTTGGTGGAGGCAATACATATTCAGGCCAAAACCCGCCACCTCAGTTCTTCGGATCTCCTGGTAGCTATCCTGTTACATGTACGACCAGTGTTTATAATCTGAAGCTCACGTCCATCAATATCAATGTTTGCAGTTATACATGGTGGTGTGGTGATATTGAAGAACTAAATTGCGGAAATGGAAATGCCGATTTAGTACCAACCTTTTCTACCGGCACAAATAACTGGACAGGAAATGAAATTTCAGATAATTGTAATCCAACTTGGAATGGTATTAATTATATATTAACCAGTACGGCCTTTTCAATCAGTATGGTGGAAGTAGATGCTATTAGTCAAAATGACATTCCACCGGTTTACACAGGTTCTGTTAGCGGACCCGGCACCTATGCCTTTGTCTATCCTAATTATTACACAGGGACATTTCAAATAGGACTATCATTAGCAAACCAAATTATTGTCACCGACACCGTGCATATTTACCAAACACCGGCGATTGATACAATACAAGCAACACTTTCTGCACTCTGTAACTATGAAACAACAACTCTTAGCGTATATCCAGGCATGTCATATGAATGGATTCTAAACGACACGAGTATTGTGCAAAACGGAAACAATCATACTTATACCACATCACAAGCAGGAACTTATACCGTACGTATTATTGATCCTATCTCCGGTTGTTCTGTACTCTCTCCTCCAACAGTCATTACAGCCTCTCCTAATATTCCACCCGGATTCCCTAATGTAGGTATTACGCTTAATGGCAATACCATCACCACTGCTTTAACGGGTAATTACACGTATCAATGGTTATACTTTGACGGTATCCAATATAGTGTCATCCCTGCACCGGAAGGTACACAACCCTCATATACACCTTCGTTCAACGGTACATATTGTTTGGTGGCTACTAATAGCGCCGGATGCTATGATACATCTAACTGTATTTCATTTTATTTAAGTATAGATGAAAATCCATTCACGGCCAATCATGTCAGTTTATATCCCAACCCCTCCAATGGCCTGATTAATATAACCATGGATTATATGGATGCGGATATCGAAATCAATCTAATAGATATCACCGGTAAAGTGGTAATGCAAACATCCGTATCTAATCCGAGTGGATTCTTTAATCATACCATAGACTTAAGTATGTTATCAAAAGGCATGTATTGGGTTGAACTGAGATCAGGAGGTTTCCGTCGGACAGAAAAGATTATCTTATACTAAGTTTACCCCTCCCCCATACGGTCTATTACGATTATAATACAATATCTGCATATCTAAAGATCGTTGCGTAGCCTTTCTTATTGAAATACGTTATGGCCTCACTCATGTCTCTGCAGGTAAAAAGCAAGAAATCACCACCCCAGGCACCCAATGACTTGATAAGATAAGGGTAATCTTTAAAACACTGACTGGCAATGGTTGGTGTAACTAAAATCTGACTTAAAATTTGCTCATGTTCGAAGAGCAGGCTTTCAAATGTTTCAATATCCTTAACATCAATTAGATTTTCAGTTATAGTAGAAACCTTGCCAATCCATACATCCAAATCCTTTTTTTTCTCCTGGTAATGTTTCATGGACGAACGCGAATTCATCTTATGACCGGAATACACAAAGCCTATTTTATCTTTAAAAGGCGGGTCAAATGCTGCTTGCAAAACATGAGGTTTTCCGTTTTCTAAAGCATAAAATATTGGTGATGAAGCTATGGCACAAGCGATATCATAGCCCGATCCGCCAAAAATCTCTTTCTGTAAATAAAACGGATCTACATCTGCCCATTTGGCAATATTGGCAATCAATGTAGAGCTACTTCCTAAACCCCAGCATAGCCTAAAATCTGTGTCAGTAGTGAGTTCACAAGAAGTTGAATCCAATAAAAAATGAGGATTTATACGACGTACCGCTTTAAAAATATTTTTTAATGTCTCTGCTATATCATTTTGAGATGCTGAAATTATGGTAAAATCATCTAACCGAAATTCTGCTGTAAACCATATCTCGCCCAGCTCTTTACTTATCCATTTAATCTCACGTAAAGTAGATACCGAAGGTAAGACTTGTAATGATTGATTAAATTTTAGAGGAAGCGCTAATGCGCGGGCACCGTCTAAAACAAGATATTCGGCCGTAAGCAATAATTTAGTATGACTAGTCGTATAAAAGGGTTGCACGATCTTACAGATTTGTCATCATGTTTTTACGTAATGTTGTCAGGAAATCACGAGCATTAGAGAGCGAGACTTTATGATTCTTAAAATGTTCGACCGCTCGTTTTTTTTCATCTTGATTAGCTTCAAGTTGATTAAGAATATTCAAAAGATGCATTTTCATGTGACCTTTCTGAATACCTATTGTCGTTAGCGATTGAAGAGCTGCAAAATTATTAGCCAATCCAACAGAGGCGGCTATCATCATTAATTCTTTGGCATTGGGATTACCTAAAAGTTCCAGGCCTCTTTTCACCAATGGATGTAAACTGGTCAGACCACCCACGACACCCAAAGCCAATGGCATCGTTAATGAAAATATAAAATGGCCATTTTCTACTGTAACGTCTGACAATGATGTATATTTACCCTGACGAGAGGCATAAGCATGACCGGCAGCTTCAACAGCCCTAAAATCATTGCCGGTGGCTAATACCACTGCATCTACGCCATTATAAATGCCTTTGTTATGAGTCGTCGCACGATAGACATCAAGCTGAGCAATACGAACAGCCTTTTGGAAACGCCATACAAATTCCTCTGCTGTCAATCCTTTTGCAGCCGAATGCAACGCTTCAATTTTAGATTCTACCCAAACTTTCACAATACAACCGGGTGTATAGTTGGATAGGATACTCATTATTATATGCAGCTTACGTTCCTCATTGTCAAAGTCAGGTTTCTGCTCAACCCAATCAGTTAAGATCAGCGCCATCTCCTCCATACAGGAATTGATAAAATTAGCACCCATGGAATTGCAGGTTTCAAAAGATGCTTTTAATTGATAATAATCCGGCTCATGCATGGTCATATCCACCAATCCAATATCCAAAATACCGCCTCCGCGTTTTTGCATATTACTTGTGAGGTGCAGGGTGTTTTCTATGAGGCGTTTTTTTAATTCAGGAAATGCCTTTGTCAGTTTCTGTTTATCACCATGCCAAAGAAAATGAACCTGCCCAATCTTTTCAGTACTAATAACCTCCGTCTTAAAACCGCCTTTATCAGCCCAAAATTTCGCAGCTTTTGAGGCTGCTGCCACAACAGAACTTTCTTCTATCACAACAGGTACCATATAGTTTTTCCCATTGATTAAAACATTGGGTACAACACCAAATGGCAAGTAAAAATTTGTTATGGTATTTTCGCTAAATTCATCAAAACGCTTTTGCACATCCATCTGCTGATGCCAATAACTCATAAATTCCTGTGTTACCTGGCTCGGATCGTTATATTGCGCAGCTATCTTCTTGAGTTTATCTTCCTTCGATAATTTTGAAAATCCATCTTTCATACACGCTACCCTCCATGTATTTCTTCTATTATTTATCTTAAATCTTTTATCCTCTTACTTTTAAGCTTGACTTTTCAAATCCTTTAATCATATTCAGATAATGCTGTAATGATTCATAATCATCTTGTATATTTGCATGTAGAGGCCTGACCGTAAATCGCTTTGACATGTATTTTTTGGGTGCAATAAAAACCATCTAAGAAATTTCTAATGCCGCCAGATATTATCACTTCGTTACATAAGGCTGTATCTGTCAAATCATCTAAAATTTGATTCGTAAAATTTACCATTTCTTCAGCATTATGTCCAATATGTACCAGCGGTTCATAAAGTTCCCTGTATTCAGGAGATGACCTTAGTAATTCAATCATTGAAAAATTAGTACCGCCATGCGCTGCAAAATCAATAGCCTGAACAGGAAGCTTGAAAAGCTCTTTTAAACTATGATAGCCCATGCCCTGCCCCACTTCTTTAATAATAACAGGAAATGAAATCTGATCAAGCACTCTTTTAATCGTCGTCAAAGGTGCATGTTTAAAGCGATCGCCTTCAGGCTGAAGCCACTCCTGCATTGGATTGATATGAATAATCAATCCATCTGCCCTTAGCCGCTTAACTAACTCCTGAACTTTTTGAAATCTTCCCTGATCTAATAATTCTTCTATCTGAGCCAAACCTAAATTAGCATAAAACGGCAAATGATCACCAATAATATCACGCAAATCAAAATCTGAGAAGTATGTATCATTATTCAAAATAATACGGCAGGAGCCTAAACCCATACCCAAACCAAACTCATGACAAGCGTGTGCCAAATTTTGATTAATCTTCTTTGCACGCTCTGTACCACCCGTCATACTAGAAATCCAAATAGGAGCACTCAGGTCTTTATTTAGAAAATGTACAGGCTCTAACGATTGTGAAGGATGCGCTGATAAAAGCGGTTCATAAAAAAACCGACTGTCTGTTTTAGCTACTTGAGATTCAAATGCCAATTGGATATGATCGGACTTTCTAGTTTCTGTTACTGCTTTATCTTCAGACATGGTGATTTTTTGGGATTAGATTTATCAAAAACTAAACCAAACTAATAAATTGTATAGCAAAAAAGAAAGTAAAAAAAACTTCATGGCAAATTAGAAAAGGGATATTATCTCTGATTAGACTGATTGGTAGTAAAGATAGTCATAATTTCTAGATCGTCCACGTGAATAGAGAAAATTTTCTCCGTATAATCATAAACCGGATGAAAACGATAATTAGTCAAGAAATACTGACAAGACAAATAATCCGTTAAATGAACCTTCTGCAATTCTTCTTTTGTAAACCAAGCCAGATTATATTCTCCCGGCGGTGTTTCAAATTGTACATAAAGCGGTGATACTGGGAACTGATAGATTAAATAGTCCCATGCTTGCCTATAGCTCAACCCCCAATAATCCATGTCGTAATTAAGATGAATATCTTTCCCGGCCAGCGGATTAAAATACACATATTGATACGGATTGTTACGTATCATAAATGCTAACGTCACAACAGATTGCCAGGAGAATAATCCCAGGAACGTAAAAACAATCAACTTACGTTGTTTTTTACACAGCGAGATACTTTCTTTTAAAAATCCAATCATAAGCAATATCATGGCAGGGTATATGAAGAAAAGATGTCGCCATTCGTCATAAATATGCGAGTGAAACAATAACACCATCAACCATGGAATCCACGCCCAGGCAAGGAAGAGCAAAGTTAATGGCTGCTTTCTTATAAAACTCAGAGGGCGATAAAAAAACATGAGTAAAGAGAAAATAGTTGCTGAAATAAATAAAAATACCCAAAGCAAAGGCACGGAGATTCCAATCCAAACAGGCACATAATACCATGGCAAATCAACCGGCTTAATATGTTGCCCTTGAAAAAGCACCGGATCTTCATAAGGGAAATGGCTCATCATGGCAAAAGCCTCACGCAAATGAAAGAGCGGGTCCGGCCATAATACAGGTACCAAGACATATACGGCAATCGGGTATAGTAAAAAATATAAACATACCCATTTGAGATACTTAAGATAAGAACGGTCTGAGAGAATCAACAGAAAGACATAAACTCCTGTCAGGCAAGGCACCAATATGCCGAGTATGCGCATTCCAAACAAAGCGCCGGAAAACAGTAATAAAAGTAACAGGTTGAGCCAACCCGGTTTTTGAATAAACCTTATAGCATAATACATACTGATTATAAAAAACGAAAGCAACGGAATATCCTTTGAGTTGTAATAACCGTGCGCGTATATCCGCGGTGTGAGAAACAGAATGACGACAGCCAGCAGCGAGAGCCAAGTATCGGACGTAAACAAAAGGGCTAAACGATAGAGAAATACGGCACCGAGCCAAAAAACTAAGAAATTCAATATATGTCGTGAATAATAAATCTGCTTTCCCTCTTTCAGATTCAATAATTTCTCTGGCAGGACATTGATAAACTCCCAGGTCGCATTATGATATTTATTTTGAATATTAAATAATTCATTACTCTTGCCCGTAACATAATCATAACTCAAAAGTCCCATATCTCTTTGCATAGGCTCATCCCATGAAATACCATATTTATTATAATTCGTCAATCCGACAAAGAGCAGGCAAATAAAAAACAGCAATGGAAGAGCTTCCTGCCAGCCTATCCTAATTTTGAATTTGCGTTGCATGAATCGTATTTTTTTATGGAGATAAATTTAAAGATTATTTGAGATAAGCTATGAATAAGCAAAAAATCAGTATGTTTGAATGAAAGTAAAGCTGCATGTATTATCCGGAATCTGAATTAATCCTAAATGAAAGAAAGGCTATCTATCATCTCAATCTAAGGCATGAAGAATTAAGCGATACCGTTCTGTTGGTAGGTGATCCGGGAAGAGTGGAAGAGGTCTCTCGTCATTTTGACCGCATAGAATTTAAAATCTCTCATCGTGAATTCATCACTCATACCGGTTATATTGGCAAAAAACGCATCAGTTGTCTTTCTACCGGTATCGGACCGGATAATATTGATATTGTACTTAACGAGCTGGATGCGTTGGCCTCCATCAATTTCGACACCCGCGAGAATCTTGAGAAGAAAAGAACATTATCCTTAATTCGTGTTGGCACCACAGGTTCATTACAACAAGATATTGATGTGGACCGCTTTATTGTTTCGGCCTTTGCTATCGGGCTGGATGGGCTTTTAAATTTCTACAAGTACAATAAGTCTAATGAACAAATGAATATCATTGAGGATTTTACCTGGCAGACCAACTATCCACATATTTTGGCGAAACCTTATGTTTTCAAAAGTAGTACAACTTTGCTAAAGTTATTCTCAAAGCATACCTTTCAAGGAATAACACTTACAGCTCCAGGATTTTACGCGCCGCAAGGTCGCAAACTCCGATATGATTTAGCCTATCCCGATCTAATTAACAACTATACAAAATTTCGATACAAAGATTATCAGATTACCAATCTTGAAATGGAAACGTCAGGTTTGTATGGACTATCATCTATACTCGGCCATGAGGCTTGTACGATTTGCGTAGCTGTGGCCAATCGCGTCAAACAAACGTTCACCACAAACAGTCAGAAAGCGGTTGAAAGCCTTATTTCTTATGTGCTCGAATGTTTAACATCCTCTCATAAATAACCTATGGATGCTACGACACTTCCTTTAATGGAGCATTTTTATTCACTTCAAGGCGAAGGGTATCACACCGGACAGGCTGCTTATTTTCTGCGCTTGGGCGGATGTGATGTCGAATGCACCTGGTGCGATGTTAAAGACTCATGGGATCCATCCTTCCATCCGAAAGTCAGCATTGATAACATGACAGAATGGGTTATGGCAAGTGGGGCTAAAAACTGTGTCATTACTGGTGGTGAGCCTTGCATGCATAATCTTCAGTCATTGATAAGTGCATTAAAAAGGGGGAAAATACAAGTTTGGCTTGAAACCTCCGGTACACATCCCATCAGTGGAACACCTGACTGGATCTGTTTTTCTCCCAAGAAATTCAAACAGCCATTAGCGCCGATTTATCAACAAGCCGACGAACTGAAAATCGTTGTTTATCACAAATCTGATTTGAACTGGGCTACAGAGCATGCAAAGCACGTAAAAAAAACATGTTTGCTTTATCTTCAGCCGGAATGGAGTAAGAAAGATCAGATATTGCCTTTGCTTATCC
>JAIXKU010000203.1 GCA_026936045.1 Flavobacteriales bacterium
ATCTTGATGCGTCTGTTGAAGATACTAAGCGTTACAAAGACGAAATTCACGTATTAGGCAAAAATCTTTCTGCATTGAATACGGTTTATGGTAATATGTTGACAGCGATGAATTTTAACCGCTAAGGTTTAATTGTATTTAATTATTAATCCTTAAATGAGTTAAAAATGGCATCAGGAAAATTATCACCACGGCAGAAGATGATCAACATGATGTATCTCGTGTTGACCGCTCTTTTAGCACTTAACGTATCTAAAGAAATTCTCGATGCGTTTGTGGTAGTAAACATTGGTTTGCTACAGCAAAAGCAAAATATCGAGCAAAAAAATGGCAGTTGGTATGCCGAATTTCATAATCAGGATGAGATTGTGAATAAAGGTAAAAATCCTCGCGTGAAAGACCTTCACGAAAGAGCTAAGAAAGTGCGCACATTTGCAGATGAAATGAGTGCATTCATCCACTCAATGAAAATTGATTTGGTAAAGAATGTGGATGGCGTAACCTCGGATGAAGAAGCGAATAATCGTATTTCTAATCCCGGTTTGATTGAGAAAAAGGACGATTATGATAAACCCACACATTATTTTGGACCGGAAGCGGACCAGATTGATAAGGGAAAAGCGCGAGAACTTAAAAATAAACTCAATGAATTTAAAAATAATTTATTAGGTTTAGTAGATGAGCGCTATAAAACCATCATGGAAGAACGTCTTGCTTTACTCAATACACCGGATCCAGGATCAGACGATCCGGCCTACAAAAAGGATGGTAAGAAAACATGGGAAATGAAATATTTTTACCATTTGCCCTTATCGGCAGCATTAGTAGAGCTTACTAAATGGGAGAATATCGTTAAGGGTGCTGAGTCTGAAATGTTAACCCATTTTTGGGATCAAATCTCGGCCACAGCATTTAAGTTTGATGCAGTAGAAGCAAAAGTTATTCCCAAGTCAAGCTTTGTGATATCCGGTTCAAATTTTGAAGCGGAAGTGTTTTTGGCTGCATTCAGTACTTCATTTAAGCCTACTATCATTTATGGTACGCGCGTTGACTCTACTACAATGAATGTGGCTGATGCGGTACAGTTAGATTCGACGTTAATTATAGATGGAAAAGGTCATATATCAGTACCTGCATCCGGTGCCGGAGAACGCACATTTGCCGGTATTATTAAGATGATTGATCCTAAAACACAAAAAGAGACTTCTTATCCTTATTCAACCATTTACAACGTCTCTCCGCCTTCGGCAACGGTATCACCCACTAAGATGAACGTGTTTTATCGTGGGTTAGATAATCCCATTTCTGTTGGTGTGCCGGGCGTAGCTCCGAATAACATTGTTGTAAATGCAGCCGGCGGCTCAATATCCGGTTCTAATGGTACTTATATTGTAAAGCCCGGAACCGGTAATGAGATGACTATCAATGTATCGGCAAAGATGGCTGACGGTAAATCTGCAAGTATGGGCAGCTTTAAGTTCCGTGTTAAGCGTGTACCTACTCCTACCGTTGTTTGGGCTAATCAAATGAATGGCGGTAAGGTATCCGGTGCTGCAGGAGCTGCGTCACCTCTCATCCCACGTATGGATGATTTTGATTTTGACGTGTATGCTACCATACGGTCATTTGATATCGCCTTTAACGTAAATGGATCTTATTATTCTAAGTCTTATCAAGGTAATACCATTCCGGGTGAAACATCTGATAAGATTAGAAAACTACCAAAAGGAAGTAAAATATTTTTTGATAATATCAAAATGACTGTGCCGGGTAATGAAACCCGTACAGCCAATGCAGTATTCACCATAAACTAAAACAATATGAAGAAGCCGGTGGTTATCCTTATCCTTGCAGTTGCTCTACTAGCGTTGGGCTGGCAATCCACTTCAGCGCAGGTATTAGCCCCTACACCCCGAGATGGTGTGTATGATAAGATACATTATCCCAATCGCAGAGTGGTGCCTTATTCATTCTTACGCGAAGCGGATGTGATGTTTGCAAGACGTGTATGGCGTAAAATTGATTTGCGTGAAAAAATCAATCAGCCGCTGTATTATCCTACAGTCCCAACTAATCAACGTAAAAATTTGATTACCGTACTGATGGATGCTTTGCTGACAGAGCAGTCTATTAGAGCATATACAACAGATTTGGATGATTTTAGAGCTGAAATGACATCTGCCGAAGTTGCCAATATTGGTGTAAGCAGAGATTCTCAACAGCTTCAACGCCCATATCCGCCATACGACTGGTATGATACCGTGCTTGTTACAACATTTGATCCAACTAATGTGAAGACATTTAAGATTAAAGAAGATTGGATATTCGATAAGCAGCGTTCAGTACTTGAACCACGTATTATTGGGCTTTGTCCGGTAATGAACGTATATGACAAAAATTCTGGTGAGTTTCGTGGATTTCAGGATATGTATTGGCTTTATTTCCCGGAGGTTAGAAAAGTTATCATCAATGAAGAAGTATATAATCCATATAACTTCTCTCAGCGTCTCACATATGATGATGTGTTTATGAAACGTCAATTTAGCAGTTTAATCTACAAGGTTGATAATACCTATGATCGTCGGATAGATCAATATGTGAAAGGGATTGATGCTTTGCTTGAGGCGGAGGATATCAAAACCCAATTGATGGATTTCGAACATAATCTTTGGGAGCAATAAAACGCTTTATCTTAATTTTCAAAGCCCCTTATGGGGCTTTTTTTATTTTATCGCTCAGCCTTTTCATGTTATAATTCGGCCTTTTATTGCCCTTTTTTAATAACAAAATTTCTCTAATCAGGACACTGGTTACAAATACTACAACTTGAAGTAATCTTCTGATTACCAGTATAAAAATAAATTATGAATAGATTTGCATTATTTAACTAAATGCCTACATTTGGCCGCAAAATTACTCAAAATGATTACAATTATCTCGGTTATTTTTATTCTCGGCTATTTAGCCATTACGCTTGAGCATCCCTTAAAGATTAACAAGACAGCTTCTGCATTGCTTACCGGTGTCTTAGTTTGGACCGTTTATGCAGTGTTTAACCCTACCGAGGGTATTTTGACATCTGAAAGTTTTCAACAGTTCGTACAGAACTTTCAAATTGAGAGTCCTAACTTTTTTGAAAATGCTGGCACACATGAATTGTATGTTTATTATGTAGGTTCGCAGCTAAACCATCATTTAGGCCAAATAGCTGAAATTCTCTTCTTCCTTTTGGGAGCCATGACCATTGTGGAGCTGATTGATGCACACCAGGGATTCAAAGTAATCACAAATCGTATCACAACAACAGACCAACGCAAATTACTTTGGCTACTTGGTTTTATTACGTTCTTCTTGTCTTCTGTACTGGACAACCTTACCACAGCGATCGTGATGGTTTCTTTGTTAAGAAGATTAGTACATGATGTGGAGCAGCGTAAGTTTTTTGCCGGTATTGTAATTATTGCGGCTAATGCCGGAGGTGCTTTTTCACCTATCGGTGATGTGACCACAACGATGCTTTGGATTGGCGGTCAGATATCTGCGATGAATATCATTGTAACGTTGATTATCCCCAGCTTGGTTTGTCTTGCTATTCCTTTGATTTTTCTATCATTTAGATTAAAAGGTAGTGTAGCGCGTGCGGAATATGATTATCAAGGACAACGCGAAGTTGAAAAAGTAAAAGGCAGCCGTATTATGTTATTTGCAGGCATAGGCGCGTTATTATTTGTGCCAATATTTAAAACCGTCACACATTTGCCGCCATACATGGGTATGCTTTTGGGCTTAGCCATATTATGGATATTATCGGAAATTATTCATAAAGATGAAGGCGAAGAAGAGAGAAAGCCTTATACGGCCATTCATGCGCTTACAAGAATTGATGTGCCCAGTGTATTATTTTTCTTAGGTATTCTTGTTGCTATCAGTGCCTTGGAATCAACACATATTCTTTCTCATTTAGCAGAATGGATGGATCATTCAATCGGTAATCTTAATCTGATAGCCATCGCGATTGGATTAGCTTCTGCCGTGGTAGATAACGTACCATTAGTGGCTGCCTCACAAGGAATGTATGATCTTTCTATTTATCACATGGACCATAAGATATGGGAATTCATAGCCTATACTGCCGGTACAGGTGGTAGCATACTTATTATTGGTTCTGCTGCCGGTGTGGCTGTAATGGGCATGGAAAAGATTGATTTCTTTTGGTATGTTAAACGCATCAGTTGGTTAGCATTACTTGGCTTTTTTGCAGGTGCTGCAGCCTACATAGCTGTTTATCCAATATTTGCGGTCACCCATTAATGTTCTATTGAAATTACAGCGAAGCATACATCAAATTTCAATATATTTGTAAGTTGATGTATGAACTTCAGGCTAATTGTTATACTTTTTTCTTTACCTGCCCTGGCTCAGGCACAGGTAAATAAGTACGCCAATGCGTTTTTGGATATTGGCATAGGCGCACATTCCTTAGGCATGTCTAATGCTGTTACAGCGTCATTAGAAGATGTGACATGCGGCTATTGGAATCCTGCCGGTTTGCCTTATATGCAGCGTGATATTCAGATTAGCTTTATGCATAATGAGCATTTTGCAGGAATCGTGAAGTATGACTATGGAGGTATTGCTGTTAAGTTTAATGAAAAAAGTGCCGGTGCTTTTACATTTATTCGAAGTGGGGTAGATGATATCCCTAACACTCTTGAATTGGTAGATGCCAATGGAAATGTGGATTATGACCGCGTAAAAAGCTTCTCTGCCGCCGACTATGCGTTTATGCTCACCTATGCTCGTACCATTCCTAAAGTAAAAGGATTGAGTTATGGCGGAACGTTGAAAATTATTTATAGACATATAGGTGAATTTGGTAGCGGATGGGGCTTTGGCTTTGATTTCGGACTCAGATATAAATTGAAAACATGGACGTTTGCTGCAGCCATACATGATGCAACTTCTACGATTACCAATTTTAGTTACAATACAGAAAAGTTTCGTTTAGTATTTACCGCTACAGGCAACGAGGTCATATCCAGCTCAACAGAAATTGCCGTACCTAAATTGGTATTAGCCACTTCCAAGCACTTTAACTTGCCAAAGAAATTCCGCATTCTATCAGAGATTGATATAGCCATGACAACTGATGGCAGACGAAATGTCTTGATTCCGGCCGGTCCTGTTAGTTTTGATCCGTCTGCCGGTATAGAGTTTGAATATAATGATCTGGTATTTATTCGTGCAGGTGTAGGACGTTTTCAGTTTATTAAAGACCCGGAAGGAGGTAAAAATTTCACAGCATTGCCCACCATTGGTTTAGGTTTTAAATATTGGGGTATCAGCGTTGACTACACTTTAGCGAACTTTGGCAATAGTATTGTTGGCATGTCACATGTATTCTCTTTAAGAGTGGATTTTAACAAGAAGAAAAAGGATGTATCAGCAGAAACAGAACCGTAATATTAGATATCAATACCTGATATGGACAATCTTGCTTGGACTTTTTGCTTCAGGTAGTGCATGGTCACAATATGCCAATACGTGGATACAATACAATCAGTCCTATTATAAGTTCCCTGTTGTGTCTGATGGCGTATATCGGATATCTCACTCAACCCTACAGAGTGCCGGTATGCCAATTAGTACAATTGATCCACGCCATATTCAGGTTTTTTATCACGGACAAGAGATTCCTATCTACATAGAAGGAGAATCGGATGGCGTGTTTGATACAGGTGATTTTATTGAACTTGTCGGAGGAAAAAATACCGGTTGGCTTGATACCGCTTTATTTTTGTATCCGGAACATCATTTGGCCAAAGGGCGTAGTTTGTTTTCTGATACGTCTTACTATTTTATTACATGGAACGCATCCATCAATAATCTGCGTTATCAGATAGAAACCGATAATGCGTTTTCATCGTATCTGCCTTCGACTTTCTATTATGCAGATATCGAACAAGAGTTTTCTACTTCTTATTATGAAGGACCAATTTATGGCGCCGGAAAATTAAACCCGGATTATGACAATGGAGAAGGTTGGGCGCAAATTTATAATACGGCAGCTACCGTTAATTCGGGATGGACGGCTCCTTTCTTTGCCTATCGTGCCACAACTTATTCCTCTGCCAATGCCACGTTATGGATTAATGCATTGACTGGAAATAACCCGTTGCCGGGCTCTGAACACAGGCATCAACTTACCTTTGGAGGCTCTATAGTAATGGATACGGTTTTAGATGCCTATCAGTCGTACAAGAAAACAGTTAGTATGCCTGCCGGCTTGGTTTCTGCCGCCTCTTCCCCCTATATTCTCGACTTCATGTCCACATTCACCTCTACGGTACGTTCTGGTATTTCGTATGTGAAATTAAGACTACCGCAAGTGTACAATTTAGGTGGCCGATCGAAGCAGTATCTTTTTATTCCAGATGAAACCTCACAATCTAAAGCCAGAGCCGATATCAGTAATTTTAATTCTTCGGGTGGTAATGTTTGGATTTATGATTTGAGAAATAAAAAACGGATAAAGGTATATCCCAACGGCCCGGGATTTCAGGCCTTAATCCCTAATGGCGGAGGTATTAAGCAATGTTATATTATAGCTGAATCTCAAATACAGCCGGTCGTTAATGTTCGCCCTGTCAGCAGTCAACCCTCTTCGTATGCGCGTTTTCTCGATTATCAAAATACCTTTAGAGATTTTGATTATTTGATTGTTGCTCCATCAGCCTTGCGTAGCTCAGCACAAGCGTATAAAAATTATCGTCAGCAAACAGGTTTTCATTCCTTATTGATTGATGTAGAAGAACTTTATGATCAGTTTGCATACGGTATTCCTAAGCATCCCATGGCTATTCGTAACTTCTTAATCATGGTATTACATGAATGGACTCTCAAGCCTGAACATCTTTTCCTTATCGGAAAAGGCATTCGCAATACATTGATTAATCCGAATGCGGGCAATTACACCTCATTATATCAAGTCAACATATTACCACCAATAGGTGTGCCGCCGATAGATCATTTATATGGATTCAGAATACTTGAATCGGATGGCGAAAGCATAGCCATTGGTCGCCTGGCTGCAACCAATAATCAGCAGGTTTATGATTATCTTGACAAGGTTCAGCAACAAGAAAGTAATATCCCTTCTCTATGGATGAAAAACATCTTGCATTTAGGCGGTGGAGGCTCTTTGTCTGAGCAACAACAGTTGGAGGGATATCTTAATGGATTTAAAAGCATCATTGAAGATTCCCTTTATGCCGGAAAAGTTTATACCATTTTAAAACAAAGTTCTCAACCGGTGCAATTGGCACTGGCTGATTCGATGCGTAAGCTGATTAACGAGGAGGGTGTTTCTTTGATTACCATCTTCGGACATGGCAGCGGACAAGGTTTTGATCAGAATATTGATGAGCCACAAAATTATTACAACACAGGAAAGTATCCCATATTTATTGCTAATTCATGTTTATCCGGAGATATTTTCCAGTCGGTGCCGCTTATCAGTGAAAAATTTGTTTTTGAGCCGAACAAAGCCGCGCTTGCGTTTATAGCATCACCCGCATTAGGTATTTCTTCATTGATGAAGATACTTACGGATTCTATTTATACTAATATAGCGTTACATGATTATGGTAAAACGATAGGTTGGGCTATTCGCAACGCTATATCAGAAGTAGCACATGGCACACCTTTTAATTCTATTTTCCGTTTTACGGCGCTTGAGCCGCAAATACATGGCGATCCCGGCTTGCGTTTGAATACATGGCAGAAACCGGATATTGTTGTTACGGTACCTGATGTGCGTTTTATTCCTGCCATCGTAACAAGCGAGATAGATTCATTTGAGATGGAGGTGGTATTACACAATTTAGGTCAATATATATCTTCGCCGTTTATGTTAAGTGTGCGTCGTCACTTCCCTAAACAAGGTGTGCCTGACACACTCTATTATTTTACAATCAATGGGCTGTATTATTCAGACACCGTAAGGTTTAATTTGCCGGTAAACATTATAAACAGCTTCGGTGAAAACACCTTCACGGTGACAGCCGATCCGTTTAGTCAAATAGATGAGATGAACGAGATGAATAACGAGGTGGTAGTCAAACTTAATATTCTTTCATCAGAAATAGTGCCGGTATATCCATTTAAATTTCAGGTTGTACCCACAGCTTCTCTTTTTCTAAAAGCGTCAACAGGTGATCCGTTTGCTCCATTAAAAAAATATAAAATACAAATTGACACCACAGATTTATTCAATAGCCCTTTCTTGCGCGATACCATAATCGAACAAATTGGCGGTGTGGTAAAATGGAAACCGCCATTTACCTTTACGGATAGCACTGTTTATTTCTGGAGAACAGGGGTTGATTCTGCACAGAGCGGAATATATTATCGTTGGGAAGAGACATCATTCCAGTATATACAGGGTAAGTACGGATGGGGACAAGACCATTTCTTTCAGTTCAAAGATGATGCTTATCTCTATATCAATGATAACAGAACGAATCGTACGTTTGAATTTGTGCCTAATGTTAAGCAATTACATTGCATAACTTATCCGATCTTATTACCAGGTGATTGCTGTCAGTTTAATTCCGAGTACAGCATTGATGGTTCGGTACAGGAAGAGGGGACAGGTCCTGCGCCTTGCAGTTTTTATCCCGGTGTTTATGTGGCGGTGATAGATCCGATAACGCTTGAGCCTTGGGGTACGCGTTGTAACGGCCAGAACCCGCTTAATAACTTTGGTAATGCGAATGACAACTGTCAATGCTATGCACGTGTATCAAGATATTTCTTCTTTAATGTTAGCGATGCAACTCAACGAGCGTCTCTAGAGAACTTTATTACCAATGTGATACCGGCCGGACATTTTATTTTAGCTTATACCAATCATACACCGCCGTTCTATAATTCAAGCTATTGGCCCAATTCATTGATTACGGCTTTTGAAAACCTAGGCGCCGATACGTTACGAACGTTGGTGGATAGCGCTTTCTCCAGATCGTATATTTTCTTTACAAGAAAGGGTAATAACAACTCAACAATTGAGGCTGTTGGTCCAACAAATACACAACCGGCCGAGCTAACCACTTATTTGCAAAATGACTGGATGTATGGAACGATCACATCAACAATGATTGGCCCGGCAAGCAAATGGGGCTCTTTCCATTGGCGGACATATTCTATTGATGGTAATCCGTTAAACGATTCGGCTGCGGTTAATATTATTGGTGTTAAGGCGAACGGACAACAAGATGTTTTGTATAACCAAATTCAACCATCGCTTACCGATATCCCCGATTTGTATAATGTGATTGATGCATCTGTATATCCTTATCTGAAATTATTTATGTTCACACGTGATGACGTTACGCTTACACCGCTACAGCTGGATAGTTGGCATGTGTTGTATGAAGGTGTGCCGGAAGCGGCTTTAAACCCCTCTATCCAATATAGTTTTTATCAGGATACACTAAATCAAGGAGAAGATCTACGTCTGATTACAGCGGTTGAAAATATTGGTGATTACCCGATGGATAGTTTATGGATGCATTATTTTATTATTGATAAAAACAATCAAACGCATCATTTTTATCAACGGAATGACTCATTGCGCGTGGGAGCGTTTATCGTGGATACCTTTAAAACATCCACCACATCGTATCCTTCTCTTAATAGCCTATGGATTGAAGCGAATCCGTTAAATTCACCTTATCATCAGTTGGAACTGGCGCATTTTAATAATATTGGGCAATGCCAGTTTATGGTAGGAACAGACATTGCCAATCCCATATTGGATGTGACGTTTGATGGCATACATATCATGAATGGTGATATTGTATCCGCTAAACCGGATATCCTCATTCAACTTAAAGATGAGAATGAATTACTATGGATGGATGATACCTCAGATGTAGAGCTCTATTTGAGAAAACCGGCTTCCAATACGCCGATTAAGTTACATTTTTCAAATCCGGATCTGACCTTCTATCCGGCAACAAGCAGCGAGAATTATTGTAAAATAGCATACCGTCCCGACCTCTCTGAACAAGATGGCGTGTATGAATTATTGATTCGTGCAAGAGATAAATCGGGTAATATATCAGGTGTAGGAAATGGCAGTTTTGATTATAATATCCAGTTTGAAGTGCTTAATCAGACGACCATTACCAATGTCATGAATTATCCGAATCCGTTCTCAACCTCAACACAATTTGTATTTACACTCACAGGCTCTGAATTGCCAACCGAGTTTACAATTCAGATATTGACAATATCCGGCGTAGTGGTGAGAGAAATTACACTGAGTGAAATGGGAGATATTCATATTGGCCGAAATATCACGTCTTATAAATGGGATGGGACCGATGAATATGGTGATAAGTTAGCCACCGGCGTTTATATCTATCGTGTAATCGCTCGCCTGGATGGTGAAACCATTGAAAAAAGACAAACCTCTGCCGACAAGTATTTCAAGAATGGGTTTGGCAAGATGTATATCATGAGATAGCCATATCCGATATGCATAGAAACGCTTAAAAAAGACTTCATCAAGCATGTTTGGGAAGCATAGGACATTAATTACCGATAAGCACTTTACGGTTGTTTGTGACGTGCAGTGTGCCACCACAAAGTATTTCAATATTTTTTGCCACGGCATCTGTGCTGCTTACTTCCGGCGCATAGCCTGGAACCCATGGAATAATTACATGATCTGTATTGTCAGGTACTTGCCCTTTTGACCAGTTAAGCGGATTATGCCAATTAGAATCCATGCTGCCTGTCCACGTGTTGAAGCGGGACTGATACATGATCCATGTGTCAGATGCTAAGCTCAGCAATTCAGATTGTGATGGCGCAATGAGCAAAGCAAACCATACTACATCACATGCTTGTGGCGGAAGCGAATCAATGCGACATCCGATAAACTGTGTCACATCCGTAAGATCGGAAACAGGGCGAGCAATGCCGTTTGAAATCATCGTCCATTTTTCAGTTTGTGTGATGCCGTTGTAGATATTGATACTACCATTGCTGCCATTAGAATTATTAGCATAATAGGCTACTTGTTTCTGACTGAGAAGTTGTACACCACACCATGTATTGCCAATAGGATTATATACAACGCCAAGTTGTCTTGATGTATCATAATAGGCTTTGTTTGGTGTAAAATCAAAGATGGTGTCTAACACATCAAAGTCAGAGAATATCCCGCTGAATAAATGATTTTTACCGATTGAGTCCTGATTTTGAATTTCGTATCGAATAAGTATGCGTAGAGAGTCGTAATATGTATTACTGTTGAAATAATCGGTTTGTGTAATGCGTATATGATGTTGATCCGCACCCGCATTGGCATCCGTATAGCTTCGTTTGTATTCGGTTTGAGCTAAAAGAGGTGGGGTAATGCGATACAATGGATTTACATTTACAAAATGATTATCATTATTAAAGGGACAACATGGTCCCATCGGGCTGCTGAGCGTTTGATTAGAGACTTTGTTAGCTGCTCCAATCCAAAAGCCCATGGGATTAAAGTATAGTTGTAATAATTGATTGGGTTTGTCTTTTATTCGATAGCCGCTGCCTTCGGCCGAGGCGTTATCGTTAAAGCCTATCCGTCCTGTAGAGGTGAGTGTGGTTACCAGGCCATGATTAGAGGAAGTATAAAATTCCGGATTGATGAAAACATAAATGAATTGATGGTTTGTAAACCCGTTATCATCGTAGTCTATTTTAAAAAGTGCGGAATAATTAACGGGGCAGGCCGGATTCACTATAAATGCAAACGAGTCAGTAGGAGAGGCATTTTGCAAGGCATTACACTGTCCTATGGATACAATACTATCAATGATTGTTACGTATGGATTTTGACTGATTAGTTTTGCTTTAAGATTAGATGTGCTGTTGGCTAATATGTTTAGATAGTTACCAGATAACCAAACCGTATCACCTATCAAAAAGAAGTTGTCATGATGATTGGTGTATTGGCGTTCTGTCATATGTATAAAAGCACGTTGAGGTTGTGAAATGGCACGCCAAAGATCTAAACGTCCAGAACCTAATTGTTTTGCATACGGTGCATTGCCCGGTATGGTATCAAGGGAATAAGCTGTTTGTTGTATCAATGCACCGGCTTGCCATGCGTTAAGGTTGTTATGGTACGACATCACAAGTGCTGTGCCGCCGGCTGCGATAGAAGTAGCATCGGATGTGCCGTTACCCATACCCCAGCCATTGGCGTAGGTATTAAAAATGGCTTGCCCGGGCGCAGAGATGTCCACGAATGTATAATAAGAAGAATTGGATGATTTCAAATCTGTTTGTTGTGTAGCTGCCACACCTATGACATATTCATAAGAAGCAGGGTAGAAGGGTAATGTATTATTGGAATTTCCTGCTGCGGCTAAAATAATTTTTTGTTTATTTATGGTGGCGTATCTTATTACATCTTGCCCGTATGGTTCAGGTGTATTACTTCCCCAAGAACAACTGATGATATCTGCCCCATGATCGGCCGCATAAACGATACCCTGATAACCGGCAATCCAGCCTTGTGATGCATTAACTATTTTTACAGGCATGTAGCGACAATTATAACCGACACCGGCCATGCCCGTTATGTTATTGGTGGATGCGGCAGCATTGCCACACATGGATGTGCCA
>JAIXKU010000320.1 GCA_026936045.1 Flavobacteriales bacterium
TTATGTTGTCGGCGCTTTAAAGCAATGTGGGGCCAGGCAGATTCTGATCGGATGTATAACCTGTAATCCCGATGCGGCGGTTATACAGTATAGCGATTTTCCGGTGGTGGCTATCGTCGGGCCTGAGTTCGTCACCGGCAGCACACGTATGAAAGCCGGTACGGCGCAGAAATTAATTTTGAATATGATATCCACCACCGCCATGATCCGTTTAGGCCATGTGCGCGACAATAAAATGGTGGACATGCAGTTAACCAATCATAAGCTGATTGACAGAGGCACACGCATGATAATGGATAAATCAGACTTGAGCTATGATGATGCCAAACGCTTATTGATAACACATGGCAGTGTACGCAAAGCATTGGAATTTTTAAAGAAAATATAAATGATCATCTAATATATCGGAGCATGGAAAATGAACATTCAATTGAAGATGAAAATGAAGAAAAAATCTTTGAGGCATTTAAAGAGAAAGATTGGAATGAGATCCGTGTAAATGACTCATGGGCTATCTTTAAAATCATGGGTGAGTTCGTTACCGGATTTGAGAAGATGAGTAAGATCGGCCCTTGCGTTTCGATCTTTGGCTCGGCGCGTACCAAGCCCAATACCGAGTATTATCAAATGGCGTCTGAAATTGCTTTTAAACTCACAAAACAGGGCTTTGGTATCATTACAGGCGGCGGACCCGGTATTATGGAAGCGGCCAATGAAGGCGCAAACAAAGGCGGTGGGAAATCGGTCGGCTTAAATATAGATTTACCATTCGAACAACATGCCAATCTCTATATTGATTCAGATAAGAATATTTTGTTTGATTATTTCTTTGTGCGCAAAGTGATGTTTGTAAAGTATTCGCAGGGCTTCATCGTACTGCCCGGTGGCTTTGGCACATTGGATGAGTTTTTTGAGGCTCTCACATTGATTCAAACATTTAAGATTGGCAAATTCCCTATTGTATTGGTAGGCTCTTATTTTTGGGATGGATTGATAGAATGGATTAATAAGATACTACTTGAAAAAGAAAATAATATCAGTACACAGGATTTGGATTTGTTTAAAATTGTTGATACAGCCGATGACGCGGTTAAGATTATAGTTGACTTCTATGCTAAATATACGCTTAAGCCCAACTTCTGATAATAGGTACCTCTCTTTTATACCTTTAATCACTCCTTGTATAGCGTTGCTTCTGATTTTTCTTAATGCTCAGAAGCTCTCATCACAAACACCATCATGCCGCTATTCGTCTATTCGGATTCAAAAGCAAACATTTATCTATCCTGATCTGAAAACAATGGCCTGTCTTTTTGAACAGCCTTTTGACTCAGTATGGATGAAAGGCTTGACACCGCTTGGTTTTAAGTGTGTTAAAATAGATAACTCATCGGATTTTATACAATATGAGAAGCAGACCGGCAGGTATTTTCAGATGGCTAATTTTGATGCGTTTTTCTATATCGTCTCTCTCAGATGGCAAGACAATGAAGGTAAGGTCAGTATGCTGAGGCCTATTTTGAAGAAGCTTGATGTTATGCCCATTGTTAAATCTGTTTTTGATACGTATGAGTTGGTTTATGGCGGCAGAAAATATTGGTTGGGATTTCGTTCTACAATTCAATCTCATGGTGAGCTAGTGGAGGATTTTACCATTGAAATAGCCCGATAGTATCAGTTAAACGTTAAGACGTATTTCAATGAAAGAATATATTCTCTTAAAGGGCTTGATCTGAATAATTGTGATTGAAAGATGAAGCAGGCTTGCAGCTTATGCATCTTGTTGACACTATATTCCTGCGTAGCAGCCGTTCTGACACGACTCAGCCATGCGTTGCGTTCTAATGGTATCCAGCACTCTGCTTCGGCAATGGTTCTTAAAGGCAGATTAGGCCATTTGTAACTAATGCCAATCTGGTTTCTGTTGGCCATCTCTGGATACGTTTTCTTGTCTGAATAAAAATCAGCCCATTCAAATTGTGTACGGTTACGATAGGTTATTTCAAATCTCTTAATAGGGTATTCAAAGCCGATATCAAAGGCCAGCCGATGCTGTTGGATAAAATAATCACCCTTTGGTTTATAGCGGTTATCAAAACGATATTGTAAGCCGATCTTCATCCATCCCCATGGCTCCCACTGAATACTTGGCGTGATATAAATATTTTTTAGTTGATTGCTGTTTTCCTTTAAACGCACTTCCGACTCCATAGCAATACGTATGTTGTGAGGTAGTTTTTTTCTAACCTCAACACCCCACCACGTACCAAAATCATTGGTCTGAGAGCTGCCAAAAGACTGGACAAATAGGATAAGGCATAGCGTCAATCCTATTTGAGACATATTAATCTTCATCGTCGTTATCATTGCTTGGCTGGAAATCAGCATCGGGATCACCTTTTTTAGAATGATAATACGCCCGGATATAGGCGACCTGTTTTAAAAAATGATATTTTATGACCATTACCCGTTCCACTTTAACACCCGTTCTTTCACGCAAATCATCAAGCAGGGCCTGTTTATCGGATGATTTGAGCAAATCAAGTCGTTCGTACACAATAAATTTATAGGACTCGGTACGGAGATTGAGTACTTTTTCAAAAATAAACACAGTCAGAACGATAAATATATTTATCAAAGCCGTCTCAAATAATGATAGAATATGCTTACTTATCCCATTTAATACGCTTAGGCCAATGATGATAAACAGATAGGTCATCTCGCGGATTGGAATTTGATCCGTGCGATAGCGTATAATACCGAAAATGGCAAACAGGCCAAGAGCGAATCCGACATTCAGATTTAGTTTGCTCATGACATACGAAATAAAGAAAACAATGGTGCCAATCAGGAAAAAGGTAAATACAAAGTTTTTATTTCTGAATGTGGAGAAATAGATCAGAAAGACTAATATCAACATGACAACGGTATGCAGTAGATAAGAAAGAAGCATCGTGTATAACGATGTGATATCAATAGCATCAATAAATAATAGGTGCTGCATGTTTATTTGTTGTATTGGTAATATTTAATTTCAACCACGTTCCCTTTCTTTATTTTGGTCTTTTTTGTTTTGAACTTTCCGTCGTATTCAAATTCTATGATTTCATCTTTAACCCCTTTGGCGTTTTGATATTCTTCCTTTATCAGTCTGTCCTTATTGTCATATGTATAAAGAATGATATTCTTCTCTTTCCCGGTAACGGCGTTTATTTCAGCCTTCCGTATTAGTTTGTTCCCCTCCGAATATTGAAATGTTTCATGTCGCCTTTTGTCGCCTTTCTCGTCCCATTCTTTTACTTCAATCAGGTTGCCGTTCTCGTCATAGTATTCAATAGATTCGGTATAAGAAAGACGAATACCTTTTTTGTTTTCTTCCACCGTTTCAATGCGAGAGCGGATACCGGCCTCTCTCAAATCTTTACGACTTTGAGACTGTACATTTATATAAATAATGATAAAAAGAATAAGAATGCGAGATGTTTATTTAAAAGGATCATAGTAGGCACTTCAACCAGTTGGTTATTTTCTGTAATCTCAATATTTTCAAAAACAGCATACTGTCCGCCCGATACAGTGAAGGTAGAGTCTTCGGAATAGGCAAAAACAGTATAGTTGCCTGGTCGTAGATATGAAAACTCATACGTCCCATCATAGGATGTTCTTATGTCATCATCATAAAAAATATGGTCTCCATAAATAATATATACCCTTTCTTCCTGTGCATAGTAGGCTGCCTGCAGTTGAGTGAAATTACTATTGTAATCTCGAATAAATACTTTTCCGCGTATGGTAGAGGTACCGCCTTCGCCGGCCGGCTTCTCGCAGGCTATTATGGTTAGAGAAAGCATGAAGAGATATAAAACGGTTCTTTTCTTCATCGTATTAAGGTTATATGTCCAAAGATTTCCTGATCAATATGTCCGTCATCATCCGAATATTTTATGCGATAAGCATAAACACCTAATGGCAACAGCAGATCTCCGGATTTACCGTGCCATTTGAAATTGATATCATTTGATTTGAAAAGGGTATTGCCCCATCGGTCGAATATGAATATTTCCAGTTCGGTGATACGGTCATTGAAGTATAATTGAAATTCGTCATTCAGGCCATCGTCATTTGGCGTGAAGGAGTTGGGAATGAATAGGGTGGGCGGCTCAACATAGGGTGTGGGAGGTGTAGGCAATAGCGTAAATAGCGATGATGGTATCCGATTGTGCACGGTGAAAGTGCGGACGAGTCATTCATGGACGGATTGAGCGTGTGATGAGAAGCCCCCCAATGATCAAAAATATATTGTGTATTAGGAACGGCAGCTAATGAATAATTTTCGCCCGGTGCTACATTATCGTTATATGGGTAATATGGCAGAGTGTTGCCGTTGAGAACAATGGTGCCGCCATTTGAAGGCATTACCCTGTACAGAATACGCAATGAATCATTCTGAGAGAAATGGGCGATAATGGTATCGCCGGTATTAAATGTAAAGGAAACGGATGATGCGTTGATGGATGGGCTGACCGTATGATGATCTAATTCCCAATAATCAAAGTTCCAGCTCATGGCAGGTATGGCATCCATTGTTATCTGTGTAGGGCTGAAATAAGACGCATCCCAAGGATAAGCGGAAAGCATATTATTGATAAACTTGACATTTCCGCTTCCCGGTGGATCTACTAATACGACAACAGGGTAGGGGCCTGTTACATCGTAACAATCGGCAATACCCTGATTGATGACAGAACAGCGTCCCAAAATTTGGTTTCGTAAGAAATTGAGATTGTTTTGCCATCCGGCCATACTGCCGCCCCAACGGGCTATTTGTCCGGGCATTTCGGGTGTCAGTACGTTGATAATGCTGTCGAGATGTTCTAAGATTTTATTACAGCTAAGCGGGCCGTTTAATAATTCGGCATAGCGTGTGATATACAGATTCTTAAAATCAGGATTAGCAGCCAGTGCATTGAAAATATCCAAATGCCCCATATTGGGACCGGCATTCTGGTAGATATTATCTAAATCGCATGGGTCTGCCTGATACCCGGTATTGGGCCACCCGGCAAAGTTTTCGCCTAGATTGTAAACATTATCCATGTCCCACATGGCATATTTCCATTTCACGCCGGGATTGCCAAATCCGCGCCACCACATAGTATTCCATGTTATCCAGTCACTGTTTACAACATACGTATTATAGATATAATAGTCTATCACACTCATAACATCAATGCGTGCTGCTGCCGCATTATAGTTGGCCTGAACGGCCATGTTGTTTGACATGATAAAATTGTAAAGGTTATTCCAGTCGTTAGCATTACCATATCGCACAATCAGCCAACCCCAATATGACAAAACATCTATCTCATCCTCATCCTGGTTGTAGTAGTATTTGGTGTAATCAGGATCATTGACTTTCTCTCTTATTTCATATACACCCCAATACTGTCCGTTGATATACAATATACATGATTCGAACCTTCTTCCATCCATGTGTAATCCGATTTTAAAGGCATAAGATTGCACAAAAGCATCGCGGAGATGACAGGCGGGCTGAGATTGGAAAGGGTAATTATCGGAGGCGGCGGCCTTTAGAATAATTCGTTGGAAACTTGGTCGAGGACTTGTATGAAAGATTTGATATTGCATTTCGTCATCATATCCTTCTTCATCTCTGGTTATAAAATCAACGCCCTTTTGAGGGTATGCCCAAGAGTCATTCCCATGTCCGTTTACTTCACCATAACTTTCAAATTGGAAATTAGCATTGGCATCAAAATATTCTATGGATGAATTAATTTCTTGCATTGAGTTGCCAAAGAGTTGTGTGTAATTAGCAGAGGCTAAAGACACGATTGGAAGAGTATGGCTTACATTAATAAAATACGTATTAGTTTCAATAAAGCCGGGCAATATTTGTGGATTGGAGGAGAATGCTTTTGCACGAATAACGGTTGTAGAGTTGACCGCAATAGGTGCACTATAAGCTGTTGATGCAACTGTAGGTTCACTGCCGTTAGTAGTGTATCTTATTGTTACGTTAGGATCGGGTGAAGATAATGTAACGGAAATAGGACCGGCGTAATTACCGGGATTCATATTCATAATGGGGGTTGTCGTATAGCCAGTAAATACACCGGTATTGGCGATATTGGGCGTGGGTGTCGGGCATACGCCCCATGTGGCAGAGCCGTCTGTTATTCGTCCACGAGAATGATTGCGTAACGTTGGCTCAATGGTTACCATATCAATGATGTTGGCGGCATTATCAGACAGCATCACAACTTCGTTTCCTTCGCTTTGTGTAAGTTTAAAGTTGGTATGATAAGGTGCGGATGCCGTTATATTGCGGTTGCTGGCATAAAATAAGATGCGCTGCCCTGCATTCAAATTGATATTAGGTAACTGCCATTTCAGTGGATTGGTTGTTTTGTCGCTGAGATAATAGGTTGAGAGGTTGACAGATATTGCACTGGCATTGTATATTTCTATCCAATCGGGTGTCTTGCCGAAGTTATCGGTGATCGTACCCATATTGGCACAAGAGTATTCATTAATCACAAGTTGTGAAAAGGATGAATAGGAAAGGAGAATACAGCAAAAGAGTATAAATAGTTTTCTCATGGGCGCTTTAATATTTTAGAATAATATGTTGTTTTGAGTTTTAATCTGAAGAATACAGACCCGGAGAAAGTTTGAGTCTGAACAGTTTCAGAGAAAGGTATGGAGCAAACTATTTTCCGTTAATATCAAAATGGCAACCCCCAGAAGCGTTTTCATTTGCTGAGTAGATGAAGAATTGGTCGGATGTCGGGTTAGATAAATATAAAAGGGATTGTATTCTAAGACCCTACGATATATTACAATTAGAGGTGTACTTAACGATGGACTACCTTCAGGGCATCCGGCAAACCAAGAGCTAGCATCATTTACATCACGATTAAAATAGAAGTTGGTATCGGCTTCCAAAGTATAACCGTTGCCGTCAGGCTCTTCAGGCCATGGCGCATCATCACCGTAGCAAACAGAAAAAATCACCTTATCATCCGCATTGTATAATCGAATACAATCGCCGGCGCCTGAGAGATTAAAAATAAAGGGGCCAACTTTATTGCTTACCCAAGGAAAGCGGTTGCTAAACTTTGCCGGTGTGTTAAATACTGCAACAGATGCTTGTGGTGCCAGTATGGTGTTGGCCGGAATAATATACATGTTTTTGTTTTTGCTATCCCGCACACGATAATTACTAATGTCAACCGAGGTATTGCCGATATTACGAATCTCAAACCAATCGCCGGCATCTTGCGTAGGTGAAGACTTGTAATTGATTTCACTGACAACGATAGTTTCGTTATAGCATGGAGAAAATGCCGTGCCGGGTGAGCCTAAGATACAACCTGTGCGCCAACTGGAAGGAAGCGCCGGATTTAAAGCGGGGTCAATGATTTCAAGTGTCCTGCCATAGCCATCGGCACCGGGAGGCCAGGGCAGACTATCGATATAAAACAGTTCTAAGATTAAATTATTACTTGCATCAAAAATGCGAATGCCATCCGCTTTGTTGTTCAATCCGAAGCCTAAGTCACCCATGCGGTTGGGAATTGAGTAATAGGTGTCAAACCGAGAGAGATCTGCGCAAAAAACAAGATATTGCTGAGCCCCAATAATTGTTCCAGGTGGTACGAGATACAGGCCGGTGGCACTGCTGTCACGAATTCGGAAAAGGGACAAATCAATACTTGTATTGCCATAATTATATAATTCAAACCAGTCGCCTGTATTGCGTGTTGAATCAGAGTTGTAATGAATCTCAGTGATCGTTAATGTAGGCTGACTAAACACACATGAAATGGACAACAGGCACACGATACCTAAAACTACAAAGAGGGTTCTCATGTTATACTCAATAAAAGTAATGCAAGTTAAGAAAATATTCCTAGGAGTCAAGAGGATAGTAGAAATTATATTGGGGACAAGTTCAAATATCAAATGCGACACGTCCATAAGTTCTGTTTATCAAGTTTTAAAATAATCCAGGGGATTTAAAATTCAGCTCTTCTTTTGGTCTTTTATTTATTAATATAAACAACCTCCCTGTAAGTTCGTATTTCATAACCCCCACCTTGTTTTCTAATAATTTTCTTTACACAGTTTTGTGCTATTACGCTGGGTTCTGAATTACCCACTTGGTTTCTAAATAAGAGTAACCTGTTTGCAGCATCCCATTCAAAAGACATTCTCCGTTTTTCACAATCCCTTTGCGATGAACATTGTTTACAACGCATTTTCATATCAGCATATTAAATACACGACATCCAACTTGTCTCATTTTAAACCCAGATTCAGCGTTAGGAAAAATCCATAGATTTGGCTTTAGCAATTCAACTGCGTAGCTGTAGAAAATAAAAGGTATAAAATTCGATTTCCTCTTTTATCATTGTTGCAACACGATGTTTAATTTATGCTATAATCATTTGCCTTCGAATGAATCCAATTGGTAAAACAGAGGTTTTCGTATTGCATTTTTCAAATGAATGATAACGGTTTGGTTGCTTTTCGGGATCGACATTTTTAGTTGTAATTTCGACACGAAATACGAATTTTAAGTTTGGCAAAAGAAGCCAATACAAAAGAACCCGACGTCCTCCCTTTAAGTCTTTCTAAAACTGAAAATAGATGAAAGCCTGAAGATCGGAGGTTATAAACTGATAAATCAGAAAGACGACAGCTGTTGTAAAAAGAACTTTTAAAGCAGGATGAGAGCGAATAAAATAGTTTCGATAAGATTGCTTAGCGCTAACCGGTAGCCAATGAATGATCATACCGATTATAAATACAACAAACACTCCCCAATGGTTTTGTACAATTTTCAGACAGGCATCTATACTCCAATTATGAAGTAATTGATGCACCATACGATCAACCAGTTCCATGCCGTTCCCTGTATTCTTAATATCACCGGCTCTGAAAAACAAACGAGTGAAAGAGATGAATGTAAATGTAAAAAATACTTTCCAAGCGGTTATCATCCAATGGTTGTTTTTTTCGTAAGGTGAGATTTTTTTCCATTCCTTATAAATCACCAAAGCCACACCATTTAATGCGCCCCAGATAACAAAGTTCCAACTGGCACCGTGCCAAAGTCCGCCAATCACCATGGTTATCATCAGGTTGATATTAGTTATAATACTGCGTCTTAACGGCTTGTAAACCAAAGAGCCTAGGCCGGAAACCAGGCTTAACGAGCCGAATATGATAAGCGAGGTTAGCCAATATTGACCGGAGATCATGACGACAAAAGCCATGATAATAAACGACCAAAAATAGGTGCCAAATGTACTTCTTCGATTACCGCCTAACGGGATGTAGAGATAATCTTTGAGCCAGGTGCTAAGCGACATATGCCATCGTTTCCAAAATTCAGATACATTACGTGCTTTGTAAGGAGAGTTAAAGTTGGTAGGTAAACGAAAGCCCATCCATAATGACACGCCAATGGCAATATCCGTGTATCCTGAAAAGTCGGCATATACTTGTAATGAGTAGGTAAATAAAGACATTAACACCCCGAACCCGGTATAATTCTCAGGATAATCAAACACACGGTCTATAAAATTAACAGCCATGTAATCGCCTATAATCATTTTCTTAATCATCCCGTTTAATATCCAAAATAAGGCCAAGCCAAATTCATAATGGGTTACCTTATACGGTTTGTATATCTGCGGGACAAATTCATTGGCTCTGACAATAGGCCCGGCGACTAGCTGTGGGAAATAAGCAACATAAAATGCAAAGTCAGACATGTTCTCGACAGGCTTTATCAAACGACGATACACGTCAACCGAATAACTAATCACCTGAAACGTAAAGAACGATACCCCAACGGGCAATATGATTTCATCAATATCGAAATGTGTGCCGGCATAGCCGTTACTCCAATATGCCAGCCAGTTGATAACATGATAGTCCGATTGAAAAATCTGATTATAAGCATCGGTGAAGAAATAGGCGTACTTAAAATAGATTAGTGTGCCTAAATTTAAGAATACACTGGTGGCAAGAAGCAGTTTGCGTTTTATCGGTTTTTCTGTTTTGCCTAATCCTATCCCGATCCAATAATCTGTTATCGTACTAAAGATGAGTAATAGGAAAAATAAGCCGCTGGTTTTGTAGTAGAAGAATATGCTGACGATACCTAAGAAGATATTTCTTAAACCGATTTTCTGATAGATGGTGCTGTATATGGTAAGCAGCACAACAAAGAACGCCCAAAAGAAGAACTTAGTGAAGATGAGCGGCGAAGCCGGATTAAAAGAGAAAATGTCACCTACACCATGAAAGAGAAAGGGGAGTAACTGATGTATAGATACAATTAGAAGAGCAGTTAGTGTTCGCATCAGCCAATGTTGGAATGAGGAGAGATGGCTTAGGAGATACGTGTTTTTGTAATGGTGTATGAGTATGCCGACAATCAATGCGGGAAAAATAAGCCCGAGTGATTCGAATATGGTCCCGGCAGCGGATAAGGCTAGAAATAGAGCAAATCCCCACCGCTTTTGAGAGCTTATAGTATAAAGTACAATCAGGAATAAATGGAAGAAAATAAATAGGGGATTAGTCCATGTGTCGGGATGTGAGGGGTTAAGCCGTAATATATCGGCCAATAAAGACAAGTTCATATATTAGTAGCTATTGTCTGTTGTATATGTTCTAATTAAATATTGTTCGTACGTTTTAATGATAGCCTCAAACAACAAGTCTCCCATCAATTTATATCCGCTTGTCGTAAAATGGACACGATCCGTTTTCCCTAATCCGTTCTTCATCCATGTTTCCATACTCCCCAAGCCACCCATGATTGAGAAAAAATCCCAAACACCCAGATTCCGTTCTTTTGCTACTCGGATCATGGATTGTTCAACTGTTTCACCATTCTTATTGACATAAAATTTTCGTTTGTATTTTCGAAAGCTGTCATTGTTTGTCAGAAGAAGAATGGCAGCATCGGGGTTGGCAGCGAGTACTGAATCAATCAGTTTTTTATAATTATATTCAAAAGATGCAGCGTTAAAGTCTTTGGAAGCAGCATCGTTTATGCCCAGTCCGAAAATAACAAGATCAGGCTTGAGAATACGAAGCTGCGGCGTGAATAATGCACAACGCAAAAAGGAGTATGTGCCGGCGCCGTTTACACCTGCGGCATGATAGGTAATGCCCGGATCATTATTTTCTAACTGTAAGCCATAAAGCGTATAACCCCATTGCAACGAGTCTGTTTTTTTTAATCCAAGCACAATGCTTTGACAGTATTCGGAAAGAAAAATGTCGGTATATCCCAATGTCGGATAACATATCGTTTTATAACTGTTACTGTCTTTACCGATAGGTATAATAGCAAATTGATTGCTGTCAATTTTATGAAATACGCGTATGGTGTTAAAATCATAAGATTGATAATAATCCGTGCTAAGAGAAAGAGAGATGGTAGAGGATGTATCTTTTGTTGTAGCCGAGATACCTGTAATACCCAATTCACAAGAGAGATTTTGTTGGGTGTTTTTACATGACTCCCATTTGCCGGTATAAGAAGCAACGTAGTTATACGGGTTGTTGGTATTAGCAATGCGATAGGGAAATACCAGCCCACGACTTCCTTTATTACCGGGGAAAAAAGTGCTGAATCTTTCGCGTGTACGACCGGTGAAAATATCAGCCTGTACGTGTGAGCCGCCAATGTGGAGAATTTGAATATGCCCTTTACCGTTAAAGATAAGGTCGTCTAATTTTTGGAAGAATGTCAACATGCGGCTGCTGTCTCCCGGAAAAATCAATTGATTCTCCTCATAACGAATAAACGGATAGGTGCTGTACATATATGGGTACTGCGCATAGGCATTCTGAAGAATGCTCAAAACAAAACAGATAAGAATGATATGTTTTAAGCAGTATCTCATTAGTCAGATGCTATTTTTATGTCATTAATGGCGTTAATGCGTTTCTCTATTCTATATTCGTTATAATCATTTATTAATGCTTCATAAAATAACTCAGCTACTTTCTGTGCACCTTTATTTGTAAAGTGGATATAATCTTTTCCGGCTAATCCCTGATTAACCCATGAAGGCATGGAGTTAAGTCCGCCCATGACCTCAAACATATCCCAATAGGCGCCACCGGCATCAAATGTAGCTTTCTTTAGATTCTCACGTACGTCCTTGATAAAAGGATATGATTGCATTTGCCCATCAATGCGTTTAGACATATCGGCTAAGCCGATAACTAGAATTGACAAATCTTTCTTGAGGCTTTTCAGATACATGATCTGCTCATAAAAACGCTTACCATACTCTTCGGCATTTTTAGTCCCTTTAATAGAGGGCATCATGTTTCCGCCAAATTGCAGAATAAGCAGCTTCACATTTAAGGCCTCAAAGCTCTCTTTTAATAAGGCTGAATCCGCACGCGTAAAAATGGTGCCCGAACAGCCGCGCATAGGCAGATTGTCAAGCGATACACCGGTTTGTCCGTCCAATGCTATACCATATACATCCGGCGTGCCACCTCCCGAAAAATGTAAGGATAAGGTTTTAGGGAACGTGTCTAATTGCCATT
>JAIXKU010000004.1 GCA_026936045.1 Flavobacteriales bacterium
CGCTAATAAAGCAACTATTATGGCGGAAATCATTATCCCAACCATACCATAAACAATCCTTTCAGCTAAAATAGATGCATACTTTTTCTCGTTACGAGTATCCATCTCCTTCATCTCTGTTTGTAATTCGCTTATCTTTGTTTCAACACTCTCAAAACCCTTCGTCAAATCATGGCGAATAGCATCCATCTTCTCATTCATTATTTGTTGATTGTTTTTCAATAATTCAATGGCTATTATATATTCCTGTTCCATCTGTTCCATTAATAGATATCTTTTTGCAAATAGTTTATATTTATAAACTTTGTTGTGAAATTTAAAATAGCTATGATCACAGAAATAACTGCTATCCAAATGGGCTTTTGAATCTGCAGACCACTTAAATAAGTTATGAACAAAACTAATGCTGTATTGGCAATTTGCCATAGAGCCGTTTTCAACTTTTTATCAGAAATAAGCTCACGCAAATATTTTTTTATAAACTTTTTAAATCTTTCCATAATTAATAATTTTACATCATTCTAAACTCTCAATAACTATGTACTGACCAAACTGATCAATAATAGATTGATGTTCTTCATAAATAAAGTTACAATAAAAATAAGCATAATCATTATCAGAATAATGTTTTAAACCTTTTATCATCCACCAAAGTATAAGTTTACTAACAAACTCCTGTAAAGTAGATATTGTATTAATATCATGCATGGCTATCTTTATCCTTTTAGGGTAATTCTGATCATGCCATGTGTCTTGTAATGTAACATCTTCTAACTCCCAACCCTGAATATACTTATCACCCTCTATTGTCCAAATCTCAACAACCTTCTTACCTACAGGTATAGCAGGCTTAACTGACGTTTGAACCTCATAAATAAAGCCTTTAATCTCATTTATTGTAGGTTTAACAAATGAACTATAACGATAAATCACATTACCATTATTTACTAAAACATATTCTTTCATATTAACTAATATTTGTGTTATTTAAAATTAATGAGGTAACTCCCTTCACAGACCTTAACTGCTCCACCCAATGTTTTGCCTTTTCCGCATCAGTGCCGGATTGATTAGGAGTTGCATTTTTAATCTCATCAGGAGTAGGATTATTATCATAATCACTAATAATGCAAGTGGTAGGTAAACCGCCAACCCTACTTACCATTGACTGTAATAGACTAATGAAATTCGTAACCGAAAAAGCAGTTGTTACAAAATCAAGTAATCTATAATAAGTAGTAATATTCCCTGAACCTGAAGCATCAAATGCCGTCCAATTGATGTTAGAGCCATTTAGGGTTAAAGAAGTCAACCCGCTTGGCAGCGAACCTGAATACGTCCAATTAATGTTAGAGCCATTTAGGGTTAAAGAAGTCAACCCGCTTGGCAGCGAACCTGAAAACGTCCAATTGATGTTAGAGCTTAATAAATAAAGATAAGTCAACCCGCTTGGCAGCGAACCTGAATACGTCCAATTGATGTTAGAGCCATTTAGGGTTAAAGAAGTCAACCCGCTTGGCAGCGAACCTGAATACGTCCAATTGATGTTAGAGCTTAATAAATAAAGATAAGTCAACCCGCTTGGCAGCGAACCTGAAAACTCACATTGTCCTGATAAATGTAGGTGTGTTAAATTACGTAAAGGGAAGCCTACACTACTAATTAAAGGAGCATTAATTTTAGAACTCCACCCGTTTAACGATGTACTAATCCCCCATTTTGTTATAACACCCTGCTTTGGAAAAACAAGTAACGACCTTGAGGTACACTTAACAAATATTGACCGTATAGCACCACTTGTAATAGTCCATGTGGAACTCTCACCAGCACCGCTATTGTCTGTGTAAAACTTAGCATCCCCACCACGAATAGAAAGTGTCGTCGTCTCACTTGCCTCCATTCTTAATATAGCATAACCCGTGCCATCACCTGTAGGCAACAACTCAAATGTCGCCTCACCCAAAGCAACCCTATAATTATAACGCCTTATCATAAAAACTCTATTTCAAGCCACGCAATCATTAATGGCTGCGTCAAATCATCAACATCATGTAAAGCAACACGTTTTAAAGTTATCCATAAGCCACAACCTATTGTGCGTGTGCCACCAATAGAAAAAGCCGTAGTTTTATTAGAATAAACAAGTTTTTCATCCCCTGTTATTGTAAATTCGGTTCTTGGATTAAATGTTACTGACGCAATGTTTGTTCCTACCCATTGGGCTTCAACTGCAAGCATAGCAAATTGTTCTCCAGTTACCTCATAAGCTGTCTTACCAATCACTCTTGCCTTTATTCTGGCTACAGCTTGTGGGATCTCATAATCCCACAGTTGAGCTTTTACTGATGTGTTCGTCAGATGGTCAAACACCATAGTAGGAATAGATCCTTCGAGATAGTAAGCAGACGCATCAGTCATAGGTAACATGGCCGCAGCAGGAATAATAAACTTAGTAGTTTGAATTTTGTCCAATTCTGTCTGTAAACCACTTACCTGTTTTATCTTTATCATTTTTAATAATTATAAATTATCAATATTACATCATCTGTTTCAAGATTATAAGGAAGCCGTACACGTATTGATGAACCTGAAAACGCCCATTCTCCTATATTAAGGCTGGCATAATCACCCATAGGATAGCTTAACCCATTAACACTAAACGTAGGAACAGTCCCGCTCATTACACTCTCTGTCAAGGCGTTTGTAATAGTTATCACAGTAGCCATGCTCCCCTCATTGCCGGTTATCTTATGCTGCTTGTTACGCAAATTTGCTTGTCCTGAGACAATATCTGCAATTGTACTACCACCGTCTTTTATCAATTTTCCGGTAGTGCCGTCAAAGACGGCTATCCTGTTATTAGCAGAAGATGACGGTCCCAATACCTCGTTAGGACGCCTTATCCTTGCCCATGAACTACCTACTTCACCCTGTGCGCCCCCTAACACATTCTGTAAACAGATCAACAAATCTCCAACCCCAACCTCAACACCATTGACACCACCGATCTTTCCCGCAACACTTATATCAAAAACCTGCCCCTTACTCGCAGCAGGATAGTTAGGATTTGAAGAAGCATCTATCGAATACGCATAGTCTAACTTCCCAAGTAAAGCATCAACGCCAACACCACCGTCCTTTATCAATTTTCCGGTAGTGCCGTCAAAAACGGATATATT
The DNA here is from genome assembly GCA_026936045.1 of Flavobacteriales bacterium. Classification (GTDB taxonomy): domain Bacteria; phylum Bacteroidota; class Bacteroidia; order CAIKAF01; family CAIKAF01; genus BA4. Next base: position 3,180 of record JAIXKU010000004.1, read on the forward strand.
GCCATTCGTGGCCGATGAGGGACCTATAACCTCTCCCTCACGATTTAAATGAAAAACATCCCAATCCTCGCCTACAGTTCCCTGAGTGCCCCCTACGGTATCACGCACACATATCATAAAATCCCCAAGATAGACTGTTACCCCGTTTGTCCCACCTATCTTTCCGTTAGCCGAAAACTTATAAGTATCCCCCTTGCTCGCAGCAGGGTAGTTAGGATTTGTGGAGGCGTCTATAGCACCCTTGTAATCCATAGCATCAACAGCCATTGCTATAGCATCAACAGCCGTTCGCACAGCTTTCTCCGTAGCAATACTAACATCATCAGCAGATGCAGACGCCCTTAACGTGGTTCTGGGAGTAAAGCCATCAATAATAGAAACGCCATCTGCACCGCTCCACTTTGGAATAACACCGTCAGTGGAACTCACAGCCTTCCTAACTTGTGCATGATTAGTTACATTACCCAATTCAATATCTGACTTAACTTGTGCAGCAGTTCTTAACGATACATTACCAGTACCATTACCTCTTAAGAAACTCCCTAAAGTAAGCGAAGATAATCCAGTGCCGCCCTTTGTTACAGGCACTATAGGCAAATCGGCGCTATTTAAATTATTACCGCCGGTAACAATTCCTTCATTGTTAACAGTTACCTTTGTGTAACTACCACTTTCAATTACTGCCTTTGAAGCCTTATTGTTTAAAGCAGCTATTAATCCATCAATTTGTTTTAACTTTAACATATCATTTTTATTTAAAATTATACTTTTTTATACAATATTATCTCTACCACATCACCACTGCCCAAATCATAATCGGTTAACATCCATTTTAAAGTATTTGTCCCCCCATTTAGAGTAAAAGAAGTATTATACACTAATCCGTTTACAACAATATAGACTTCATCTCCAACTTCAAATGTACCACCAAATTCATTAATAGTTAATACTTTTGTTTGACTATCATAATTCTGATTTGACACATTAACAACAAATAAATACTTATCATAACTACTAACTTCATTTACAGGCAGCTCTTTCCAACTTTTTACTACCTCAGTGCCATTCCACTCCCATTCAAACAACCATTTTTTTCCAGTATCAACATCATAAACTGTTGCTCCAGAATAAGAATAAGGCGATGCTGCAAAAGCCTCTTTTGTAGCGTAAACAGGTTTAGTCCCAAACATATTCAAATCTTTTGTTCCTACAATAGAATGTAAGTTCAAAGGACTTGCTGCCTTTACCCTTATTCCATCAAATAAATCTATTGCCATCTCTATATTAATATTTTTATTTTTAAATCACAACGCTACTAAAGGTCATCTCCGGCGTAGGATCTCCCTCTCCTTCTACTCTGAACTTCGCAACATATAAATAATACACTTTTCCATTAATAGTTACGTTATGTTCTTGCCCATAAATCCACATGTTATCCAATGTCGCAAAAAACACATTTTTGTAACCTATATAATCAGAACATTCAGAAGCTAAAAACATATGACCTTGCAACGGAGATGGATAAGCAGCATACTGAATAGTAACGGGATCAATAATATTAGTTCCCTTAGACGACTGCCCTGTAACAACAGAAGGTTGTTGTAAGGCAGCTAAGGCGCTTTGTCCAGCGTCTTCTACAATAGTTACACTGCCATAGGTCTGCCCTACAGTCATATAGCCAAAATAGACGTAATGATCAGGAGTAACCTCTGTTAAAGAAATGTTAATCGTCTGATTTGCGTTATTTACTTGAACATTATCCTGAATAGTATTATATCCAGAACAACTTACTGAATACGAATACACACCATTTGTTAAAGCATTAGCTACAGCCTGTCCAGAAGAATTTGTTGTAATCGTCTTGCCATTAATATTTACCGATGCGCCACTTACAGGCGTACCGTTATGTTTTATAATAAATGTTATGCTATATAACGTAAAAGTGAGCGACTTGCTTATCTGATAAGGAGCACGCCCACCGTTCAACGTCTCTGTAATTTGTAACGTCTGCGTGTTTACACCCGTTACAAAAGAGAAATTATTCAAACTATCAGTTATTGATAATTCCGCACCATCAATGACCGATGATGCGGAATACCCTTTACCTGCAAAACGAACAGTAATGGTGTCAATAAGCTGTCGGGTTAATGTTCCCGACACCCCAAACTGACCTGCATTGCCTGTATGAATAAATGTAACATCATTTATATTGGGGATGGAATACATAGTTAACATCACTGTGCGACTTAACTCAACCCCATCATAGGTTACTCCTAACAAAAACTCAACGGTAGCACCTTCAGTAAACTGCTGCGTGAAACTAAAAGAAAGCACATTCACATTAAGGCTATAGTTATTTATTTCGTAACTAACACCGTCAATGGAAAGGTTAACAAGGCTAATTAAACTATCATTTAATGAATTATTAAATGTAGCTGTAAATAGATAACCGCTTTGATAACCATTGTTGTTCATATAGTCCTTTACAGGACTTACCGAAAGGGCAGTAAACTCCATATCAATATTAAACGATACAGATGCATACGACGAGACTTTCGACACATTCATAAAATCGTCAACCTCTCTGGCCTCTAACTCAAAATATGTAGTCTGTGATATTGTAAGTAAACGTTGTATCATTACAAATTTACTACTTAACACCTCAATATTAACATAACCTCCACCAAACACGTTCGATGAATCGAGTATCTTCTCTCCAAAAGAATCTACCTGATAAAGTCTTAAGTAACCTCCATTCTCAATATTAAACACTCGATTAAACGTACAGGTAAAAGTATAATTTACCTGCGAGCCGGATGAGCTTGCCGGATTAATGCTTAAAGGAACTTCAACACTGATTGGGATATAAGATATAAACTCAACAACCGTTTCTGCCGTCCTTACATCAGGCGATGAGACAGAGACCACTGAAAGTTTAAAAACAATACTCTCGGTCAATTCTTTTGTTACTGTAAGCGTTCCCGAACCGTCAGCTAACGTGTAATCCATTAATGAAACAGGCTCGCCGTACTCATCAGAACTGTAAATCTTATCCTGTACATATATGCTGCTTAAATACTCTTTGCCCGCAGAAAGCGTCCACGATAACGTAAACTCACCCTCATTGCTATCCCCTCGCTCATGCCAATAGTCTGGCGACACCTTAAATTCAAGTATCTGCACACTACTTGACACATATTTAACCTCTCCATAGGCCGTTGCCACGTTCCCAAATGTATCAATCACAGTAATCTCATAAACAGCATCGCCAGATAACGTCTGTTGAACACTATGCTGCCCTACCGAGCCAACGGTGTATTGTATAAGATTAGACGCAATAACCTGTTCACCACCCCCCATCATACGCTTTAAAACTATTGATTCAATATTCTCTACCAACTTTGAAAGAACCCATGTGAATTGAATATCAATAGGATATGAACCATATGTTTGCGCAGGAGTAACAATCAAAGAGACTTGTAATTCCTTTGTTAAAAGAAAATCAAGCGCATCCTTTATTGTAGTAAAATCATAACCATCCTTGCTATAAGGACAATGAATGATAAAGTTAGGGTCAACAATAGGCTGATAACCGCCATTATTCCATATATACCCTCTGACAAGACTGTTAACCCCGCTAACAGGCTCTCGAACAACATAAAACACCCGTTTATCACCTCTTGAAGGTAAATCAACGAATTTGTCAACGCCTATAACTTGTTTAATAAATGACATACTGCAATTATTATATCTTACGAAAGTAAGATACTTTTAATAAAAATGATTTTTTGATTACATTTCTTTCTTTACCGCCTCTTCCTTTCTCTTTTTCTCTTCCGCCCCGTACATCTTATGCCATGTGCTAAAAAAGTCATTTGATAAACGTCCCTGCCACTTCAAGTAATTAAGTAACTCCTGATAAGCCTCCTCACCTTCCTGCCGCCTGAACATATTTAACACCTCGCATTTAGCCTCTAAAGTGGGGGCGTAAGTGAAAACTCTAATAACCTCAACAACCTCATTATGGACACCTGCATAAATGTAATCGTGTCCTGTATCAAACATACGACGATAAATATCAACTTGCTCAGCCGTCGTTATCTTATCTACACCTATATATTCCTTGATCTTTCGATCAAGAAAATCCCGCTGATGCCTGCGTTGTTCAACAACCTGATCCTTGTCTCTCAAATCAATCTTCATCTCTGTAAACTGTTTACCATACTCCTCAACAACCTTTTTAAGATAAAGTTTCTCACGCATACCTACAACCTTGCGATCCTTATCAACCTTAGAGACTAAATCCCAATACTTTTCAAGCTCGCCCGCTTTTGTCTCTTTATATATCCTATTCAAAATCGGAACATTTTTAAAACCATACTCCGTAAAACGATTTTCATACGGATCATAAGAAACCATTGTAAGTATCCAGCTTGCCCCTAATGTACTGGCAGTCCACGAAAGCATCTTTTTAGTACCTTCCCATGTTTTTCCGGCAGCCATCATATAAGAAGGAACAACATCAGACCCCATGTAGGTCGTTGGAGACTTACCAAATAAATATTGCCCCCAACCATGAACAATCTCAATAAGAGGATGAATAGACAATGTATATGACGCCCCCACGTTAAAAATATGTTTAAGCTCCCTAACTCCTACAGGTCGCTCATCAGCTAAAACCCTTGACATAGCAAAACCTATCGAGAAAAATAATCTCGTGATCTCCCCAAATGGTAATACAAAATAACGAACAGCACCATCATCAGTAGTGTCAAAAGGAATACATAAAAAATTATACTTATGATAATTAGGTATCTTGTCATAAATCTTACGCAATCTCTCATCAAACAAACCTGACGCAAGTAATCCTTGTAATATTCCAGGCAGCACCGCACCGGCAATAACAGAATACCAGAATCCTCCCGCCGTCTTCCTTTTCGTAGCAAGAGTTAAATCCATACCTAAACCCTGTAAGGTAACATTAGAAAAGGGAGACCATTGATTGAGCCAAACAGTATGCAACCCGTATCTTTTCCAATTAGGAGTACCAGCTATATTCCTTGCATAAAAAGAAGCCGCCTCAATGTCAAAACCTGATTTACGTAAAAACTTGTAAGCATTAATCTTAGTACCCAACTCCAAACCCCTTGCCGTTGAACGATATAAATGACCAAAAGCACTTAACGTCTTTGTAGCTTCATTCAACTCACGCCAACGTTTGTATTTTCTATTATATACTTCTGGAAACAACCTCGAAGCAACAATATCTACAGACTCCTGCTCACTCACATTATAATTAGAACTTATACCCGTTCTTATGTCAAAGACACCTGCATCTATCATCTCATTTATCACAGGCTCTATATTGCCATAATAAACACCACGCCCCTGCTTAAAAGAGGATAAAAAATGACTAACAAGATGTGCCCTAACCCTTAATGATTCTTCAATAGGAATAACCTTCCCATCGCCCACTATACTCGTTAAATCCACTTTTGCCCTGTTAGTGTCTCTTAAAACATTAAACATAAAAGCAAAACCAGGATTAAACTCTGTAACTAAAGGCTTAAAACCTTTATTAAAATATTTGAAAAGTTTTGTCAAGCTTGCAAGATCATTATCTTTCACTACCTCAAAGATATACTCAAAATAAGGATCAACATAATATCCAACATGCTCACCCTTCTCATAAAAATCCAGCAAATAACGATCTTTTTTTACTATAAAACCTTGACGGGTACGTTTCGCATTTTCTACACCAAGAGGGTCATACTTCATCAAAAATTCAAGGGTCATATTCTTAGCATATGTCTTACGTGCCGCCCGTTGTAATGCAAAAACATAAGCAAGAGTAGCTTCAAAAGGATTCTGTATAGCGTTTAAAGTACCCTTAATCGGCTTTATCACAGCAGGAACAAAATTGCCAACATACTTTATATCCCTAAATGTAGCATAATTATACTTGTTCTTAAAAATAATACTCATCTGCTTATCTGAAAACATGTTGCTTTCAGCTTGTATCTTTACAAGAGCTCCATGAATATACTCATGAAAAAGCCTTATCTTATCAAAAAACACCTTTTCCACCTCTACAGACATCTTCTCTCGTATAAAATTTAATCCCTCCACACTAAACATCTCCTGTAACCCTAAAGGGGCAGCCTTATCACTACGCCCCTCAATAATGCGTATATACGTTAACGCCTCACCAAAAGTATCTAAATCTACACCAAGCATCTCTAAAGGCAACACCACCTCACGAGTGATCTTGTCAAGTAATGAGAAATGTTCATTGTCTATAAATGCAATCATCTCGACTGCATTTTGTATCTTCTGACGAGGTGTTAATTTCCCATAATTGGAGGTAACATCAGGAACATTTTTTATAAGAACATCAATGATGCTGAAATACTTCATCCAAAAAGATGAAGCTACGCCGAATTTATGCTTTTTTGACTTATTCCATTGTTCTAATACTTTTTGTCGAGCTTCCTCAAAGCCTTTACGTACACGATGACTCCTTTCAGCCAATACCATGTTAGGGTCTTTTAGTAAAGTCTGTAAATGCTCATAACCGGACTTAGCCTCCGGACGAACACCGAAATAATTAAAGAAAGCCCTGTTAAAAAATGGAGCTCTTTCTGCAAGCTCATGTGGAGCATTAAAAAGAACACTTAAAGCATCAGCATAAAGCTCCCTATTGGAAAAACGATACTTAGTATATTTAGGGTTTAATTTCTCATCAAACTCCTTCCACCACTTAGACAATGTCTTTAGTTCCTCTCTTATCGTCTCTAACTCAAACAGTCGCCTTTTATTTATTTCCTCTCTTAACAATTCGGAAAAACGCTCACTTATAGCTTCCGCCGTAACGGGCTTAGTCTTAATGGACTTACGTATCTTCTCAACAATATCTTTATACTTAAGTATCCGACCATAACGCCTCTGTATAAACTCGTCAACATAACCCTGCATGGCCTTTGTTACAATAGCCCTTTTACCCTTAGTGTCAAGAGAAGCAATATAATTGTAAAGTTCAGGGTTTCTACTCCTTAAATCCGAATCTACATTATTCCAAATATCTACAATGTCTTTGGGAGACACACCTATATCCTCATAATATGGTATCTTACTTACTACCTCTTCAACAATCTCAACCATACTCTTTTCAGCCTCTTCCTTAATTTGTTTCTCCGCCTCCTTCTTCAACCTCTTTCTATCCTCATCCGTAAGTATATTACTCCTTCCAGGTGATTCAGGTAATAATGTCTCCCTGTAATTCATTAACCCCGCTATATTTCCTAATAAATTACTACCTTTTACCTTCGCCAAACGATCTATAATGTGCCCTATTTCATGGCCAAGAACTTTAGAAAGATCATCATATGTAGCCTTTTCAAACAATTCTTTGCTTAACTTTATCTTTCTCACTTTATCACTAAATATAGCACGACCCCCCATATTCGCAGCAAGCACACCCACAATCACTTCTGCACTTAAAAACTCTTTTGCCAGATAGACAAGTTCAGGGAACTCTATTTTAAACAATTCCATGTTTGTCAATTTATCTTCATCTATCCAATTACGTAAATCATAATCCTTTGAATCAGACTCACTGACAATATAAGGATCTGGCTCACCATGATTATAAACACTATCAGTCCCATAAACTGATTGCGCCTTACTGACAGTAATATCAAACTGTTCATGCGTGGAATAAAAACCTGTAACACCACTACTATTGCTATCAACAACAATATAATCACGTACATACATTTGGCCGATAAAAAATCTGTACTTTTCATCAACAACCTTCACCACCTCCCGATTGTTACCATAGAAGATGACTGAACTTCCAGTAGGCGTTGACGATGCCAAATGATAAGCCTTGTTAAAGTCAAAAGTATTGCCAAGAATATAATTAGCAATAACATCTCCACTATTATTCATAACAATCATCCCCAGCTTAGGAAACGCCGAAAAACGCATTTGCTGAACAAATGTAACTGCGTCATTTACAGAACCTATATTACCATAAGGATATGAAAGTAGCTCATACTTATCCATCATATAATAATCATAAGGCATAGTTACCCCTCTTCCCTTTGACTCACGACGATGCTCACTCCAACTTCCTCTATCATAATGTACAGAATAATCCATACGATACGTGTCCATAATCACATGGGCAACTGTAACATCATCTCCTAAAACTTTTTTAATCGTCTCTGTTACAAAATAATCATTATTGCTTGGCGTTACATTGCCAGTTGGATGGTTATGTATCAAATAAACCATTTTAGAATTAAACTGCTTTACTCCAGCAGCTATAATCTTTGCATCAACAATCGCTTTAGATACACCACCTACCGATACATGCTGAATAAAAGAATTACCATTCTCGTCAATATGTACCGCAAAAACATGTTCAACCGCAGCATCTTCAAGCAATCTCATTAAATATGCTACATCCGCCGCACTACCAATGCACGTACTGCCTGTAAATTTAAATGCCTGCCCCTTGCTCCATATAGCTTTAACAGTTGACCCAAGTTTACTTTCAGGTATCTCCGGATACTTAGCATCAGGATTAGACATATACCGCCCACTCTCATCTTCAGACACAGATAACCCATCATAAGTACTACCATACCTATTCAACATGCCAACAAATTCTATATACGCATCCCTGCTATCAAATACCCAACCTGAATAATACTCCGCCAACTTAAAATTCTTACCCCTACTGTCAAACCATCCAAATACGCCCTTCATCTCTTGTTTAACAACATGGAAATTATCTAAAGAGGCATTTTTTGTTCGCTCAACATACGTTGCATTTCTTTTTACAAACGCATCAATCTTCTTTTTATATTCTGCTCTATTCTTTACAGCATCTCTCATCTTTACTTTAAACAAAGCAAGGTCTTTTACTATCTCATCCCAATTATTAGCTATATAAGCTATCTGATTAGGATTAATAAAGTTCGTTATCCCCACTCCGCTACCATACTTTTTTTGCATATTCCCTGTAAGATGCCATTTTACATCAGGTGTTGCAAACTTCAATACTTCACTTATAGCCTTCGTTGACATCCCCGTTGCTCTTTTAAACATCTTTATAGCATCACCCAACGTCACCTTACCCTCATCGTCCTTAACAACCTCATGTCCTAATTTAACAAACCTATCATATATACGCTTTAAGTTGTTTTTGGCCATCTCAATAGGAGTTAACCCCTCTCTTTTAGCCCTTTTTATAAAAGCTCGATCCCTAATAACCTCATCTTTTTTAAGTTGAGGTTGTGTACTAACCTCTTTCTGAGGTTGTGTACTAATCTCATCTGTTTTTAGCTCAGCCTGTTGTT
>JAIXKU010000021.1 GCA_026936045.1 Flavobacteriales bacterium
TCATTAATCCAGCGGAAAGCCATATCAGTATCTGCCTATACCATTGGTTCGGTTTTTCTTTTTGCCCCGGCTGCAGCTTAGGGAACAGTCTTTCCTATCTGCTGCATGGGCAAATTATCGAATCTTTCAGGTTACATCCTTTGGGCATTCCGGCTTTAATTATTTTGTTATTTCGTATCGCAAAACTGAATTCTCAATTAATAAATCATATCAAACAACTAAAACGACTAAACGATGGATCAAAACATGCTCATGTCGCTTCCGGGTCTAGAAGCTGATGAACTAGCCTTCATTAAAAATGCGACAGAAAATCTGACAGAAAAACAGGCCGAAACTTTTTTGGCATTATATCGCAGCAAACGCAAGGAAAGCCAAATGATACTCATTCTTACATTGGTTGGCTTTTTCGGCGTACACGGTATTCAGCGCTTTGTAATAGGACAAATCGGAATGGGTATCCTTTATCTATTTACATTCGGTCTATGCGCCATTGGCACCATCGTTGATCTGGTGAATCATAAAAAGATCACAATGGAATACAATCAAAAACAAATCATCGAATCTGTAACTATGGCTAAGGCAATGGGATAACAAGAGCAAACTAATCAGCTATTGTAACGCCAATATTCAGATTGGTAGTATTATTAAATTCATCCAACGCCATAATGCGAAGAATGTATTTGCCGGCAGGCAATGTTGTCGCAAGAAAATATGTCTTTTCTATGAATAACAGGTTGGGCTCGGTATTATTATAAAGTTCAATAGATGACGACCCGCTGAACTGAGGCACCAAGATAATCTTAACACGGTGTATAGCGCCGGCACTAAGGTCTGAACGCGTATCATTCACCTCCCCTGTAATACGCAGAGTATCACCCTTTGACCAACTGGAGCTTTCTAAAGGAGATGAAAAAGAAAGTTGAGCAGCTACCGTATCTATCGGATTTAGTATAGATATCAAGAGTGTATCATGCCCTTCATTAAACTGATTATTCAAAGCGGAAACTATTAGATGATAATTCCCGGGTGTAAAATTAGCAGGAATAGAAATTGTTTCAGAAATATGAGATTGTCCGTAATGAGTAGAGGAGACAAACAAATAGCTATGATTCCCAAACAAAATACTGCCCGATGAGGTGCTGTCCAATGGCTCGCAGGGTAATGCCAGCTTCATTTCCACTTTGTACTGATCTATTAGTTCATCATTCGTCAAAGAGGCTTCTAGTTCTATTTGATTACCCACAAAATAACGTGCGCCGGATAGTGGTGTTGTTATTTTAACATTCGGCATGATACCGTGACCACTACATGAAATTATGAATACAGAGAAGATAGAGAGAATTAAAAAAGAATATACTTTCATAGTTACGTTTATAGCACTAAATTATGTAAAACTATTCAATTTACAATCATCTAGATAAATGCATATCTATGTATAGTACGATCGAAATAATTAGAGGAACGCTTAGATGCTTCGGCTATCTTTTAATAAGTCAGTGAATGGATTTAAGATTTGCATTTCTTTCAGAGGAAAACTATTTTCGTGCAATTATAACGAACATATACTTTGCACTATGAATTTCAGTTACACAGAAAGCCAGCAGATGATTGCACAAATGGTTAGGGATTTTGCCGAAAAAGAAATCCGCCCCAATATTATGCATTGGGATGAAAATGAGATTTTCCCTGTTGATGTAATGAAGAAAATGGGAGAAATGGGGTTGTTGGGCATATTTGTTCCACAAACATACGGCGGAAGCGGGCTCTCCTATTTTGAATACATGACTGCCTTAGTGGAATTAGGGAAGGTTTGCGGTGGCATGGCTTTATCGGTGGCCGCTCATAATTCATTGTGTACAGGTCATATTTTTTATCATGCCAATGAGCAACAAAAGCAAACATATCTGCCCAAATTAGCGACAGGTGAATGGATTGGCGCCTGGGGGCTTACAGAAGCCAATACCGGATCGGATGCCATGCGCATGAAATGCGTGGCTAAGAAGGATGGCAATGATTGGGTGATAAATGGCACCAAAAACTGGATTACTCATGGCCTGACCGGCGATGTAGCTGTTGTATTGGTACGCACCGGAGACTTGTTGGATTCAAATGGCATTACGGCCTTTATCGTTGAGAAAGGCACTCCGGGATTCTCTGCTGTCAAAATTAAGCAGAAGTTAGGCGTACGTGCCAGCGAAACAGCCGAACTGATATTTGATAATGTGCGTGTACCGGCATCGAATGTGATAGGCGAAGTCGGACAAGGCTTCAAACAAGCCATGAAAGTATTGGATGGCGGACGAATCTCTATCGCTTCTGTTTCTTTAGGTATAGCGAAAGGAGCATACGAAGCATCCGTTAAATATGCCAAAGAACGTGAACAGTTCGGTCAGCCGATAGCTAATTTCCAGGCCATCGGATTCAAATTAGCGGATATGGCAACAGAAATTGAAGCCGCCGAATTGCTGACACTAAAAGCGGCTGATCTAAAAAATCGTGGTGAAAAGGCCACCAAAGCAGGTGCCTTTGCTAAATATTATGCCTCAGAAGTGGCGGTTAAATGTGGTAATGAAGCTGTACAAATTATGGGTGGTTATGGATTTACGAAGGAATTTCCTGCCGAAAAATATCTGCGCGACTCTAAACTAATGACCATAGGAGAAGGCACCTCTGAAATTCAAAAGTTAGTTATAGCCAGAAATATTCTTTCGTAACAGCTTCTACAGCCTATTTCTTTCTGATAATCATCAAACCGTCACGTATCGGCAATAAAAGATTTTCAACTCGATTATCCTGCATCACAAATTGATTAAATGCACGAATAGCTCTTGTTTCCGCATCTTGGTAGGCTTCATCCAAAACCTTTCCACTCCATAATACATTATCGGCTATAATAATACCGCCCGGCCTTACTCGTTCAAAAATCAATTCGTAATAGCGACGATAATTTTCTTTATCGGCATCTATAAATACCAAATCCCAAATTTCTTTTAGTTGGGGAATAATGTCTAAAGCATTACCCAAATGTAGATGAATACTTTCAGAGAGGCCGGCCTTTGTAAAAGATTTGCGGATTATGCCTTCAAGCTCATCATTCACATCAATCGTATGCAAGATACCATCCGGACACAAACCCTTAGCCAAATTAATAGCAGAATAGCCTGTATAAGTACCTATCTCCAAAATTCGTTTCGGCGACAACATGCTGCTTATCATCTCAAGAAACTTTCCTTGTAAATGACCACTCAACATTCGCGCGTACAAAACACGAGCATGTGTTTCTCTATTTAAACTTTGCAACACATCACTTTCCGGTGAGCTATGCTGCAAAGCATAATCTTCTATCTCCGGCGAAATAAAATCCACTTAGTATATGGCATTAATAATCCAATAATAGCTTCTATTTAGAAACAAATCTAACAATCTGATATCCTGTATTTAGATAACCAACAACTGCCTCTGACACTAAAATACATGGATAGCAGATATGAAAGCAAAAATACAATTTTATTATCAACACCCATTCTGTTTTTTGGGGATCCGATGGTATCTTGTATAAAATATCTTTCAAAACCCACGTAAAAAGTAAGCACGGAAACCATAGATATTTCCAAACTGCCGACCGGTGTGTATTTTATAAACGGAAAGAAGCTCATTAAGATGTGAATAACTGATCATTAATCGTTTATAACATTGTCAGAAACAAAACGAAGTCCATTATTCTTAAGATTCAGATAAATACATCAACGTGCTACAACGGGATTCTTCAAAAACCTGATTAGCAACATGCAGTATATCTGATGCCGTCACTTTTTCTATTTTCTTTACGGTTTGACTCATCGTCTCAAAGTGCTCAAACAATAAATAGCTTCTACTCACGACATGCAATAGATTAGACGGCGTTTCGGATGATAACGCCAACTGCCCCACGACTTGTTTTTTAAGCTTCTCTAATTGCAATACCCCTAACATCTGATCAGAAAGTTTATGCAACTCTTTCCGGATAAGGCGATGTGTACGTTCAAAATTTTTCAGATCTGTTGCATAATATACCCACCATAATCCGGTATCGTCGAACGGTACGTAGTTTGATTCCAAGAAATAGGTTAATCCATATTTCTCTCGTATGCCAAGATTGAGGCGTGAGTTAAGTGAATGTCCTCCCAGCAAATTATTAAGCATATAAAAAGGCAAACGGTATTTGCTCTTAACTGAATACGCTATATTTCCCAACATAGCATGGCAGGTATGGTTGCTTTTTGTAAACTGCAGCGATTGAGGTTTATACCCTTGAAACGTATTACGTTTAAACTGACGTATGCCGGCAGGTAATGCGGCAAACCATTTTTTAACGTTTGCTGTAACCTCTTGAAAAGAAGAGTGGCCGATATAACACAAAACCATCTGATCAGTAGTGTATGTACGTTTATGAAAGGCGCGTAGAGATTTTCCCGTAAACGAAGAAACTGATTCTGGCGTACCAAGAATATTTTCTGCCAGAGGGTGATTCTGAAAAATCATTTGATCAAAAGCATCACCTATTTCTTCGGAAGGATCATCGCGGTAAGCGTGTATTTCATCAATAACAACGGCCTTCTCCTTTTCTAATTCCCGTTCGGGAAAGGTAGAATGAAATACAATATCGGCAATTAACTCTACGGCCCTCTCCGTATATTCATTAAGAAAAGTCGCATAAACAAACGTATTTTCTTTTGTCGTGAACGCATTTAACTCCCCTCCCACCTCATCAATTCTTGATAGGATATGATAAGGCTTTCGTTTGCTCGTTCCTTTAAAAAGCATATGTTCCATCATATGGGCCATGCCGACTTCCGTTTGCTTCTCATCACGCGAACCGGCATTTACCAACAAACCTAAATACGATACAGGCGATAAACTTGGCAAATGAACTAAGCGTATCCCATTTGAAAGCGTTGTAGCACTTGGTTTCACTTGCACCTCCCTTTGATAAAGAACAGTCTACTAAATATCATGCTATGATCAGAGGATATCAATAAGTTCAACAATATAAATCATATGCGTATAGGGTGGTATAAGCGGCGGCATACCATCTTTACCATAAGCCAAATAATAAGGTACGATGATACGATATTTTCCGCCCTTTTTCATTCTTGCAATCCCTTCATTCATACCCTGTGGTACAGCGTTGCTACCCAGCTCAAAAACATACGGTTCAACTCCCGGATAACTGTTTGTTATCTCATTACCTGTAATGGTAATACCCATAAAATGGATAGCTACTTTACTGCCATAAATCGGCGACTTGCCTTTACCTTCGCGTTCTGTTATCAAATAAATACCAGAGCCAACCGGCTCTTCAGTAATAGCATTCAGCCTCAGATAATCCTGAAACTGTTTATAAGCATAAGCCCTTTCCTGATTCTCCTTTTCTTCGTTCCAAACAATTGTTTGCTCTTCATTCATCAAATTATCTATGCGTATATAAACATTAATATACGATAGCGTGTCCACATTTTCGGGTATCGGCTGATTAAAGGCCGGCAATTGAAAAAAGCTGATTGCTTTGATACGAATAATGGCGCTATCACCGGCAGATAGCATTAGCAATGCTTTCATAAATCCACTGCTATCGCGCTGCTCATGTAGTGGCACCTGTAAATAAAAGCCGTCTCGAAGAAACGCATTATCCAACAATGAATCAGATGCATTCAATGCCTGAGCATAGCCTAAAAGCAGATAGGCGTCTGTCCCCTTCACGCCGGTATCTATGTTATGAATAAATTTCAGATAGGTGTCATCTGTAACACGGGTAAAACCCTGCATTGGATCTTTCCTGCACGAGGCATACCCTGTCAGAAGAATCAATAATATTAACAAGCGAATCTTCATGCTTTAGATTTTGGTATTACTTTCAGCAAATGAATATGATAAACAAGCGTGGCAAAAGATGGTATCTTATCATTATCTCCAGCAAGACCAAAGGCTCTGTGGGAGGGGATAATAATAATAGCCCTATCGCCTTCATGCAGATATTGAATAGCCTCATGCAGCCCGCTTTCCACATCATCATGTTCCACCATAAACTGTTCAGAACCTGTTTCCTTAGAAGAATAACAAACAGAACCGTCCAATAATTGAATTTCAAAATCGATCATAACAAGATCATCCGGTTTGGGCATCAAGCCATCTCCTTTCTCATAAATCATATATCTTACACCGGTTCCGGTTTCTATCATATCCCATTTACGACGGGCGACATACGCATCAATCGCTCTTTTTTCATCTTTCCCTATCTTCTTATTCACATTTATCAATGGCTCTTTTGTCTTATCCATATTAAAACCGATGGGTTCGGACTCTTTCTTTCCCCCACATGAAGAAACTAATAATAAGTAGAATATGAATAAAAGGCGATACATATTTATGGTAAACTGATAAGCTGTTCTTGGTATTGTGGCAGAATAGAAAGAAAATATTGAATAGCTTCTTCTATCGTACCGGAGAATACGCCGCCTGATGCATTACGATGCCCTCCGCCTTGAAAGAAACGTCGTGCGATATCATTGGTTTGGAAAGTCCCTTTTGAACGAAAGGAAATTCTGATAGTTCCATCCGGCTTTTGATTAAAGAAAACACCAAATCGCACATGCTCTATACTCAATGTATAATTTACCAACCCTTCGGTATCACCTTTTCGTGGGTCAAAAGGCTTCATTTCTTCTTCTGAAAGAGAAATATAGGCGGTTCGGTATTCAGGCAAATGAACCAATTTATTTAACAACGTAAAGCCTGTCAGTTTTAATCTTTGTTCGGAATGGCTGTCAAAAACACTTGTGATAATCTGCTCCACATCTATGCCGAGCTGAAATAATTGGGATGCCACAAGAAATGTTTGGGTTCGTAATCCAAATCTAAAACAACCTGTATCGGTAACTAAACCTGTGTATAAACAAGTAGCCATCTCCTTTGTGAGTTTGGTTTCAGGAAAAAATTCAGAGGCAAAAAGAGAAACAAGCTCAGAGGTGCTGCTGGCTTTAACGTCATGATACATAGCATCAAAAGCCGTTTGGTCGGGATCGGGATGATGATCAATTAATAATCGAGGTGCTTTGCTTTGACGAATAAGCGGCTCTATCATTCCACATCTGTCCATCTGGCCAAAATCGGTGCAAATAATACAGGAAGCCTTATTCATTTCTTCCTGCACTTTTGAAGGGAATTGATTAAACACTACTACATCTTCAAGCTGTGGCAGAAACATTAAAAAATGAGGTAAACTATCTTCCACTACTACACATGTCTTAATGCCATGCTCTTTTAACAGGGCCGATAGGCCAAGTGAAGAACCGATTGCATCCCCATCCGGATTTTTATGCGTAACGATGAGGATATATGCAGCCGATTTCAGTTGCTCAATAAAGGGTAAAATAGCAGATGTACGCACTTCGTTATTTTAAATCAATGATTAGAGAGATTATTATCTTGTAAAATTGATGTCTTATTCATTCAACAATAGCTGATAAATGCTTTGTTTTTATAAATTTGCACTTCAAAATCAAGCTAAAAATACGTAAATTTAAAACAAACGAAAAAATGAGTGGCAAACGAACTTTTACCATGATCAAACCCGATGCTGTACAGAATGGACATATTGGCGCTATACTACATGACATTACACAAGCCGGATTTAAAATAGCAGCAATGAAATATACACGTCTGACAACGGAACGTGCCGGTGAATTTTATGCTGTACATAAAGAAAGACCGTTTTATCAGGAATTGGTTTCTTATATGTCTTCAGGCACAATAGTAGCTGCCGTTCTTGAGAAAGAGAATGCCGTGACCTCATTCAGAGATCTGATTGGCGCTACAGACCCACAAAAGGCCGATGAGGGAACGATTCGCAAAAAATATGCAACATCTATCTCTGCCAATGCTATTCATGGTTCAGACAGCGATGAAAATGCCGCTATTGAATCAAGCTTTTTCTTTTCTCAATTAGAAATGTTTGCCTAAATGTCCTATCTTCCGGAACGGCTCAAACCGGAATATACACAGCTGTTATTATCGTTTCTTTTCGGTATGATTACCGAAAACAAGCAAAAAAAGTTCCGAGAAGCCATCGCTCAACGTACCCGTAAATTAACGGTGGTAATTGAAGACTTTTATCAGCCGCATAACGCCAGTGCTTTACTGCGTAGTTGCGATTGTTTCGGCATTCAGGATATTCATATTATTGAAAACAAACACCAATTTGAAGTGATACCGGATATCGTCAGAGGCGCCAGCAAATGGCTCACGGTAAATAGATATAAAAACAAATGGGAATCGCCAACTCCTTCATGTTTAAGCAGACTCAAAGATCAAGGCTATTTCATATGGGGCACCAAACCCGATGCTACAGATATCAATCTTGAAGATTTAGCGGTAGATCAACCTATTGCCGTAGTTTTTGGCACTGAGAAGTTGGGATTATCGGATGCTGCCATATCCCATTGCGATGGGTTTTTGAAAGTACCCATGTATGGGTTTACAGAAAGTTTAAATGTGTCTGTTTGTGCCGGTATCATTCTGCATCACTTGGTTTGGAAACTCAAATCCTCAGAGGTTCTTTGGACATTAAGCGAAGAGGAAAAAACCGATTTATTGATACAGTGGGCTTTTAAAGTTACCAAAAACAAGAAAGAGCTGATGAAATCCTTTTTAAAGAATTATCCGGATGCTTCATTGGCTTGATTTTTGTTAAAGTCAGGCAGTTATATATACCTTTGTAGAATATGTTAAAGAAAATAAGTATAGCCATTATTCTAATAATGGCTGCCATTACAGGCTTCATGGCTTACAGAGCCATTAATATCGGGTTTGATTATAATTTTGAAACATTTTTTCCTCGCCGAAGCAAAGATACTGACTTTTTCATGAAGCACCGGGAGAAGTTTGGCTCCGACAACGACTTTGTATTAATCGGTGTAAAAAACAACAAAGGTATTTTTGATTATGAGTTTTTAAAGAAGGTACATACCCTGACTGATACACTTGCTACGCTACCTGATGTTTTGTATGTGATATCACCTATCAGCATGAAGGAGATTGTAAGAGATCCGCTCATGGGTATTCCCAATGAACGACAATACCTAAGATGGGAACAAGATTCTCTGTATAAAATTGACAGCATACGTATTTTTCAGACACCCGAACTCATTGGTACATTATTTTCGGCAGACGGCAAATCATTAAGTATTATCTTGCGTCATACGGAGCGTATATTGGATGATAAGTGTACACGCCTATCACAGAACGTCAGTAATCTGGCTCCTTATTTCAATTTTGATGAATTCCATGTTGCAGGCAGATGTATCGGTCAATCATTCTATACCGGCTTGATGAAAGGCGAATTAGTTCTTCTTCTTATATCGGCGCTTATAGCCATGATTATCTTAATGATTATTATCTATCGTCATATCTATGGTGTGGTATTACCCATTTTGGTAGTGGGTATTGTAGTTGGATGGGCTGTTGGGATGATGGAGCTGACGGGAAAGAATTTTGATATGCTATCCAATGCTATTCCCACCATCTTGGTGGTAACCGGATTGTCCGTTGCCATTCATATTATTACCCGCTATATGGATAATATAAAACAAGGATGGGTAAAATATAATGCCATAAAAGACACGGTGGTAAATATCGGGATGGCTAATATTTTCACAACGCTGACAACGGTTGTCGGATTTGCTTCATTGGCCACTTCCGGTATCAAACCTATTGATGATTTTGGATTATACACAGCATTGGGTGTAGCCTTTTCATTTATCGTAGCATACACTTTATTGCCTGCTCTTTTATACCTCTTACCTGTTCCCAAGATAAAGACAGTGAAAGCGTCAAACAGATTTTTATGGGATAACATTCTAACCTCATTCTTTTCTTTCATTATGAGAAAGAAGTATTGGATACTTGGTGTAACCGGTATTATAGTTGTCGGCATGATATATGGTATCACACGCATAGAAGAAAACACTCAGTTGCTCGAAGACTTAAGCAATAAATCTAAAATGAAAAAAGACTTTGTTTGGTTTGGCAAAGAGTTTCAGGGTACACGTCCTTTTGAAATGGCGATATGGGTAAAAGATACTAACCATACCATATTAGACAGGAGATTGTCCGCAATTAGACAAGATGGAGAACATCTGTCTAAGCATTACGGGGTAGGATTTATGTTATCACCTGTTGCGTTGATAAAAGCGGCCAATCGTAGTTATGCAGGTGGAGCAATAGATGCATATGAAATTCCTGAGAGCAATTCGCGCTATAATAAAATAACGAAGGAACTGAAAGCCATTCAGAGTAACCCACAAATTAAAGCCGTAGTAAGCGATGACTTCAGATCAGGTCGTGTGCAATCCATGTTGGACGATATTGGCAGCAATTTAGCCCATCAACAGAATAAGGCATTTTATGCTTTTGTTAAAGACTCCATAGATACATCATTATTTGAATATAAGCTAACAGGCACCGCAGAGTTGATTGATCAAAACAACCTTAACCTAGCCTGGAACATCGCCTCCGGCATATTAATAGCATTTGTAGTAATCGGTTTGATTATCGGGTTTATGTTCAAATCATTTAAAATGGCCATTATAGCCATTATCACCAATACGATTCCTCTCATAATCTTAGGTGGCATTTTAGGTTATTTCGGCATTAGTCTTAAAGTATCAACTGCCATTTTATTTGCCATAGCTTTTGGTATTGCCGTAGATAACACTATCCATTTTCTCAGTCGGTTCAAGATGGAAATCAGCAAAGGAAAATCTGTACTTTATACTATCAAACGTACATTTCTTACAACCGGGAAAGCTATGATTATCACTTCCGTTACACTGTGTATCGGATTTGGAATTCTTGGTATTTCATCTTTTCTAGCAACACGAAACATTGGTATTCTAACATCCACAACATTATTTTTCGCATTAGCATTCAACCTTTCTCTTCTACCTGTATTAGTTCTGTTATTCTATAGAGAAAAGGGCCAAAACAAACCATCTATAGAGAAAGATAAATAATGTTTCAATCAATACTATTTACATCATTAGGTCAAAAAAAAAATCCCTGCAGAAGCAGGGATTTTTTTTTGTGCGTTTTTGATTGTGTCAAATTACTTGATAACACCAGCAAGTTCAGCACCGGCTTTGAATTTAACCACTTTCTTAGCAGGAATTTTAATTTCTTTTCCTGTTTGAGGATTGCGACCGGTACGAGCACCTCTTTTGGTAACGCTCCAAGATCCGAAACCTACCAATGCTACACGATCACCTTTCTTAAGGGCTTTTGTAGTAGCGGCGATAAAACCATCTAATGCTCTTTTGGCATCAGCTTTTGAAAGACCAGCGTCAGCTGCAATTGCATCAATCAATTCTGCTTTGTTCATACAAATTTAGTTTAAGTTAGTAATACATTGGTTTAACCGAGACAAATATAATGGGATGTATGATATAACAAGCGATACAGAAAATAAAATTGCTGTAATGTTGATAAAATAAGGGTTTTGTTAATTATAGTCTTTGCTATAGCATACTATAATAGGATATTAACAGATTCAGAAAGCTTAAACGCCGCATTTTCAATACTTACAGGTTAAACTACGTGCCACTCAGGTGTTAATAACGCGAATCCTCTTAGAAAATCAGCTACCCTCAATCTCTTTCTACCGGCCAGTTGAAGTTCAGTTATAAACAACTGGCCTTCTGGATGATTAATAGCCAGATAAGTCTTATTATCAGTATCTAAAGACCCTGTCAAATAAGCATTTGAGAAGAATTTTATACTGCAACTGTATATTTTTAGCTGTGTAGAGACACCCTTACTGTCTACAAGCATTGTAAATGCAGACGGAGACGGGCTCAGACCACGTATTAAATTGTATATACT
>JAIXKU010000183.1:0-9951 GCA_026936045.1 Flavobacteriales bacterium
GTGTAGGTTGTTGCTCCAGTTACATCTGACCAAGCCATCTTTCCTCCTTATGCGTTCCACTTCAACACAGCGTGTGTTTCAGGAAGCGTAATTTGCATTCCAGCTTCAGTTATAATCTGATCAATACGACCGTCAATATCTGGAGCCTGAACATTGGTTTGATAGAAGGTATCACGGCTGATACCATTTCCGACAAGTGGACGATATGCAACCTGACCCAAATCGATTACCAAACAGTAGTCTTCCCACTGTTCCCTCAGTAGAGGATTGGCAACGAAATTGAAGTCGCCAAAGACACAACTTACTCGAGTAAGGTTGAAACCAAATTGAGATTTGACATTTTGAATATCCAACTGAGCGGAACCACCAGCAAGAGTATTGCCCAAGAATGTTCCATTCCCCAGTTTGTTGAACCAAGAGATTAGTTTCCGAGAAGCCAAAACCAGTTTGCTTCCACTGTTTCCATTTTCCGGAGCGAACATATCTCTTGACCAGTCTACGAAGTTATTATATCCACTATTGGAATAACTGAATGTAGCAACATTACCATACAGAGATACAAAGGGAAGGATTCCCCAAGTATATCTTTTTACAGCGGCGTTTGTTTCTGCGTCTAATGCTCCATTAGTTACATTTACGTTTCCCACTCCGAACAGGAAGGCATGTTCCATATCCATCTTATGCTCACGCAGTTTTTCATCCCAAATTCGCATGAATTCATTTTTCTTTCCCCGATATTCAGTAGCCATTGCAGAACCAGACATCATCGGGCAGGCAGTTTTGAATATTTGAGCATATCCTTCGGTCTGACTTAGAAAATCATACCAACTATCTGGGGCTCCAGAAGCTTCAGGATATGCTGTTCCCACAATCTGTCCACGAGCATTAACTGGAAAAACTACATTTCCTGAGTTAATGGCAGCTTTACTGGTTGCAGTAAGGATAAACAATGGAGTCATAGTAACTTTGGTAAATCCACTATCAGTTGTAGCCGAAGTAACTCTTCCGTAGAATGTTCCAGTATTAGAACCATTGGTAACATTTTCAATTGCCACTATCTGCCCTTGAACGAAAAATATAGGTGCTTGAGCTTCTGTGGTGGTCTTTCCACGAGAATCATACTTACAAGATACTTGCAGATCAGTAACTTTGTTATAAGCTAATGTTGCTCCAGTAGAAACATAGAAATTTCTCCGTTGCCACTGGTGGCGTTGTTCCATCATTTTGAATACAGGGTCGGGAGTTGCAATCTTCCGAAGCCGTGTAAGATAAGAGAAGAAGGGAGATTCCTGCGGTCGCAGTTCTGCAATCTCTCCACTCAGATCGAAAGTCCGACGCAGATTGTCGAGACTTATATTCACAGGAGGAACAGTAGTTTGAGTATAAGTTCCGCCTTGTGAAGTTGTGTAAAATTTAGTAGTCATTTTTCATTTCTCCTATTTTCAATATTGAGTATTCTTGTTGCTCAGTGCAATTGCTTGACGAATAAGTTCAAGTGTTGGGTCAGTTGCTCCTTCGGACTGAGCGTTATGCACTCCCATTGTGGGTGGTATGCTTTGCGCTCTCTGTCTTTGCAGAAAATCCGGAGAAGGAACATTTGCTCCATAGGGATTGTACTGAGCTCCTGGATTTGGAGGCGGAGAGTACATAGGTCTTGGAACGGTTGGAGCTGGAGTTGTTCCACTTTGCTGTTGCATCTGTGCCTTCTGCAACTGATACAGCTGAAAGAGATTATCAAGCGTCACAGACTTATCGTCCGACATTGTCTGAACAAAGTCTATGGCGGTGTTGTAATCTACTCCATAATTGTTCATAACCGTACTAATCACGCTATCCAAAGCTGTCTTCACTTCGTTGGCACTTCTCAATTGTCCAATTTTCGCTTCCTGTTCTCTTTGCAAGGCTTCCAGTCGTTCCTGCTGTTTTGCTTGGAGCCACTCATTTTTCAGTGCATTATACTGATTCATTCTGGTGTTGTAATCAATGAGTGCAGCCATATACTTTGCAGAATCCGAGTTTGGATCACTATATGCTTCCACCTGGCTGAAGTTAAATGGTCTTACAGGTGCAGGCGGTGGATCAGGAAATTCTTCGTCTTCTTCTTGTGTTTGGTTTTGGGTTTGCTGTGAAGCAGTATTAGCAAGTTGCTGCTGAATACTGTTCAGCTGTTGTTTCAATGCTTCATTCTCTTCCTGAAGCTTTTTGTTCTGATTCTGGGCTTGATCAAACTGCGACTGCCAATATTGGTAACGAACCTGATCGTTATCCGAGGGCTGCGTAGCATTCTCGTCCTTTTTTTCGGGTGTTCCAAAGGAAGCCGAGTTTGTATCATCTTCCCAAGAGTCATCAATGGGTACTCCGAACATGTCATATTGTGGTTGTAGCATTATTCCTCCTTTTGGGAATTTCGACGAGTTTGTTCTTCCACCATCATTCTTTGTGTTTCCAGGGCAGCGGCATTGCCGGCATTTCTGAGCGTATCATTTAATCTTGCACTGTATAGTTCTTCCGCCTTCCTCTGTTCAAGTGCGGTTTCACGCAACTTCATTCGTTCAGTTGATACAGCTTGATCAAGACGTGAATGGAAAAGTTCTCGTTCTCGAGTTTGAAGGTCTCCTTCAAGCTCTTTGATTTTTTCTTGTGCTTGTTGTAGTGCTTGCTGAAGTTGTTCAATGGTGTCAATACGACTCAGAACTCCTTCAATATCAAATACATCTGTTTTCTTAAGTACTTCTACTCTGTCAATGATTTGGTCTCGATACATGTCTCTATAGAATTCTAACTGAGCATAACGATTGGCTGGAAGTGTAGAACCAGGAATAACCATTAGGTCATACTTTCCTACGCTTACATCGTTCATTACGCTTACCTGTTTTCCATAATCGTCATAGAGACGCTTATTGATAGCGAATTCAGAGAGAGAGTTGTTTGGCTGCAATATCCGAATCATCTTCTCCGCAATGTAGAATTCTTGAACGAAGCTAATAATAACTTTTCCCAGAAGAGTAAGTGCTTGTTCAATAACAGCTTGCTTTACTTTGATTCGTCTCTGCCCAAACTCATCGAGCATCATTATTCCACGATACGTATCTGGTGCCGCATGAGGATTTCCCATCATGTTCTCAAACAGACCAAGTTCGTGGTCGATATCCTGTTTCGCCATGATCTCATTCTGATAGAGTTCATTGGGCATTGGTAGTGGAGCTACGGGAACGGGCTGACCTTCAGTGAAGTCAAGTTCGATTATTGCTCCGGGTTGAGCCCATTGTTCTTTTAGGGCTTCCACATCAGTTCCTCTTGGAACAAGTACTTTCACGTTTGTGGAAGTGGACGCATGCGCAACAATCAGAGACCGAATCTTGTTGATATATTTCTGCATATCTTTCACCAGCCTGACATCGGACAGAGGGTATGGTGAACCGGTATGCATATTCATCAACGGGATTATCGGATACTCTTCACAATTGAGCAAGCGTCGGTAAAGGGTCTTGTCTCCGGCAACGAAACCCATCTGAATCCGTTGCATAGGCACCTTTACCGCAGTAATCAATCCTTGCTCCGCAAGTTCCAGCATTGTGACTTGCTGAATTTGTGGAGGTTGAGAGGGTTGCATCCCCTGCTCCGCAATGGCTTGTGCATATTCTGGATTTTGCTGAGCAACTTGGATGAGTTGCTGATATTGGGCAAGAGCCTTTTCATACTCTGCCATAAGACGTTCTGCTGCCTGACGAGCAAGAACTTCTTCGGTAGTTATGTTTCCGTTAATAATCCAAACTGGGCGCTGGAGGTATTCTTCAAACTTCTCAGGGGTAAGAGTATACTCTGCCCTGCTCCAGCTTTCGAATACTCGAACCAATTCTACCCAGACCTTGGTATAACGCTCATAACCACGGATGTATTCACCATCGAAGAGATCCGGATTCTCAACTCCGGCAAATACGATAAGATTATCACCCTTATTCCCAGTGTTGATCATATCACTGCGAAAACTGTTTCCACTTGCCGTATCGATTGCTTCAGTGTAGGATGGGTACAAACGCTGAAGTTGCCCCTTGGTGTAAGTGCGGCTGATGATAATATCAGATGCATCACTACAGAATTCATCTTGAGAATTCGGGTCAATATATACTTGAAGAGGATCGATTGCTTTGAATTTCACTTCACCTCTTCCACCATCGGCATAAGGATCGATATACACAAGTAGAACGCCCATTCCCGTGACATAAAAATCATCTATTGCTTTGGAGAGTTGTCTGTCTCCTTGCGAAATATTCCAAATATACTGAATAAGTCCATTCATTGCTCCCGCTGTTTGATTGTCTGAATCTTCTGCAGCAGTTACTCGAAAAGTTGGATGATTGGAAGTAAGAATACCTTTTGCCAACTCTACTGCAGGATGAATACGATTGATAACAAGAGCCGCTTGAGAACGAGATTCAAGTATCTTAACATCCTCTTCAGACCATTGTTTTCCATAGCGAAACTCTCTGTCCTCGACTGCCTGATTTGCCCAAATAGTTCTATTTCCAGAACTGAACTTCGCAAACAGTTCCTGAGTTTCTTCGGCATATTCCGTATCTTTTGAGTTTAATACATTTTTCTTTTTCTTCACTTTGTTCTCCCAGATATTACATCTTCTTCAAATAGGTCTGTCGTTTCGCCTATGAAGCCAATTGCAGAGCTTCCAGGAAGGAGTTCTTCTTCTCCTGGAAACGCTTTCTCTATTATGAAGCGAATAAGTTCTGTGTTGTCTGTGGCAGAGATACCGTGTTCTTTCAACTCTTTCACCACAGCTCCCACTCTATTTGTCCAAACGATGCATCGGGCAATACCTTCGGCATCGATATCTTCTTCTTTCTTCTTCATACTACCATCCAACTCAACCGACCTCCATTCTTCGCAACATTCTGCTCCGAAACATTGCTATTTTTTCTTTTCGGAGGTCTGAAACCAAAGTTTGTCGCCATCCAAATACTGTCAAGTATATCGTCATGTTTTCCTCTGGGGAATGCCAAGAATTCCCTTTCTGCTTCTATATCGAGGGCTTGTCGAAAAATAAGTTTTCCCTGAGCCATTATCGGTACGAGACCAATCAATCGCTGAGACTTATTCGTCCGATGTGTGATTTTCTTTTCAATTCCAGGAATATAGATATTTTCCTTCAACATCATCTGTCTTACCGCCTGCCGACACGCTTCTTGATAGGATTGCGACTCAATATATACACCACGATGGTGCCACTTCTTGTAGAGGTCAATAATCATCTGTGGATGCTCTGCAGGATTACATTTTCTTCTTACCATATCTACAACAAATTGGTATCCATCGGCATCAATACCAATGGTGGTCATCACGGTATAGTCACTATGCCGAGAAAGCGCAGAAGCCAAGTCAATACCCATGAACAGATATACTAATCGTTTTTCTCCCAAATAGTCAATATACCATTCTCCATTTACTTCTTCAATCTTTCCATCGTAGGTATGAATATATTCTGGTTTGAAAGGTGCATCTTCTGGAGCTTGGGGTTCATTCATGTATTCTTGAAAGAATCCAGAAATATTGCCCATGTGTTCGAAACCTTGTCGGATTTCTTCGATCTTTTCCATCGGATACATTTCTTCCCAGATACTCTTCCCATCGTCATCAATAATCGATTTCCAGATTACTTTCCAATCCGGAGCATCCTTCACCCACTGAAGGAAACAATCTTCAGAAATAGTGGTACCAATTACGATTATTCTTCCATCCGGCTGAGAAAGAGAAGGAATCACAGCTTCCGTAATCCACTTTCGGTTGGAAGCACGAGATTCTGCAGTATTGGCATTCATTTCGGATTCGAAGTCATCAAGAACAATAATATTCGCACGAGTGTCATCTTTGATCAATCCCCGTACTTTCTGACCAGTACCAAGAGAAAGAACCCGAGCCCCATTGGCAAGAATAATATCATCTTCTCTCCAGCGTTCCGCAGTGTTGGAACCGAGGTCTCCGAAGTATTTCCGAATTTTCCTATTGTGATCCAAAGTATTCTTAATTCGGGTAAGAAAGTTAATTGACTGACTGCGGGACTCGGAGATAAGAACAACGAATAAGTCCTTGCCTGGGGACTTATGGAGGACTTCCCAAAGGATGTAGATAAACGAGGCAATCGTACTCTTCGCCATTCCTCTCGGCAGTGCAATCGCCAACTTCTTCGTTTCTCTATCCTGAAGGAGATCGTAGATTTCAAAGTGTACCTCCGGCATTGTCAAGGGTACCGACCTGGGAAGACAAGTGGTGGCAAAGATGGGAATAGAAATCCGCATCGCCATCTTCAATATCTCGAAGTCGGTTGCTTCGGGAAACTCTTTCTTCAATTCCTTCAGAATCAGAGAGAAATCAGGTATCATTTGTTCGCATTGAGAGCAAATACTGCTCGTCTTATAGTTCGGGTATCATAGCGAGACTTATTCGCCAAAACATGTCTGGCATAGGCAAGAACATCGTTATATCCAGCGGCATGCGCCTGAGCAGTGAAAGCACCTTCCGTTCCCTTCTCGGAAATGCTTTTTGCGGCTTTGGCAATCCAATTAGATTTCTTTGCCATTAGTATCCTTCCTTTCCGGTCAAATCCCAGAATGTTGCAAACACTGGGTTTCTCCCAGCAATTTTTTCATTTCGTAGATAATTGTACAGATTTTCCCATGTATCTCCAGTTTCTGGATCAAGCGGAGTACTACAACCTGGAGTAGCATAACTTAAATCTTTTGCAAGTGCAACCATTCGTCCAGTACCAGAATGAAGAGCGTGTGCAAGTTGCTGAAATGGTTTAAGATATTGCGCCGAAACACCTTGAACACTGAGATATGGATCATTTCTATCAAAGCTTCCTGGAACAACTAACTGGTATGATTGCTGATGTGCCTTGCTCCCGAATTTTTTTGTCCAATATTCTGCAGCTTCTGGATAAGTAGCCGGATTAAGCCAAGAATATTCTTTCCCGAAAAGTTGAAAAAAACCACTCTTTCCTGGTATTTCTGGATTTTTCTTGCCTCCGCTTCTTCGATCATAATTTTGAATTTGTTTTGCAGTGAGAGGAACATATTCTTTCACGTCTTCCAAATTTCTTGCCTTTCCTGCAGTTGCAGCCGGAATTACTTGAATCTGTTTTCCGTCTGGAGAATAATAAATTGTTCCGCTTTTTTGCTCTTCGAGAATGAGTGGATTTCCTTTTCCATATCTATTCCTTTTAATCATACTGAGGACATACTCTGTTATTTCCGGAGAAGCTCCAGCCTGCCGGAGTATTTGATAATTCATATTATCGATATCCGTAGTATCTGCAGACCTTGATTCTTTCCTGATACGTCGTATTTCTTCTTCTGAATGTCCACTTGTTGGAGCGAAAAGAGTATCTGTGAAAGAAATTTCTCTTCCAGGCATAGTTGCAGATTTCTTAGCAGGAGAAGAGGAGAAAGAAAGACTTTTTCGCAAATTTCCCACAGCATTGCCTAACCAATCTCCAGTATTTTCTATAGCTTCTTCAATCCAGTTTCCTGCTTTTTCTGCCGCATATGCTCCTCCAGCAATACCGCCACCAACTATCTTGGCAATCGTATCCCACACATTTTCTGCTCCGCTTTCCACAACACTTGGAACCCTTTCTCTCGCCTCTCCGGTGATTTTCCCAATTTTTTCAAATACATTTTGTGAAAGCGAAGAAGCCTCTCTCTCTACTTTGTCAGCAACATCTTCAATCCAACTTCCAACATTTGCTGTTCCTCGGTCATAGGCTGCAATTATTTCTTTCTTCCTTTGAGAAAACGAAGTTCCGGTTCTTGTTTTTTTTCCTGGAAATTCTACATCCTTTTTTGGAGGAACATAAGGTTCTGGTTCCGGTTGCCACACTGGAATTACGGTTTCTGGGTGTCTCTGAAGATAATTTCTGCGATTTACAAGTTTATTGAACTCCTGAGCACCGGAATCATACGAATGTGCAGCTCCTTCATAAGTACCTCCACCGACTCTATACATTCGGTTAATTATCTCCTGAAGTTGCTCTTTGGTAGCATATTTCAAGAAATCTTTAGTTGGTCTGGGCATCTTTCTCCTCCTTTTGAGTAAGTTTAAGACGATCGGAGACTTTCTCCAGCTTCTTTAGGTCTTCCACTTCGGACTCCACTTCGAAAGTTCGAGTGTCAATTTGTCGATCTTTCTCCTTCATTCCATACATATCCACAAAGTTTTCTGCAGCCCGAAGCATATTGGCAGCATCTTTCTTCTCCAATGCAACTTCTCTTGCCTCCAGAAGCATTTTTACTACCGCTTCTTCGGTAACTCCACAGTTTTCTAGTATTTTTCTGACTTCTTCTCTTACCATTCTGGTACACTCCTCGCTTTTATAGAACTGTTTTATCTTTGTCGCTCGCTGACTTTTCGGAGAAACGCACAAAATTTTGACAATTTCTCCCACATCGAGACCATTTGCCGCCATTCTTACTACTGCTCCCCGTAAAAGTGCCCCAGGAGTGGACTTATAATTGATATAATCCTCGGTTTGAGAGCGATTTTCGGTAAGAACGAGCATTTTTGCTCGGTCATGATAGTACCGAGACCCACTATTGGGGAGATGAAACTCTCCAAAAGCGCTTCTGAGGACGATTCCGGAGCGAATGAAGGAAATGGAGTAGATGGGAACCACGATTCCGTCATCGGAAAGGACAAAAAAGGGCACTTTCTCTGCAGTTTCCTGGGAATAGTGGATATCCTTCCAGTAGGAATAGGAAATCCCACGCTTTTTCGCTTCTTCTTCGTCAAAAGCTTGCCAGGTAATAGTCTGACCACCGAAAAGGTGGCGGTGTGAGACACGTCGTTCCATAATCATGATTCATAAGTTAATTGAATTCGGGAATTTGTCAAGAAAAATTTTTAGGAAAGGGCGAATAAGTTCCTTGTGGATACGCTTCGGGAGATTCGGAAAGAAGTTGATCGGATTCTCAAAACATATTCCACACTTTGAGAAGATGAAATAACCAAGAGCATACCCAGGTCGAACGCGGATCGCTTTTGCAAATGCGGTTGACCTGCGTTGGCATCGCTGGTTGAGCAATTGCTTCCGGATTCTGAAATCGTTGAAGGAGGTTCAAGATGGCTAGCTTTACGATCCGTTGCTATACATCGAATGACCCTTCTGAGAAACCTGTTCTAAAGAGCAGGGATCTCACGAAGCCAATCGATGTGGAAGCTATGCGCGCTGAAGGAATACATTTCCTTGAAGCGTGGGTCAGTGCTGACCTTGATCTGTCCCAGTATGGCTGGGTTCAGGTCACCGAGAACCCCTCCGTGCACGGGAACGTCCTTTGGGCGTTTCCAGACCGGAGGAGAGCCATCCCTGAAGCTAACTTCTAGGCTTTAGGGATTAGTAACAGGTCGGGGTTGGCTGGTATCGGCTGACCCCGACAATTCCCAGGTCGTTAACCTCTTAGAGAGTGGGTGCGTGGGAGGCGCACCTGCTCTTCTTTTTTTTAATCGTTCCGAAGAAGCAGTGGAATATGCCAAAAAACGAAAAATGAGATAGCTCTCGTGCACAATCGGAGTGGAAGCAGTATGAATACACTATTTCGATTCCATTTGCTCCAGAGGGGCTTATTCTTTCGTTTTTGGAAGATTTCTTTTATTGAAGCGAATAAGCCTCTTGCTCTCTCCGGAGAGAAGGATACTTTTTCGACTTCTTCGAAAAGAGATGTCATCCCCGAGAGAGAAGTATGTTTTTCGGAGATTTAAGGTATCTCCTGGGAACAATCGTACCCCGACTGGTATGAATACTCCACTTCGCTTTCAATTGCTCAGGAAGTGCCTCTTTTTTCGCTACAATTGAAAACAACGAAATGAAGCGGGCTTTTTAAGTCGTCTTACAAAGAAAAGAAAAAAAAAGCATTTGTATTTAAAAAAAAAGAAAAGAAACGCTGG
>JAIXKU010000183.1:10051-11802 GCA_026936045.1 Flavobacteriales bacterium
CAAAGAAAAGAAAAAAAAAGCATTTGTATTTAAAAAAAAAGAAAAGAAACGCTGGAGTCGTATGGAAGAGTATTCCAGCGAAGAAGTCTACTCTCTATGCTCTCCGACTGTTCGAAGAGAGTATTCTTCTTTCGGAGTAGAAGACTGGAGAAGTAGTCTATTCTCTGAGAGAAGTAGAGAGAGAGAAGGCTTATTCGTATTCTTCTCAAATAGAGAAGACTGTTTCTTAGAGAAAGCGAATAAGTCTCTTCTTCTCCACTGGAATAGTAGTCTTCTCTCTGAGAGACTCTTCTTCTCTCTTTCTCTTTCTTTGGAGTATATACGTAGTATATACTCTTTCTTTCTCTGTTCTCTCTACTTCTTCTCGCGGTAGACTAGAGAGAAGCGAGTAAGTCTCTGCTATAGATATAGAGCTATAGAGAAGAAGAAGTAGCTTGAGCATCGCTTCCCAATAGGCTTCTTCGTCTTTTCCTTCGCTTTGAAGTAAAATAGTCTACCGAAGCAGTAAATGTTTTGTCAATTTCTCCCCGAATTCTGAAATATTGTACCGTGGAGGTAAAAATGAAAGCAATCGATAATGTAAAAGACGTAATAGTTGAGAAATTGTTACGTCTTGTTCGTCAATTCGGTTCAGCTAGAGATCTAGTTGAAGCAATCGAACAGTTTGGATTGTTTAATGGTAAAGTTCAATATTATGAAGATGGTTGGAGTTATAGACCATTTGATATTGGCGAATATCCGCATACTGATGCAAGCGCACATGAGGGAATGTTCTTTCCTTATTTCGCTTGTTTTCTATTTAATCAAGCTTGGTTTTGTCAGCTTGGTTATGGTACGCACTGGCTTCAGCTTGGATTTGATATCCAAAATGGAGAATTAGTATACGTAAAAGCCTACGATATTGAGAGTCATCGGTGTTGGCAAAGTAACAGTTATGGTAATCGTGAGATTGCCATAAAGAAACTGTTACAATAGAATAATTTGGAGCCGCTCCCGGGGCGCCGTCGCATATTAGAAAGCCGGGAGACCTGGACAGTGCTTTTGCTGCGGCACTGTCTTTGTATTATATGCGCAGCGTTGTTAGAGCGGAGCAGGCTTTGCTTGCTTCGCTCCATTTTGTTTTAAATATTGGTAAAGCAAAGCAGTTTCTGTTTTAATTGAAATTGACAAGCAAAGCAGCTGTTTTGCCAATTTCTCCCCGAATTCTAAAATTTGTATCGTAAGCAGTTTTGTTTCCGCTTGCGAAATAGTTACGTGGAGGTAACGAAAATGTGTGCAACAATTAGATTGTACCGCACGACCAGCCGGAAAGAAGAACCGGTTATTCGTGCGTTCGATCCGTTGAGCGTTCCAATCAGCGAGGAACTGCTTAACGATCCGCAACTCGGCAAATTCGCAAGAGCCGAGATTTGGATTGCCAAGGATATTGACATGACTCCATTTGGTTGGAGTCGTGCCAAGAAAGCTGACGGAACTTTCGTCAGTGAATCCGTCCTTGGCACAGTGAAATGGGAGTTTCCCGCTTCACAGCCGTTGGAACCGTTCCCAAGCAAACCGGTTCCAGCTGCAGAAGTTCCGTTTGCTTGATTGTTTTGGAAGCGAAGAAGCCTGATGTGCGAAGCCACCGGAATATGCTCATTCGCTTCCTCCGATTGACGATTTTTTGCGAATACGTGCTGCTTTGTTTCATTGATAGAACCGTTTCAAAGCAGAGTATTCGCTTCCTGGGCAGCGTCTCTTCAGCTGTATGC
>JAIXKU010000095.1 GCA_026936045.1 Flavobacteriales bacterium
TCGCGAAACAGATAATGCCCGAAAAGTACGATTTTGGGAAGACAACGGTGCTGACTGTGTGGTGATTTCGGAAACAACTATTCACCGTGAGTTTAAGATTCTGCAAGCCATGCGCGATGCCGTAAAAATTGATTTATCTCTGATTGTAAACAACTGGTGCCGTCAGGACTGTGCCATAGCTTCTAATCACGCAGTATTATTATCCAATGCATCGCGCCGCGGCAAACAAAACTTTCCGTTGGATTATTGTTCTGTGTATTGTAATGCTTATCGTTTGGAAGAACCGGTAAACTATATCCGTGCGAACTGGATACGACCAGAAGATTTGCATTATTATATTGATATGGGATATAGCAATTTTAAAATTGTAGAGCGCAACACGCCAACCGATATTTTGGCCATGCGCGTCAGGGCATACAATAACCAACGTTACGACGGCAACTTATTAGACATCGTGCAAAACTATGCCTATCCGGCATCCTCTTTCAAAACCAAACAAGAGAAAGATTTCTTTTCCGTAAAGAGAATGGCCAAGTATTTTTTCAAACCCACACAGGTTAATCTGACCAAGTTTCCTGAGATTGTGAAATACGGCAAGCTGGCCTCCATGCTGTATCCGCGCGAAGGAGATAACCCGGTATATATTGATAATCGCAAATTGGACGGTTTCTTAGAACGATTTGAGAAATTAGGTTGCGAAGAATTAGATTGTGAAGAATGTCGCTATTGCCATAACTGGGCAGACAAAGCGGTGCATTTCGACAAAACATGGCGTAAGGACATGAATCATTCGTTCGATAATTTATTAAACGAATTACATTCCGGCTCTTTATGGGAATCGTATTTTACCTCTTTCAAGCGAATGGTAGGCAATAAAATAAATGGCAAGAAAGACGCTGAACCGATCACTACTGATCGTAAGATGGGAGGAGAAGCCTTACCCAACGTTAAGAATCGCATGTTAGGGGCACAGCCTGTTTATCCGAAAGGATGGGCTTGCGCTAACCCTATGCCTGAGGATGCGATAAGCGTAGGTAACGAAGGGCCTCAACCTGATGTGAAAGTGCCTGAAACGAAATAGGTAATCGGCAAATCATCGCCCACGATTAAAATCGTGGGCGATGTAATTAAAAAATCATTTTATAAGAAAACACTTTCAATACCAACGTGGCATGACGATACAAAAAGATTCATCTAAAACACATTCTCTCTTTTCAGAATAAAGAGCGCGTTCAAACCTTGAAGACTCCTCTTATTTATCAAAGAAGTTCATCATAAAGACTTTTCAGATGATTAGCCAACGCCTCATCTGATGCGCCTTCTATTTGGTAGCGCTCAATGAAATGAACCAACTTTCCGTTTTTGAATAAGGCAATAGATGGCGAAGATGATGGGTATGGTGCGGTGTATTCGCGTGCTTTAGCCACCGCTTCATAATCCACTCCGGCGAAAACAGTTGCCAATATCGCAGGCTTTTTAGGATGCTGAAGCGATTTTACCACACCCGGTCTGGCACCACGCGCCGCACACCCACAAACAGAATTTACAACCAATAAAACAGACTCGCTGCTTCCTTTCAACAAACTGTCCACTTCTTCTGCAGTGGTGAGCGAACGAAACCCGGCGCTTACCAACTGTTCCCTACACGGGATAACGATTTCATCTGGATACATGATAAATTATTTTTCCCAAACCTACATAAAATTTTCCATTTTAAGCATCCTAAATGCAGGCTATATACATGGCCGTTTTATTCTTTCTTTTAACAATCAGAATCTCAACGACAAACTACTTGTCCGTTTCTTTGATATAAGACCAAAGTAAGGTTAGAGAACGCAACATGGACTCGTTTGAGTTATTGATATTCCAAAATAAATTGGAAAGCGTCGGCAAATCCAGAAAGCGATTTTCCTTTTCAGAGGATATCATATTATTGCCCTGCATATAAATACCTTTTAACATGTTCTTTAACTCAATCAGCTCCATATCTGTGAGAAAAACGGTATTATCCAAACAGGCTTTTATTCGATTATAAAATGGAGTTTGCAGCGTCTGAATGTCTTTAAAGAATTTATATTTTACATCATTTCCACTATTGGCCAACTCATCAATATTATGCCTTATATCTTTAATATCCTTAACAGATAATGTAGCATTCCGTACCACCGATATCAATAAATTAACCCGCTCTACCTCGAGCTCTAACATCTCCGATGAAAAAAGTTTCTTATAAAAAATCGTGATTTCCGATTCGTAGGCCTTTAAACGTGTATAATCTTCAATATAAGAAGCATGCGCCTGATCAACATGCAATAATCGTCTGTTCATAGCCAGGCTGTCATCTAAGAAGCATAATACTTCTTTGTTCAATGCCTGTACGGAAGAAAGTGTTTCTTTCGGATTTACATGTAAGATATACACCGATTGTTGTTGTGATTGATCCGGTATCAGCCGTATTATTAATCGCGTAAATTGTTTCAGGAAAGGCGCCGCAACCAAAATACCCGATAAGTTAAACATCGAGTGAAAAGCCACAATGGCAATCAAAGGATCGGCAATGTGTAAATAATGTATTATCAAAACTTTATAATAACGCACAAGGAGTAATGTCAATGAAATAATAAAAAGGTTATAAATAAACTGAGCTAACGCCAATCGTTTTTTTATCACATTACCCTTCAACGAACCAATAATTCCAACCATAGACATGCCCAAAGAGCTGCCCAAAATCAAATACATCGCCTGATGAAAATCTATCATGCCCGCCGCGAGCGAAGACAAGTAAATCATCATGGCTGCTGTGATGGATTGAATAACGGATGTAAGAGCCAGCCCAAACAAGAAAAACAAGACGAGCGAACGATTCACTAACAAGCTCAAATCATAAGTTTCGGCAATAAAAGAAAAACTGTCTTTCATATATCCCAAGCCTAGTAAGAGCAGGCTAAAGCCCAGTAAAAAGCGAAACAATTGTTTAATCTTCTCTTGTCGGATAAAGACATACACCAATCCGCTTACGCCCATTAATGGGAGAACAAACTGAGTGATATTGAGATTAAAGCCCAAAACGGTCATGATCCAACCGGTGGAGGTCGTACCCAGATTGGCGCCAAGAATAATACCAATACCGTTTTCTAAGCCGATAATACCAGCGCCGGCGAAAGACATAACCAACAAAATGACCATCGTACTGCTTTGCAATAAAGCCGTAATACTGACGCCTGTCATCACGGAGGAAAATGCATTTCTTGTAAAGCGGTATAGAATTTTCTTAAAAGGCCGGCTAATCAGAATGCGTAGCGACTCCTCCATGGTAGAAACGCCAAAAAGGAATAAACCCAAGCCTGCCAAAAGCAGCCAAATACTATGTAAGTCCGGCATCATCCAGCTAAGAGATAAAAAATTGGAGCAAAAGTAAACAAATAGGGCTCGTTTTTGCATTTTGGATGCCAATCTCTTACCTTTGCAACCTTTAATAAGAAGGAATGCCCGGATGGTGAAATTGGTAGACACGCACGTTTCAGAGGCGTGTGGCGCAAGCTGTGCAGGTTCGACTCCTGTTCCGGGCACTTTTTTAGAATAAATATTGTAGAATTGCAAAAACTTACTTACTTTTGCAATCCTGTTTTTAAAAATAGATAACAATGGCAAAGAAAGGAAACCGTGTTCAAGTGATTTTAGAGTGCACCGAGCATAAAAATAGTGGTATGCCCGGCACCTCTCGTTATATCACTACCAAGAATAAGAAAAACACCACTGAGCGTATTGAATTAAAAAAATTCAATCCCATTCTGAAGAAAGTAACCGTTCATAAAGAAATTAAATAAGATAAGCCATGGCAAAGAAAGTAGTAGCAACATTACGTACCGGCACCGGAAAAGACTTCACCAAGGTGATTAAGATGGTACGCTCTGAAAAAACCGGTGCCTATCAGTTTAAAGAAGATGTGGTACACAAGGAACAGATTAAAGATTTCTTCGCATCTAAATAGAAGTGTCTAACCGTATTTTTTTTTGAAGCTTCTTTTTTAAAGAAGCTTTTTTTATTATGGCTTTATTCAAATTATTCAGTAAAGAGAAAAAACAAGCCTTGGATCAGGGCTTAGCCAAATCCAAAGAGTCATTTTTGGGTAAGCTCCGCAGGGCGGTTGCCGGCCGTTCAAGTGTGGACGCCGACGTACTCGATGAGCTGGAAGAAATACTGATTAGCAGCGATGTGGGCGTGCAAACTACCATCGCCGTTATTGGACGTATTGAAAAGCGTGTGGCACGTGACAAATATGTATCTACAGACGAGCTGGATAAGATTCTCAAAGAAGAAATTACAGCCTTACTTGAAGAAAACACACAACCTGTCGCCAAGACAGAAGAAAAAAGCAAACCTTATGTGATTATGGTTGTGGGCGTGAATGGTGTAGGCAAAACAACCACCATAGGCAAACTGGCGTATCGCTTTAAGCAGGAAGGCAAGTCGGTGATGCTTGGCGCAGCCGATACATTTAGAGCCGCTGCTGTTGACCAACTAAAAATATGGGCCAGGCGTGTTGACGTACCCATTGTGGAGAAAGGTATGCAAGCCGATCCGGCCTCTGTGGCTTTTGACACCTTAAATTCAGCCGTGGCAAAAGGTGCTGATGTCGTTTTGATTGATACCGCCGGACGTTTGCATAACAAAATTAACCTGATGAATGAATTGAGTAAGATTAAGCAGGTTATGAAAAAGGTTATTTCAGATGCACCACATGAAGTTTTGTTGGTTTTGGACGGCTCTACCGGTCAAAATGCCTTTGAACAGGCCAAACAATTCACGGCAGCTACTGAAGTTACGGCCTTAGCGATTACCAAACTCGATGGTACGGCTAAAGGTGGCGTGGTTATCGGGATCTCCGATCAGTTTAAGATACCCGTACATTATATCGGCGTAGGGGAAAGAATGGAAGACCTACAGGATTTCAATAAAAAGCAGTTTGTCGAATCTTTGTTTGGGCAATAAACGGCTATTGGATAAGAGATGAAGGTACGCTCAACCAAGAAAAATAAAGTCAATGTTGTAACCTTAGGTTGCTCAAAGAATCTTTATGACAGCGAGGTCTTGGTAGGCCAGCTAAGAGCCAATCATATTGAGGCGACACATGAACAAAAAGATGATAGTTTTAATATCGTTGTCATAAACACCTGCGGCTTTATCGAATCTGCCAAACAGGAAAGCATAGATACCATTCTGAATTTTGCCGAATTAAAATCAGCCGGAGATATAGACAAACTTTATGTAGCCGGTTGTCTTAGCGAGCGATACCGCAGCGAACTACAAAAAGAAATACCGGAGGTAGATGCTTTTTTCGGCACACGCGAACTTTCCAACTTATTAAAAGCCCTTCGTGCCGATTATAAACAAGAGTTACTCGGCGAGCGGTTATTAAGCACACCCTCTCATTATGCCTATTTAAAAATATCGGAAGGCTGCGACAGGCCCTGTTCATTCTGCGCCATACCGCTCATGCGCGGCAAACATCTATCGGTACCGATTGAACAATTGGTTAAACAAACGGAGAATCTGGCAAAGCAAGGGACAAAAGAATTACTCCTGATAGCACAAGACACCACCTATTACGGCTTGGATTTGTATCAGAAACGCCGCCTGGCTGATTTACTTAATGCCTTATCCGATATTCAGGGTATTGAATGGATACGTATCCATTATGCGTTTCCTCACGGTTTCCCGGAAGATATTCTGGATATTATAGCCGAAAATCCGAAGATCTGTAATTATCTCGATATACCATTGCAGCATATCTCTAATCCCATCTTACAATCCATGCGCAGAGGAACGACCAAAGAAAAAACCTATGCGCTGATTGAGAAGATTCGTAAGCATGTACCGGATATAGCCATACGCACAACATTAATTTCCGGCTATCCCGGTGAAACAGATGCCCAATTTGAGGAATTATGCCGGTTTGTGTCTGATATCCGTTTTGACCGCTTGGGTGTTTTTGCCTATTCACATGAAGAAGATACAGCTGCTTATCAATTAAACGACGATGTACCACAGGAAGTCAAACAAGAACGCGTAGCACGTATTATGCTGCTCCAACAGCTAATCTCAGTAGAGCAGAACCAAACCAAGATAGGGAAAACCTTTAAAGTGATTGTTGACAGAAAAGAACAGGATCATTATATCTGCCGTACGGAATATGATTCGCCCGAAGTGGATCAGGAGATTTGGTTAGAGAGTGCAGACGTTTTAAAACCAGGCGAGTTTGTTTCGGCGCTTATAACCGATGCTCGAGAATATGAACTATTGGCTAAACTAAGCGGGAAGTAAGCCTTTTTTTAATAGATATTCGGCAATCTGTACCGCATTGGTTGCTGCGCCTTTTCGAAGATTATCCGACACAACCCAAAGATTGACGGTATTGGGCTGTGATTCATCCATACGAATACGACCGACAAATACCTGATCTCTGTCCTGTGCATGCACCAACGGCATGGGATATAGCTGTTCTGATGGATTATCAAGCACCATCACGCCGGGCGCTTTAGATAAGACCGTTCTGATTTCCTTGATATCAGGTTCTGCATAAAATTCAATATTCACAGATTCTGAATGTCCGCCCATTACGGGAATACGAACGGTTGTTGCCGTTATCGCCAAATGGGGCTCGGCAAGAATTTTTCTTGTCTCATTCACCATCTTCATCTCCTCTTTCGTATAGTCATTAGGCATAAAAACATCAATCTGCGGAATAACATTTAGGTCAATCGGATACCGATACGCCATGTCTCCGGCAATGCCTTTGCGCTCATTCATCAACTGATTAACCGCTTTAACTCCTGTACCGGTCACAGATTGATAAGTAGAAACAACCACTCGTTTTATTTTATACAAATCATGCAGAGGCTTTAATGCCATCACCATTTGAATAGTAGAGCAATTGGGATTGGCAATAATCTTATCAGAGGATGATAATTGATCGGCATTCACTTCAGGCACTATCAGAGGCACAGAGGAGTCCATACGCCAACATGAGGAATTATCAATCACTACCGTACCCTTCTTAGCGAAAACGGGCGCCCAGTCTTTTGACACCTGGCTACCGGCAGAAAACAAGGCTAAATCCATATCGGCATTTAAAGCGTCTGTTGTCGTAACGATAGGATACGATTTCCCCGAGAAAAGCACCGATCGCCCCTTCGTCTTTTCAGATGCTACAGGTATGAGATTCGATACGGGAAACTTTCGCTCGTCCAATACCTTCAGCATAACTGAACCAACTAAACCGGTACATCCGACAACCGCAACATTCATAAAAATGCAATAAAATTTCTGATTAGAAAATCAAAATTACATATATTTACTTACATAAATCAACCTGCCATGCTTAAGAAGATTTTATTTTTCATCGCATGCTTATTCCCTTTTTTAGCAATCCGGGCGCAGTTTACGGATTCTTTTTCTGACGGCGATTTCGCCAATAATCCGACCTGGAATGGCCAAACAGATAAATTTGAAGTAAACGCCGCTTACACATTATGGCTGAATGCGCCGCCTGTCAACGATCAGGCTTACCTCTACACAAGTTCACAATCTATTGATGATGCATCATGGGAATGTTTAGTAATGATGGGCTTCAATCCATCAAGCAGCAACTATGCACGTTTATATCTTACTGCCGACCAATCCAATCTATTAGGTTCGGTCAATGGATATTTCGTTCAGGTAGGCAGCACCGATGACGACATCTGCTTATATAAACAAACAGGCAATAGTTTGGTAAAAATAATTGACGGCCCGAACGGAGTGCTCAATACCGCAAGTGTTAACGTGAGAGTGCGTGTTACCCGAAACAGCTCCGGTGTCTGGAGCTTGGCAGCCGACACGTCCGGCAACGCCAATTATCTTCCTTATGGCACTACCACGGATAACACACATCTTCAATCCTTGTTTTCCGGTATAAGTTGTACATACACCTCTACGCGATCCGATAAGTTTCTATTTGATGATTTTCAAGTCAGCGGCAACGCCTTCAATGACGGCATGGGGCCATATATTACGAACCTGACGCTCATCAATAATACGACATTACAAATCACATTTAACGAACCGCCATTACCCGCTTCTGCTGAGAATACCGGTCAGTATTTTATCTCCGGTGGTATCGGTCAGCCATTAAGTGCCAGTATAAATGGCGCTGATCAGAAGAAACTCGATCTCATTTTAAGCACGGCCATTTCATACGCTCTGCCATACAATCTTTCAGTACATCAGATAACGGACTATCAGTTAAACATGATGCAAGATACCGTTCTGCTCTTTGCTGATTACCTACCTGTCAGAGGCGATGTTGTGATTAATGAAATCATGGCCGATCCCAGCCCTCCCGTCAATCTACCCGAATATGAATATGTAGAGATTCTCAATACAACCAATCTTCCGATTCAACTTCAAGGTTGGCAATACACCGTCAACACGACAACAAAAACACTTACAAACTATACACTGATGCCCGGCGCTTATCTTATTTTAGCGCATAGCAACGCCATTACGGAATTTTATCCTCATGCGATATTAGGCATCAGTTCGTTTCCTTCTATCACGAATAGCGGCGCACATATCAAATTAGAAGATGCCGCCAATAACCTGATGGATGAGGTGCGATTTAATTTGCAATGGTATCACAACCCTAATATAGATGATGGTGGTTACGCATTAGAAAAGATAAACGCCAAAGAGCTATGTGGTGGCATGTGTAATTGGGCAGGCACGCTGAATAGCAATGGCGGCACGCCTGGAGAAATAAACAGTATATTTTCCAACCTACCCATTAGTCTGGATATCGTAGAAATAGATGCGTATTCATCTGATACCATCTTTATCGGATTCAATAAAGACATTGACACAACAGCCCTTCTCCCCTCCTCTTTTTATATTTCAGGTACTATCGGCACACCCTTAGCGGTTAAAGCTGTCAGCGCTTCCGAGATGAAGCTAATTCTTTCCTCTCCGCTCAATGCCAATACAACCTATACACTCACATGCTATGCCGGCATCAGTGATTGTGTGGGTACACTAACAGGTATAAATATCAACAAAGACTTTATGTTTTATCAGCCAGCACTATATGATATTGTCTTAAACGAAATGATGGTAGATGAAAGCCCACCTGTCGGCTTGCCTCTGACCGAATATATCGAGCTTTATAACAGACAAAACTTTCCGGTTCGTC
Organism: Flavobacteriales bacterium; assembly: GCA_026936045.1. Taxonomy (GTDB): domain Bacteria; phylum Bacteroidota; class Bacteroidia; order CAIKAF01; family CAIKAF01; genus BA4. The sequence goes on from JAIXKU010000095.1 coordinate 9,227, forward strand.
TGAAGAAGTATCAGATACAGGTTAATAATTCAATGTATGTCATACCCGATATAACCATACTACCTGATAGTTTTATTGTGCTGGTAAAAGAAAGCTGGGAAGGTGAATTTAACGGCGTACCTGTTGTCGGCATGTCTCCTTTTCCCTCATTAACCAATACAGAAGCAACCATAACACTGCGGGATAAGAACGGATTCTTATTGCATAGCATCACTTATACAGACAAGTGGTATCGAAATGCAGCGAAGGCTAATGGCGGGTGGTCTTTAGAACAGATTGACCCATCCAAACCCTGTTTAGACAACTCAAACTGGCAAGCATCCAATCATATAAAAGGTGGCACACCCGGTTTTACAAATTCCGTAAATCAGATACTAACTGATAGTCTTAGGCCGGATATATATGCCGTGGGTATCATCAGCCCCGACACCTTAGTTCTTTATCTGCGAAAAAATATCATGTATGCCCCTACGACCGAATCTATTCATATTTCCGGCAACATAGGTAATCCTCTAAAGCTTTGGATTATTGAACCGGCACTTAACAAATTAAAATTAGTCTTGCCTGTTCCCTTGTCATCTGATAGTATTTACACAATGACTGTGATAAGCAGTGTGACGGATTGCGCCGGAAACAGCCTGAAAGAAGACAGTTGTATTTTCGCATTACCGAAGCCGGTTGAGCCGCTTGACATAATCATTAATGAAATTCTTTTTAATCCGCCAGCCAACGCCATTGATTATATCGAAATTTATAACAGAACTCATCGGTTTATTGATTTGAAAGAGCTTTATCTTGGATCGGGAGATACCATAACCGGATTCATATCCAATCAAGTACCAATCAGCGTAGAGCCTATGTTAATAGTGCCGCATTCGTACCGGCTTCTTTCTACTGATATGCAGACTGTTTTAACCTATTATCATACGGAAGAAAGGGATGCATTCATTGATTTGAAAACGCTGCCATCCTACAACAACATAGACGGAACGGTGACTTTATCTAACATATCACAAGAAAGCATTGATTGGGTTAATTATGATGAAAGTTGGCATTTTGCATTACTGAATAATAAAAAAGGTGTGTCGTTGGAGCGTGTGAATCCACATGCTTCATCACAAGATAAATCGAACTGGCATTCGGCGGCAGAGACTGTCGGGTTTGGCACACCGGGCTATCAAAACTCGCAATTTGCGGAGATAGCTTCTATCGCTGAAAAATTTACCATCTGGCCTGAGGTTTTTTCTCCCGATCAAGATGGCTGGGATGATGTATTATTTATTCAATATCATCTTTCAGAACCAGGATATACGGCCACCGTTAAAATCTATGATGCTTCGGGCAAATATGTTCAAACGCTGGCTAATAATCAGCTTATCGGCACAGAAGGGTATTTTGCATGGGATGGCATTGATTATCAAGGAAATAAAGCAAGAACAGGCATTCACGTCATTTGGTTTGAGATGGTAAATCCCAACGGTAAGATGGATGCATTCAAAGCGCCTTGCGTTGTTGCTACAAAATTATAATCAATCTTCAGTCTCTAAAAGGTTACTGATTGGTCCAGGCTTTCATTATTTTTCGCTGCGAATCGGTAGGATTCTCAATCAAGCTCAACCCACCTTCTACCGACATGGCTTTAGTGCCGACACGCCCTTTCAGTACTATTTTTTTTGTCTTATTGTTTTTAAGCGGGCGGGCTACTTCATAAGACAATGGATCAGCCGGTTTGGTATTTTGATATAAATCAAGAAGAATCTCATAAACTGTTTCCATTTTTAATTCTTTATCTTTTATTTTTTGAATGATATCTCCGGCTTTTAAACCCATCGCCTTCCCGACAGGTGATATATCGGCATCGCTGATAATATAAAACTTATCCGTTTTCTCATCATAACCTGCTTGTTCAAAATCAAAGCCAAAATCCGTAATATCAACCATGCCGCCTTTGCTAAATTCAACACCGGCATAACTAAACACCTGTTCAAAAGGTAATGGTTTAGATCCACCCACGTAGTTATTCAAAAAATCCAAGACTGCAGGATAAGAGTTCTTCGCCATGATTTCAAATAACTCATCATCCTTAAACGGCTTATTGGCGCCGTATTCTTTAGAGAGTTTATTCAGTAATTTAGGCAAGTCCATCTCTCCATTAGATAAATGAAGCAGAGTTAAATCCAAACACATACCTATCAAAGCACCTTTCTGATAAACATTAAGATATTGTGTCTTATAGGTTGTAAGACATGCCTGACTTAACAACGTAAAGGGCAGGGTGTCATTAAAGTTCTTAGCGCTGTTTATCTTATCATTCATTTCAGTTAAGAAATCATCGAGCGATATCAATCCCTGACGCACCTGAACAAGATGAGCAGAGTATTCCGTTACACCTTCATACAACCAAAGATGCTTAGACATTTTAGGATTGTTATAATCGAAATAATGAATCTCCTCCGAATGAAATGTCAGTGGTGTAACGATATGAAAGAATTCATGCGCCGACACATCTTTCACCATCTGACCAAGATAATCTCCACCAAAAGCCGGTAAGAAAT
>JAIXKU010000244.1 GCA_026936045.1 Flavobacteriales bacterium
CAATTACATTGGCCTTATTTGATTTTTTAACACAGGAGATAGCCATTGATTTAGGCACGGCAAATACGCTGATTATCCATAACGACAAGGTCGTAGTTGATGAGCCTTCTATTGTTGCCGTTGATCGCAAAACAGGAAAGGTAATAGCCATAGGTAAAGCAGCCCTTAAAATGCATGGCAAAACACACTCCGATATAGAAACCATTCGCCCGCTTAAAGACGGTGTTATTGCTGACTTCTATGCGGCAGAGGAGATGATACGCGGTATGATTAAGATGATACATCCTAAGCGTTCTCTTATCAAACCGTCTCTGAAAATGGTCATTTGTATTCCTTCAGGTATCACCGAGGTAGAAAAACGTGCGGTAAAAGACTCGGCAGAACATGCAGGCGGTAAAGAAGTGTATATGATTCACGAACCTATGGCAGCGGCTATTGGTATAGGTATTGATGTAGAGGAGCCGCAGGGAAATATGATTATTGATATTGGCGGTGGTTCGTCTGAAATTGCTGTTATAGCTTTGGGTGGGATTGTTTGTGATAAATCAATTCGTGTGGCAGGTGATGATTTGACACATGATATTGAAGATTATATGCGACGTCAGCATAATATCACCATTGGTGAACGTACGGCAGAGCGTGTTAAAATTGAAGTAGGCTCTGCTATTCAGGATTTAGATAACCCACCCCCTGATTTTGCCGTGCACGGAAGAGATTTAATGACCGGTATTCCAAAAGAGATAATGGTTTCATATCAGGAGATTGCGTATGCTTTTGATAAAACCTTGACAAAGGTAGAGGCAGCTATTCTTAGTGCATTGGAAATGACACCACCTGAACTTGCGGCAGATATTTATCGCACGGGTATTTATTTAGCCGGCGGCGGAGCTTTATTACGCGGATTAGATAAACGTATTAGCGCCAAAACCAAACTGCCGGTGCATGTGGCTGAAGATCCGCTGAGAGCTGTTGCTCGTGGTACGGGTATTGCATTAAAGAATATAGATAGATTCTCATTCTTAATCAAATAAACGCCATAATACTACATGCAAAAACTGACACAACTGCTGCAAAGGTTTGGTTTTGTTGGTTTTTTTCTGATACTGGAAATCATTGCATTTGTATTAATTTATCGGCGTAATATTTATCATCAGGCCGTATTTAATAATGCAACAGCTGAGTTGATTGATCGCACATTGGGCCTTTATACCGAAACAGCGGATTATTTTATGCTCCGAGAAGAGAATAAACTGCTTGCAGAAGAAAATGCCCGTCTAAGAGCTGAAGTAGCAAGCAGCAAATATCGGTTCTATGATAATAAATCTAAGCTCTCAACACCTCTGCAAGCCTATCAATTTCTTTCTTGCAAAGTAGTTAATAACACCACACGCCAGACAAAAAATTATTTTATCATTGATGCGGGTGCACAGCAGGGTGTTAAGCCTGATATGGGCATTATCTCACCAAATGGTATTGCAGGTGTGGTTGTTGATGTGTCCGATAATTTTGCACTTTGTTTATCGGTTTTACATATTGAATTGCCGGTTTCTGTTCAATTACGGAAGACCAAGGATTTTGGCTCTTTGGAGTGGGATGGGAAGTCACCGTTTTATTCCAACCTCATGTATATTCCTACACATGTTGAGATAGAACAAGGTGATACGATTGAAACATCTATCCATTCAACAATCTTTCCCGAAGGTATACCTGTAGGCACAATTGAGAGTTACACAATCAATCCGGATGATGGTTATTATATTATTCGAACCAAATTGTTTACCCGATTTACTGCGTTGCGTTATGTATATGTGGTAAATTATCTATATAGTGAGGAACAAAAAGCATTAGAAAATCGTAAGCCGATTCCTTGATGAATAGCTTAATCATAAAACAACTTTTGCTGTTCTTTGCTATTGCACTGATAGAGATATTTATTGTCAGCCGAATGGAAATAACGTATTTGCTTACACCTTCCATTTACTTGTTTTTCATCATTCAACTACCGATACGTACACCCAAATATCAGTTGCTATTACTCGCCTTTTTGACCGGATTCGTTTTTGATATTATTTTTCACACAGGAGGCATACATGCGGCCAGTACAACGTTAGCAGCATTTGTTCGTATTCTTATTATCCCTGCTTTTCTTTCTGCAGAGGATTATGATAATAATATTCATCCGGGAATTTATACCATGGGTACATCACGTTTTCTTTTCTTCACTTTCATCTTAGTATATATTCATCATTTTGCCTGGTTTATGCTCGAAATTTTTAAAATAGACAGCATTTGGATAACTTTGTTTAAAACAGTATTAAGTGCAGTATTCTCAGTTTTGTTGATTTATATCATCGGCTTACTGTTTTATAAGAAGAAACGGATTTAATGGAAAAAGGATTAGGCATCCGCTATGTTTACTTTCTCATTTTCGGTATAGTTGCATTCAGCTTTATTGTTAAACTGTTTTTGCTTCAGGTTACCGAGAATGCCTATAAGCAGTATGCGGATATTTATGCCATACGTCGTGTGGTAAAATATCCTGCCAGAGGCAATATTCTCGACAGAAAAGGGAATCTTCTAGTATCAAACGAGTATGCTTATGATTTGCTTATGATACCATCTGAAGCAAAGCCTATTGATACATTGGAGCTATGTGCATTGATTGATATGGATATAAAAGAGTTTGAGAAACTCACCTCTCAGGTATGGATTAAGATTAAAGAAAAGAAACTGAGCAAGTCCCTGCCGGTGCCTATAGCCAAAGACTTAGGGAAAGATTACTTCTCTAGCTTGCAGGAGAAGATGTATAAATACCCGGGTTATTTTCTGGAGAAAAAGGCATTGAGAAAATATCCTCAGCCCATTGCAGCCCATATACTTGGTTATGTTGGAGAGGCTGATACATCAGTTATTAGGAAGAATCCGTATTACAAATCGGGCGATTATATTGGGTTAAGTGGGATAGAGAAATCGTATGAAGAAGTGCTGCGCGGTATCAAAGGGGTGAAGAAGGTTTTTGTTGATGTGCATAATAATGAGAAGGGGCGGTTTATGGATGGGTTGTACGATACGGCATCCGTACAAGGGGCTAATCTAACAACCACTTTAGATATGAAACTGCAAGTATACGGGGAGTTGCTAATGCATAATAAAAAAGGAGCTATAGTGGCTATTGAGCCCCAGACAGGCGAGTTGCTGGCTATGGTCTCGGCTCCAAGTTATGACCCTAATCAAATGGTGGGGCGTAATAAGAGAAAATACTATCCGGAATTATTATTTGATAAAAATAAACCGCTTTATAATAGGGCTATCATGGATGGTTATCCGCCCGGTTCTACATTTAAAGTGATGGAGGCTTTGGTGGGTCAACAGGAAAAAGTCTTATTCCCTAATACCATTCATCCTTGTGGTGGCGGATTTCGCATCAGTGCAGCGCATCGTGTGGGCTGTCATAGCCACCCGAATGCTGATCTGCGATACTCGATACAAACATCATGTAATGCATATTATTGTGCTGTATTTAATGATATCGTGAAGAAATATAAAACTGCCAAAGAAGGGTATGATGTTTGGCGGAACTATTGCCTTAAATTTGGATTTGGGCAAAACTTTGAAGGGTCTGATATTCCCAATATTAAGAAAGGGAATGTACCTTCTTCCGATTTTTATGATAAACAATACGGAAAGGGCGGATGGCGTGGTTTAACGGTTATTTCTCTAGGTATAGGTCAAGGAGAGTTACAGGCGAATGCTTTACAGATTGCTAATTTGGCATGTATAGTGGCCAACCGTGGTTATTATATTACACCACATGTTGGTAAAAAAGTGAATGATGTAGATTTGCTTGCAGATGGGCAGTTTGTACGCTATGAAACAGGGATTGATGATCCTTTTTTTGATGTGGTAATCGAGGGTATGTATGGGGCTGTAAATTTACCCGGCGGTACGGCTTTAATAGGCAAGATGAATAATATTGTTATTTGTGGAAAAACAGGTACGGCTCAGAATCCTCATGGTAAGGACCACTCTGTATTTATGGCTTATGCGCCACGTGAGAACCCGAAAATTGCCATTGGCCTTTTGGTAGAAAATGCGGGTTTTGGTGCTACCTGGGCTGCTCCTATTGCCAGCTTGATGATAGAATTATATCTGACTGACACTATCACAAGACCGGCATTAGAACAACATATATTGCAAGGTAATTTAATGGATTCAAAATGATAGGCAGGAAGCAACAGATTATCGGAAATATAGATTGGTGGCTGTTCTTAGCCTATCTGTTTCTGATTTTCTTTGGTTGGATTAATATTTATTCGGCCTCTTACAGTGAAGAGCATGCATCTATTTTCGATATGTCTGTTGAGCAAGGTAAACAGTTTATTTGGATCTGTATTTGCTTAGGAATGGGTGTGTTTCTGCTCTTATTTGATGCCAAGCTATATCATGTCATGAGTTTTATTATTTACGGTGCGGTTTTACTTAGTCTCATACTGGTCTTATTGTTTGGTCAAACAGTAGCAGGTAATAAATCATGGTTTGTCATTACGTCAAGTATTAAACTTCAACCTTCAGAATTTGCCAAGTTTGCGACAGCACTTATTCTTGGGCGTATTATGAGTGACCCTAAATTTTCATTTAGTCCCGGTTTATCGCGGGCTAATCGGTTTCAAATAGGCGGTCTTTCATTTAATATTTCTAAAAATGGTATGTGGGCCATTCTTTTTGTTATCATCCCGGCCGCACTTATTCTTTTGGAAGATGATACCGGTACGACTTTGGTCTTTTTGTCTTTCTTTCTAGCATTCTTTCGCTTTGGATTAAACTGGCTCTTTCTCATTATTGGCCTACTCTCGGTGATTATCTTTTTTTCTGCCATCCTGATCCCGATTTATTATGTGCTGATAAGCCTTGCTATTCTTGGTGTTATCGCTTTCCTCTTTACTAAGCATTTGATAGGCGGCTGGAAAATCTGGCTTTTAATGATGGTGTTTTTTACGGGCTTTGCTCTTAGTGTTAAGCCGATTTATGATAATGTTTTAAAAGAACATCATCGTACACGTATTATGGTACTGCTCGGGAAGGAAAAAGATATGAAAGGAAGCGGTTGGAACGTGAATAACTCTAAGATGGCCATAGGATCGGGTGGCATTGCAGGTAAAGGATTTTTAAATGGATCCTTAACCAAACTTAAATATGTACCCAAACAGCACACCGATTTTATCTTCTCAACAGTTGGAGAGGAATGGGGATTTATAGGCAGTACAGGTTTAGTATTGGTATATTTGGCTTTTATTATGCGGATGATTTGGGTGGCCGAACGACAACGTTCCATGTTCAGCAAAGTATATGGCTATTGCGTGGCATGTATTTTCTTTTTTCACTTCTTTATGAATATCGGCACGGCTATTGGATTAGCGCCGGCAGTAGGTATTCCGTTACCTTTGGTGAGTTATGGAGGCTCTTCATTGATGGGATTTACATTGATGCTTTTTGTTTTTCTCAAGTTTGACTCGCAGGATATGCATATTCTGCGTTAAGCATTTAATTAAAACTTATTCAGTTCAACCATGTGTGCGTAGGCGCCCTGTTGTGTTATTAGATGTTCGTGCGTGCCTCTTTCTATAATCTTGCCTTGATCAAGAACAACGATTTCATCTGCACCCTGTATAGTACTTAACCGATGAGCTATGATGATGACCGTACGATTCTTCATCAGATTTTGTATGGCTTTTTGAACAATTTTCTCACTCTCAGCATCCAATGCAGACGTGGCTTCATCCAAAATGAGAATAGGTGCATTTTTATACAAAGCACGTGCAATGGCTATACGCTGTCGTTGACCACCGCTTAGTTTGCTGCCCTGATCACCTATCGTTGTTTGATACCCTTTGGGCAGCTCTTGAATGAAATCCGCAGCATACGCCATGGTAGCAGCTGTTTTCATGCGTTTCTCATCCGGATTCATATCGCCAAATGTGATATTGGCAGCTATACTGTCGTTAAACAGTACGGCATGTTGCGGTACGATGGATAACAGATTACGAATACTGCGTAAGCTGCAATCCCGCACATCTGTATTGTCAATAAATACCGCTCCTTCCTGCACATCATAGTAGCGTGCTATCAAATCGGCAAGTGTAGATTTCCCTGCGCCGGACGCTCCTATCAAGGCTAATGTTTTACCCTTGGGAATGTAGAGAGAAATATGTTGCAGAACGGGTTGTTCACCATAAGAAAAACTGATATCACGCAGCTCTATCTTTTCTGAGAAATCCTGTAAACAAATAGCATTTGGTTTTTCTGTTAAGGTGTTTTCTGCATTTAGAATATCTTCAATGCGGTTGATTGAAGCAAGCCCTTTCTGCATGTTATAATAAGTTGTAGATACAGCTTTGGCTGGTGAAATAATTTGGCTAAACATCGCAATGTAAGTAATGAATACTTCGGGGTCTAATTTCAAATCCAGTACCAAATTACCACCAAACCAAATGACAATGGCTATCACCACACTCCCCAGGAACTCACTAAGTGGAGAAGATAGAGAGCGCTTGCGAAAAATAGAATTACCCAACGTTTTAAATTCATTGTTCTGCTCATGAAATTTTTGATTGAGTTGCTTCTCTGCGCTAAAAGCCTTTACCACACGCATGCCACCTAAGGTTTCTTCTATCAAAACCATGAGGTCGGATAGAATCTTCTGACCGGAAAATGAAGCTCTTTTCAGACTTCTGCCAATCCGGCTGATAATAAGTGCGCTGAGTGGAAGCAGTATAAATGAGAATAAGGTGAGCTGTGGACTGAATACAAACATCATGGCCAGATAGGCTATGATAAGTAGTGGATCACGCATGAAAGAGATGATAGAATTCATGATGCTCCATTCCACCTCTACCACATCGGCCGACATACGTGTCAGAACATCCCCTTTTTTCTGATCAGAAAAATAGGAGAGTGGCAGGCTGAGAATTTTTTCGTACATCTTTTTTCTCAAATCATAAATCACACCGGTGCGCAGGGGAGCCAACACATGGAGAGACATGTAAACAGTCAGATTTTTGAGTAAGAAAAGCAAAATCATTCCCACACAAATAGCCGCCAATAGATGTTCTTTATTCGTACCGCCCATAGCTTTCCCCATATAATAGTAAAGCGTTTTCAGAATACTGTCAACGGTAAGGGTGAATGTGGGTAAGGTTTCGGGAGGCACTGCGCGGTCAAAAAGAATTTGCAAGAAAGGAATAGCTAATGTTATAGACACAATGCCAAAGAGAATAGAAAGAATGGTTAGCAGCCAAAATCCGGAAATATTCAGCCGGTAGGGTTTCATATATTTTAAAAGCCGGAAAATATGTTTCATGGCTAAAAGGTATGAACGCCTGTATAGAGTTCAGGTGTAAGCTGTAGAAGCTCATTTTTAACTGTATCCTTTATATCCAATCCATGAATAAAGGCATGGATATCTGCAATAGTTAGCGTTTCATTCTTTCGAGTCAGCTCCTTTAGTTTTTCATATGGATTGGGGTAGCCTTCACGTCGTAGAATAGTTTGAATAGCCTCGGCAATAACCACAATATTTCTTTGCAGATCGTGTATGATGGCTTTCTCATTTAATAAGAGTTTATCAAATCCCTTTTGCATGGATGCGAAGGCAATAAGCGTATGCGAAAGAGGCAGACCTACATTTCGCAGAACGGTAGAATCAGTCAGATCGCGCTGCAATCGCGAAATAGGAAGCTTCGAGGAGAAGAATTCTAAGATAGAATTAGCTAAGCCAAGATTACCTTCTGCGTTTTCAAAGTCAATAGGATTGATCTTATGCGGCATGGCAGAAGACCCAACCTCTCCGGCTAATATTTTTTGTTTGAAATAATCCATAGAGATATAGGTCCATATGTCACGACACGTATCAATAAGAATGGTATTTATTCGTTTTATTCCATCGCACCAGGCCGCAAAGTTGTCGTAATGTTCTATTTGTGTAGTTGTTCTGCTTCGTTGCAAGCCTAGTGCATTTTGCACAAACCGATCGGAAAATTGTATCCAGTCTATATCAGGGAAAGCAACATGATGGGCATTAAAGTTACCGGTAGCACCACCAAACTTGGCTGAATAGGGTACTTCAATCAGAAGATCAAACTGGTTGAGCAGACGTTCAAAGAAAACATAAAATTCTTTTCCTAAACGGGTAGGGGAGGCCGGTTGTCCGTGCGTGCGAGCCAACATAGGCACGTGTTTCCACTCTTCTGCCAGTACTCTAATTTTGTTCATCAGATTTTGCAAAGCCGGATACATCAGATTCTCATTCGCTTCGCGTATAGACAGAGGTATAGCGGTGTTATTGATATCCTGGGAGGTAAGACCAAAATGAATATATTCTTTATAACGATCTAAACCCCATTGATCAAATCTTTCTTTTATAAAATATTCAACTGCCTTCACATCGTGATTGGTCGTTTTTTCAATCTCTTTAATACGTTCAGTATCACCGGTTGTATATTCGGTATAAAGTTTACGCAGATCATCATAATGCGATTTAGAAAAGTCTGCCAATGGCGGAATAGGCCATTCGCAAAGAGCAATAAAATATTCAACCTCAACCCTTACGCGATAATAAAAGAGTGCATGCTCAGAAAAATAGAGAGAAAGAGACTGGGTTTTCCCGAAATATCTACCGTCAACTGGAGAGATAGCGGTTAGCTCACAAAGATGTATCATAGGCTTAATTAAAGACCGAAAATACAAATAATACCGTGATAAGTCAATAAGAGACTAATCAAACCACCTCGTTCCCATCCGGAGAAAAGAAACGAAACTCCAAAAATTGATAAGAGTCGCGGCTTTCTATCGTGAACTGCTTTTGAAATTCTTTTCGCCATGTCTTATAAAGCGAAGAAAAGAGTCCTTTTTTTATATAAGCTTCGACGTATGGATGTACGATCACCCGTAAAGGTTTGGGCGTACCGGTCAGTTTTAGCAGATTATTAAGTCGAATATGAATTTCATCCATCAGCACAATAGACGCGTTAACCTTACCTGTTCCGGCACAAGATGGGCAAACTTCCTTGGTTTCAATATTAATTTGCGGTCTTACCCGTTCTCTAGTAATCTGTATTAAGCCAATTTTTGATGGTGGTAAAACATTGTGTTTAGCCTTATCATCTTTCATGGCTTCTTTCATCTTCCTGTACAAGGTTTTTTTATTTTCCATCTTGTACATATCAATGAAATCCACAACAATAATTCCACCCATATCGCGCAGACGGAGTTGTCTGGCGATCTCATCAGCCGCCTCAAGGTTGATAGCCAATGCGCTGCTTTCTTGCGAATCGCCGGATTTGATATTGTTACCGCTGTTTACATCAATTACATGCAATGCCTCTGTATGCTCTATGATTAGATAAGCGCCACTTTTCATTGGAACATTACGTCCAAATAATGATTTTATTTGTTTATTAATACCATAATGTTCGAAAATGGGCAGTTTGCCCTGATACAGTTTTACATCCTTCCCCTTATCCGGGAAATTAGTATGTATATAGGCCTGAATATCCTGAAAATATTTTTTGTCATTAACAAAAATATGATCGAAGGTAAAGTTCTTGTTTACCATATCTCGCAGTATGGTTGTAGCTCTGTTGAGTTCGCCCAGTACCTTTTCAGGAGGTTTGGCTGTTTTGATATGTTCAAACATGCTATCCCACCTAGCCACAAGGTCGTTAATGTCCTTTTCTAGGTCGGCCAACGACTGGTTTTCGGCAGCTGTACGTACGATGGCGCCAAAATTTTTAGGAATCAGTGCGTGCAATGTTTTGCGCAGACGATCCCGCTCAGCCGAATCTTTTATTTTGCTGGAAACGGAAATCTTGTCAGAAAAGGGAACCAATACGACAAAGCGTCCGGGAAAGGAAAGTTCACAACTCAGTCGGGGCCCTTTTTGTGAAATAGGCTCTTTGGCTATTTTTACTAGGACATGTGATCCGGCTTTAAGGATATCTCCAATTTTACCATCTTTCTGAATCTCCGGCTCAAACTTGAAATACATCAGGTTTGAAGATTTTTGCTTTCCATTTAGCGTCTCATGAATATATTTATTGAGTGAGCGAATTTGCGGGCCTAAATCCAAATAATGAAGGAAGGCATCTTTTTCATATCCCACGTCAACAAAAGCGGCATTTAGATTAGGAATAACTCTCGAAACACGAGCTAGATAATAATCACCGACATTAAACGCATAATTATTTTTTTCCTTATTTATTTCGATGAGGTCCTTACCTCTGAGCAGCGCAATGGAAACATCTTCCGGAGAAACGCTTACTATTAAATCGTTACTCACGGCTTATCAGTTTATGTTAAAACCTAACGGTTCTTCTTTTTATGACGATTCTTGCGAAGACGCTTTTTACGTTTGTGAGTGTTCATTTTACGTCTTTTTCTTTTCTTACCACTTGGCATGTTACTAATTTTTAATGGTTTAACTATATATTAATATCTTTCATGTAAGCATCTAATTCTTTAATCACTGTTTCATCTTTCTGCAAAGCTTTGAAACGAGTAAAATATACGCGAGCCGAGTCTATTTCTCCTGCTTTGGCATAGCCATCACCTATGTAAAATAAGGCTTCATGAAGTGATGAATCTACGGCCAGTGCTTGTTTATACCGTTCAATAGCTTTCTCAAACTTGCCCGAAAGTACAGAAAAATGTCCTAATTGTAAAATTGCACGTGTATTTGTGGGGTCATCTTCGAGTACTTGCTTGATAAGTTGAATCCCTTCCATCGGTATTCCGCGACCTGATTCAACCATACAAATCCCTTTTCCGATACGGGCATCCGCATTTTTTGGATCGAATGAGAGAATATCTTCAAATAGCATTAAGCCCTTGTCGTAGGCCCATGTTTTGTCTTGTTCCTCCATAAACGATGCTATTTGCGTGTAGCGATTACCGGCTTCTAATTTGTCGGATAAATCCTGAGTGAGATGGGCTTTTTCTTCAAAATAAATAGCAGAAATAGCCGGACGCATCTGTACGTCCCAAAATCGTATTATGGAATCTAAAAACTGAACTTTTGTACGACCTTGTGATGTAGCATATAAGGTCTCAAATCCGTTGAGTTTTCTAACTAGAACAGGATCAAGCGATTCTTTTATTTGCCGAATCTGCTTGGCTAATTCATCGCGGGTATCTTCTATGCGCTTTTGATTGATGCTTTCAAGCGTTTCGGTCTTTGGAGCACCATAAATCCAAACGAATACTGCAAAAGAAAGCAGAATGATCGTTCCTTGCAGTATTCGAGAATTATTTCCTTGCTTCTTCATTGATCTCCCCTGAGAGGCTGGCAATCATTATTTTGATTTGCGTTTCACCTGATTTGCAAATGATTTGGCCGGTTTGAATGCCGGAATATTATGCTCAGGGATAACAATTGTTGTGTTCTTTGAGATGTTACGTCCTTTCTTCTCAGCACGTTTCTTAATAACGAAACTTCCAAATCCGCGTAGATACACATTGTTTCCGTTCACCATAGACTCTTTCACACTCTTCATAAAGGCCTCTACAGTGGTTTGCACTGCCACTTTTTCTATACCGGTAGATTCGGCAATTTGATTAACGATATCAGCTTTTGTCATAAGAATTAAGTATTAAATGGTTAATAATTAC
>JAIXKU010000138.1 GCA_026936045.1 Flavobacteriales bacterium
ATATCATGTGTGAGCAAATCCGGCCCGGAAAATAAATCGGTCAAAACAATCTCTATATAATAATGATAAGTAAAATTCTTCTGATCAATACAACTGTATCTAATCCAGTCTTTGTTGTATTGATAAACAGGCAGGCGGTACAGGTAGTCTTCTAGCATAGACGGAAACGGCTGAGGCGCTTTATTGTCAATAACAACTAAAATATTGGTAAATCCGTTATCATAAGCTATTTGTTTTTTTTGATCTATATCTTGAAATGTAACACCATAATTCTGCGCCTGAATGAAATGACTATACGCTTTGCGTGCGGAGAATCGGTCGCCCATATCCAAGAGCCTTACGCCTTCATGATAGTGATTCTCTCCGGCTTTCTGTCTTGATTCGGCCAGCTCTTGTGTATAATCTCTGAAATCGAAATCAAGATTTGTGAGTGGATTGACCGGTTTGAGTGGCGGTAGTTGTTTGACAATATTTTGACGATGGTTGAGTAGCCCGTACAGCCGATAGATTTGCTCCCAATTTTGCTCGCTGTTTGATGTTCTAAGAGCCGCAATCTTATCTAAGTCAATTTGATTGGCTGTTCTATATGCTTCCAATAAGACGTCAATATGTTTTTGGTCGCCCGGCTTTTTTTGAAGTTTACGTGCAGAAGTCTCTATGGCTTTATCATATAACCCTCTGGAGAGTTGATTACGCGCAGAGAAGCAACTGCTAAGCATGATGATGCTTAAGAGATATAAGATTAAATGATTAGTCTTGCCGTTCATAGTGTCCAAAATTAACGTAATTTCATTAGATTGTAATCTATTACTATGCCAAACTATGCATCTTGTATTTTCGAGACAAACCTGTACATTTATATTAAATTTTAACCCATGAAGAAGGTATTTAAATCTATAGGTATTATTCTGATTACCCTCATTGTCATCTTTGCCGGCTTTCTAGGATATATGACTATTAATGATTATCGCCCGGCCAAGATTGAGCATCTTGATTTTCAAGGACAGGGTGTCCGTCTCACAGAGCCTGATACACTTGATATTATTACCTGGAATATCGGGTATTGTGGGTTAGGAAAAGAACAAGATTTTTTCTTTGATGGAGGTAAAGGCGTTAGACCTGATAAAGCCGATCAGGAGCGTTATTTGCATGGTGTGCTAGAGCAAGTTGGTCAAATGCATGGTATTGATTTTATTCTATTGCAAGAGGTGGATCGCCGTTCTAAACGAAGCTATTTTGTTGATCAGATACCATTGATTGCAGCTAAATTAGAGAATTATGTAGCGGGGTTTGCCTATAACTACAAATCGGCATTTGTGCCACAGCCGGTCACAAAACCTTATGGACGAGCAGAAGCCGGATTGATGACATTGTCAAAATATCAGCCGGCCTCCTCGCAGCGTTATGCTTTAGCCGCTGATGCATCTTGGCCGGTAGGTTTATTTATGCTTAAGCGTTGTTTTATGACATTCAGGTACCCTTTGGATGAAGGGAAAGAATTAGTAGTGGTGAATCAGCACATGAGTGCGTATGATGATGGGACGGTCAAAGAACAACAGATGGACACTTTAAAGAAGTTTTTACTTAATGAATATAACAAAGGGAATTATGTCATAACAGGTGGTGATTGGAACCAATTTCCTCCCAGTTTTCATCCCCTCCTTAGCGGAAAAGACGGCGTAGTGGCGATGAATGTGGAAACCGATTTCCCTGCAGAAGGTTGGCAGTGGGTGAGTGATCAGACGCATATGACCAACCGAAAATTAGATATGCCTTATCGCGAAGGCCAGACAGATGCAGTTGTTATAGACTATTTCTTATTGTCACCTAATTTAGTACCGGTGGAAGTAAATGTATGGGATTTTGGATTTGAGAATTCAGATCACCAACCGGTTTACTTAAGGTTTGCTTTAAGAAAATAGGCTGTTGCGTATTTTTAAGTTAGAATTATTGGCGCCAATAATTAATAGTATCCCGATAGCTGTCTTTAATGTGATGAGTTTCCCGAAAATAGATAAAATGATTGTAAGTGTTATGCTGATTGTCAATAGGTGCTTTCTGAGAGGCATTGCCAAGCTATAGTGCCTTGAAGTGAAATAACAATGAGAGGTTGGTTGCTATACCAAGGACTAATCTCTTTGTTATTGAAGTTTCTTATAATTTGTATATCCTGTGCCGGCAGGTATTCTCTATGCTATGATTATTCAGCGTTTGACTGCAAGAGATGAGAAAAAGAAAGACCTGCATTGTTAACAAGGAGATTGCCTTTACAATAGTTATGCTTCTAAATCCTGTTTCTGAGATCTTGTTCGTTTAGATTAAATTCTGAACATAGCAGTTCAACAAAGATATTCTATCTCTTAAATTATCTTGAATCAATCATTATTATGCTTCTTTCAGAAACTGACGTAATACATAATTTAATATGCCGCCATTTTTGTAATATTCAATTTCAATTTGAGAATCCAAACGCGACTTGGTGTTAAACTCAATCGTTTTCCCGTCTTTAGACACCGCTTTTACCTTAATAATTTGATGCGGAGAAAGGCCTTCTTCAATACCTGTAATACTATAGGATTCCTTGCCTGTCAGGCCTAAACTCTCGGCATTTTGCCCATCGATGTAAAGTAAAGGAAGGATACCCATACCGACTAAATTGCTGCGGTGAATACGCTCGAAAGATTCGGCTATAACGGCTTTTACGCCTAAAAGGTTAGGCCCTTTTGCAGCCCAGTCACGACTGGAGCCGTTACCATATTCCTTGCCGCCTAAGATGATGGTAGGAATATGATTTTTAATATAGTATTCTGAAGCTTCAAATACCGTTGTTTCTTCTTCGGTGATATGATTTAATGTATAACCGCCTTCTTTGGAAGCCAGTTTGGTTTTGATACGCACATTGGCAAACGTTCCGCGCATCATCACTTCATGATTTCCTCGACGTGAGCCATAGCTGTTAAATGCAGCTTTGGCGACATCTCTTTCAGTCAAATATTTTCCGGCAGGAGACGTTTCTTTAAAAGAGCCTGCAGGCGAAATATGATCTGTCGTGATAGAATCACCTAATACCAATAGCGTTCTTGCATCTACAATATTCTTAGGTGTTTCCACTGATTCTGACATATTTTGAAAGAAAGGCGCTTCTTTCACATAGGTAGATTGGGCATCCCATTCAAATAATTGTCCGGTTGGCGCTTTTAAAGCCTTCCATGTCGCATCACCATCAAAAGCGGTTGCGTAGTTAGATGCATAATCTTTTGGATCAAGTGCTGCGTTTAATGTAGCAGCTATTTCAGCATCGTCAGGCCAAATATCTTTCATATAAACAGGCTCATTATTTCTGTCATACCCGATAGGCTCGTTATACACATCTATATCTGTATGTCCGGCAATAGCATAAACGACAACCAGCATTGGTGATGCCAGGAAGTTCATCTTTATATTTGGATGAATACGTGCTTCAAAATTCCGATTTCCGCTAAGTATGGCCGCTACGGCAAGATCAGCATCAGTGATGGCTTTATCTATATCGGTAGGCAAAGGACCTGAATTGCCAATGCATGTCGTACATCCATATCCTACAGTATGAAATTTTAAGGCATCAAGATATTTTGACAATCCGGCTTTCTCAAGATATTGGGTTACCACACGTGATCCGGGTGCTAATGATGTTTTAACCCAAGGCTTAACATCTAGACCTCTTTCTACCGCTTTCTTAGCAACTAATCCGGCACCCAACATCACTGAAGGATTAGATGTGTTAGTACAAGAAGTAATAGCTGCAATAACGATGGCGCCATCACTTAATTGAAACTTTTCTGCACCACGTAGGATATTTACCGTTCTTAATTTCCCTTCAGGTGCAGCAGTCCATCGCTCTGACATAGGAATGTATTCACGTTGGTATTGTTCGAAAAGAATTTTTTGCACAGAAGGTTTTAGGTCTTTAAGCAAGATACGGTCTTGTGGACGTTTGGGGCCAGAAACAGCCGGTTCAATGGTATTTAAGTCTAATTCAATTAATGTGCTGTATTGAATCTTAGATTCATTTTCGCGCCATAACATGTTTTCTTTGCAATAGGCTTCAACGGTTTGAATTAACTTCTCATCACGTGCCGTACGACGTAAGAACTCAAGCGTTTGATGATCAACAGGGAAATAGGTTATGGTGCAACCAAACTCAGGACTCATGTTGCCGATAGTAGCACGATCTGTAACGGCTAATGAATCTAATCCGTCACCAAACACCTCTACAAACTTACCTACTACACCATGCTTACGCAGTAATTGTGTTACAGCCAACACTAAATCTGTAGCCGTAGCGCCATGCGGCAATTTGCCGGTAAGTTTCAACCCAACTACTTCAGGCATGATAAAATATGATGGCTGCCCCAGCATAGCCGCTTCAGCTTCAATACCGCCAACGCCCCATGCCACGACACCAATACCATTCACCATTGGCGTATGACTGTCAGTGCCAAAGCAAGAATCAGGATAGACTACTCCATCACGAACTAAAACAACTTTACTCAGATATTCTAAATTTACCTGATGACAAATACCCATACCGGGCGGAACAACAGCGAAATTATTGAAAGCCTTCTGTGCCCATTTTAATAACATATACCTTTCGGCATTGTTTTTATATTCCAGGTTCACATTCCTGTCTAAGGCCAGATTATTACCAAAATATTCAACCTGCACAGAATGGTCTATAACCAAATCCACAGGAATATGAGGATTAATTTTACTTACCTCTTTCCCTTTACGGGCAGCTTCTGCGCGCAATGAAGCTAAATCTACCACACATGGTACGCCGGTAAAATCTTGCAGCAAAACGCGTGCAGGCATAAATGGAATATCTTTATCACATGCTTGCTTGGCAGACCAACCAAGAATGGTTCGTACATTTTCTTCGGTTACACGTAATCCGTCATAATTACGAAGTGCATTCTCCACTAAGATACGGATGGAGAATGGCATAGATGAAATGGGGAATCCTTGTTTTTCGAGTTCTTTTAAACTGTAATACTTAACGCTGCCAAGTGGAGCCTGAAGCGTTCTAATGCAAGAGAATAGATCCTGATTCATTGTTTGTAGATATTGAGAGTAAATGAAATTAATTATACCAGTGCAAAGGTATCAAAATACATCTATACGGAGACAGGTGTCTGTTATTTTCCAATTTATGAAGTTTGTTTTTTTAAAAATCAACTAATTGCTTTATCTTATTGCTAAAATGGAATGAAAGGCTATGATGTGTAAAATTGAGCTAATGCATACCGATTTTGCTTATCTTTGCCTTTTTAAAAAACAGCAACTATGTTTGAAAGTTTGTCTGATAAATTTGATAAGGCGTTTAAGTTACTCAAGGGACAGGGGAAAATTACGGAGATTAATGTCGCTGAGAGTCTGAAAGAGGTGAGAAGGGCGTTACTGGATGCTGACGTGAACTTTAAAATAGCCAAACAATTTACGGAGGGTGTTAAGGAAAAGGCTATGGGGCGTGAGGTATTGACTTCCGTTTCTCCCGGTCAGCTCATGATTAAAATTGTACATGAAGAGCTCACGGCTTTGATGGGTGGTGAGAATAAGGAATTAGCATTAAAAGGCTCACCATCGGTTATTCTTATGGCCGGCTTGCAAGGTTCTGGAAAAACGACACATACCGGTAAGCTAGCTACCTATTTGACAAACAAGAAGGGGAAAAGTGTGATGCTAGTGGCAGCTGACGTTTACAGGCCTGCGGCGATAGACCAGTTGCATGTCTTGGGAGAGCAGATAGGATGTGTAGTGTATTCGGAAAGGGAAAATAAAAATCCGGTTCAAATAGCACAGAATGCTATTCGCGAGGCTAAACAAAAAGGGTTTCAGGTTGTCATTATTGATACGGCCGGTCGCTTGGCTATAGATGAAACAATGATGACTGAGATTGGTAATATCAAGCAGGCGGTTAACCCCGATGGTATTCTGTTTGTGGTAGATGCCATGACTGGTCAGGATGCTGTAAATACGGCTAAGGCCTTTAATGATAAGCTTGATTTTACCGGTGTTGTGCTCACAAAATTAGATGGAGATACCAGGGGTGGTGCAGCGCTGACTATTAAAGCTGTTGTAAACAAACCTATTCTTTTTGTTGGTACTGGTGAGAAGATGGATGCGTTAGATCTATTTTATCCTGAGCGTATGGCCGACAGGATTTTGGGGATGGGGGATATTGTATCGTTGGTAGAGAAGGCTCAAGAGCAGTTTGATGCAGAACAAGCGCGTAAACTCCAAAAGAAAATTGCTAAGAACCAGTTTGATTTTGATGATTTTCTTAGTCAGATTCAGCAAATTAAAAAGATGGGCAATATAAAAGACCTGATGGGCATGATACCCGGTATGGGAAAGATGATGAAAGGGTTGGATATTGATGATGATGCCTTCAAAGGCACAGAAGCCATCATCTGTTCCATGACGCCGCAGGAGCGTGCCAATCCAGCCATTCTTAACGGTGCCCGTCGTCAACGTATAGCCAAAGGTAGTGGGACATCTATTCAAGAAGTCAATAAGCTGGTAAAACAGTTTGACGATATGCGTAAGATGATGAAGATGATGGGAAATAAACAGAATATGGCACGTATGATGCGTAATGTGCCGGGTATGAACTAATAAACTAAGATTATATGCAGCTGATAGACGGGAAAAGTGTTTCAGAAGAACTAAGAAAGAACATACAACAAGACGTGTCTTTGTGGGTGGCTTCCGGCGGTAAGAAACCTCATCTATGTGCGATATTGGTAGGTGATGATGGGGCCAGTCATACTTACGTGGCAGCCAAGATTAAAGATTGTGAGGCCATCGGATTTAAGTCTTCTCTTTATCAATTCGCCAGCAATGTAACAGAAGAAAAGCTGATTCAAACAATAGAAGAAATTAATCAAAATCCGGATATTGACGGCTTGATTGTTCAGCTCCCTTTGCCCAAGCATATTTCTGTTGACAGAGTGACACAAACCATAGCGCCGGAGAAAGATGTAGATGGTTTTCATCCGCAAAATGTAGGGCGACTATCTATCGGTTTGCCTACCTATGTCTCTGCTACGCCGTTCGGCATCATCAAATTACTCGAATATTATGGTATCGAAACTGCAGGTAAACATTGTGTTGTTTTAGGTAGAAGTAATATTGTAGGCACACCGGCCGCTATTCTTATGTCGAGAAATGTCTATCCGGGTAATGCGACAGTTACCATCTGTCACAGCAAAACGGATAACTTGGAGCAATATACACTTCAGGCGGATATCATCATCGCAGCTATCGGTATCCCCGAGTTTCTAAAAGCAGATATGGTAAAGCCCGGTGCAGTTGTTATTGATGTTGGCATTACCCGTATAAACGATGCGTCGAAGAAGAGTGGTTTTCGTTTGGTAGGAGATGTTGATTATGAGGCGGTAGCACCGCTTTGTTCATATATCACGCCGGTGCCAGGTGGCGTAGGGCCAATGACTCGCATCGGACTGTTGACTAATACGTTAAAAGCGGCACGAAAAGAGATATACACTAACTCAAAATAACAAATACCTGATTTTTTCTTAATTTTAACAGCAAATATATACCAACCAATTTTATATTAAAGAAAAGTTATGACGCGAAAAGTATTATTCATGTTAGGGTTTGCGGTACTGGTGTTTTCTCAGGCCAAGGCGCAAAAGATGTCAGTAGGTGACCGCCTAAAAATGATGACCGCCTCCGAGCAGATAGAGAAAGGCAATCTAGATGAAGCTTATCGGTTGTATCGGGAGGTTCATCGGAATGTGCCGGATAATGGAGAGGTTAATTATCAATGCGGGAAGATGGCGTTTGAATTAGGCCGTTTTACAGAGGCGCATATTTATTTTACAAAAGCTGTAGCGCTTAAATCTAAGGTTGGGAAAGATGCACAAATGTGGTTAGGTCGTGCGGAACATCGTTTAGGGATGCTAGAGGAAGCGACTCAATCGTTAGAGGCGTTTAGAAAAAAAATTAAAGGGAAAGCGGCTGCTATGCATATTGTAAACGAGTATATTTATCAGCTGGATCGCGCAAAAAAATTATTGGCTAACCCGGTCAAGGTGACCATTCAAAACATGGGTGATAAGATTAACTCAGAATATGTGGAAAGCAACCCATCCGTAACAGCTGATGGCAATACATTTATTTTTACGACCGCCCGACCTGAGAATGTAGGTGGCGCGATGGATCCTGTTTTTAAAATCTATTATCAGGATATTTGGATGTCAATACGCGACTCTGTTACAGGTAAATGGCATGAAGCAGAACGCTTGGTGGGTGAATTGAATACAGCAGATCATGATGCCAATCTTAGCATATCATCAGATGGTAATATCATATTTGTGTATCGTAGTGTGCGTGGAGGGGATATATATTATTCAAAGAAGAAGAAGAACGGCGAGTGGCGCGCCCCTGAGCCTCTGAATGGCAAAGTAAATACGACATATTTTGAAACCGGCGCTTGCATGACCTCTGATAAGAAGCAAATATTCTTTATCAGCGAACGACCGGGTAAAGGGAAAGGGAATGGTGATATTTGGTTAGCGAAGAAAACAGGTAGCTTTGAATATGGCGAGCCTGTGAATATTAACGAGGTGAACACCATTGATGATGAAAGCTCTGTCTTCCTTCATCCTAACGGAAAGACCATGTATTTCAGCTCCAATTCTAAAGAATCAATGGGTGGGTATGATATTTTTAAATCAGATTTAGTGGATGGCAAATGGTCTAAGCCTATCAATCTGGGTTATCCAATCAATACGCTGGGTGATGAGAAGCAATTTACAATTTCTGCGGACGGTCGCACTGGTTATATTACGACACAACGTGAAGATTCATACGGCGGATTTGATATTTATGAAGTTGATTTGAGCGAATATGAGATTCCCAATTTAGAGGAGAATCAATATGCGGGTTCAAAGTCTATATCAATAGGTGATGCGGTAGCTATTGTTAAAGGTCGTGTTCTTGATAAAAGCGATGGCGAAGCATTAGAGGTGATGGTACGCATTGAGAACGAGAATGGAAAAGTGCTGGAAGAGATTCAAACCAATGAGAATGGAGAATATTTTGTTACGCTACCGGGTGGAGCCAATTATAAGATTGTCATCAAGGCTAAAGATTATAAAATGGTTGAGGAACTGATTCATATCCCCCAATTATCTAGTAAATCGGAAGTGATTACCCGTTCGTTTTTGTTAGAAGATGACTAGTTCGATTAGTTCACCAGCTCAAATTCGTGTAAATAAGCACACGCAACTATCAGGACATAAACAGCCCGTTTATACGCTTTGCAAAGGCATAGAAGAGGATGTTTTTTATTCTGCAGGTGGAGATAAATGGATAGCCAAGTGGCATCTGACACAGCCTGATTCAGCCACTGCCATTGCACAAGCTGGTTCAACAGTTTATTCGTTAACCCTTATTCCCTTACATAATATTTTGGTTGTCGGAGAGTCTTCAGGCGCTATTACAATGATAGATTTATCAGCCGGAAAGACCATGAAACGTATATCATTTCATAAAACAGGGATATTCTCGCTCACCTGGCACAAAACAGCGCAACGACTATATGCTACATCCAGCATCGGTGAATTTTCAGTATGGGATTTAGAAAAAGATGAGCCTGTTTTTTATAAAAAACTTTCAGATAAGAAACTGAGAAGCCTAGATATTCATGCCTCCCTTAACCGATTAATACTTGGTTCGTCTGATGGCGTTATTCATGTGCTTGATGCGAATTCATTTGAGATTCTGCATCAATTTCAGGCGCATCCTTGGGGCACCAATGTTGTTCGCATAAAACCGGATACCCAGACGTTACTTACCTCTTCGCGTGACGCCCATATTCGCAGTTGGGATATGGCTTCTGATTTTACTCTTCAGCAATCAGTACCGGCACATAATTATGCCATCTATCAACTGGTGTTCTCACCGGATAAAAAATTATTTGCAACGTGCAGCAGAGATAAAACCATTAAAATATGGAATCCGGAGACGATACATCCCTACACACGAATCAATTATGCCTATTCACAAAGCCATAATCGTTCCGTCAATAACCTGCTTTGGCATGATTATAACAATCTGCTTATATCTTGTGGAGATGATAATCAGATTATGATCTGGGATATTCAATATGAATAGTTAAACCTTAAATAAGATAAATATGAGTTTGGAAATAAAGATCAACGATGATATAAAAAAAGCGATGCTGGCTAAAGAGGCACAGCGTTTAAATGCTTTACGTGCGATTAAATCAGCTATTTTATTAGCTAAAACAGAAAAAGCAGGCTCAGATGCTCTGTCAGAAGAGAGGGAAATTCAGTTGTTACAAAAATTAGTCAAGCAACGTCGTGATTCGTATGAGATTTATCTGACACAGCAACGACAAGATTTGGCTGATGAAGAAAAGTTTCAAATAGATGTCATCTCAGCGTACCTCCCGGCGCAGCTATCAGATGAAGAATTATTGCAACACGTTCAAGATATTATTACTGAAATCGGAGTGTCAAGCCCGGCAGATATGGGTAAAGTGATGGGTGTGGCTTCTAAAAAACTAGCTGGGAAGGCAGAAGGGAAACGGATCTCTGCTATGATTAAGACAGTTTTAGGTTAGGGGCATAAAGAATATCTGACCTTAAGATTTAAGCCGATCGGGGTTTTGTTTAATAAATGTTGCCCATGATGAGCTGGCTTTCTTTGTTGGCTTCTTCACTTTACCTTTCTTCTCTGCGCTTATACCACTGTTTTGAAAGAAATGACAAAGCGCTACAGCTACAGCATCCGTAGCGTCAAATTGCTTTCCATTATGTTTAAACCCTAGAATATACTCCAGCATAGCCGATACCTGATTCTTACTGCTGCTGCCCTTGCCGGTAATCGAGAGTTTTATTTTTCGTGGCGCGTATTCTTCAACGGTAATTTTCTCGTGAATGGCCGCAGCAATAGCAATCCCCTGTGCTCGGCCCAGTTTTAACATGGATTGGATGTTTTTTCCATAAAACGGTGTCTCAATTGCCACTTCGGTTACAGCATATTGTTGAATTATGTTTTGGGTTTCTTTAAATATTAAACCCAGTTTTTCTAGACTGTCTGTTGTTGTTTTATACAGTTGCTTGGCTTCCATTACAACGAGTTTAGGTTTATTGTTTACAATCTCAATAATGCCAAAGCCCATTATGTTCGTGCCGGGATCAATACCTAGTATAATTCGATTATTTTTCAATTATTGCTGTATTTTTATGCCTAATCTAAACAAAGGTCGTAAAAAACTCCTTTTCTCATGCATAAACCTGAACATCCATTTTTCCGCACATCTATAAAGATTATAAAATGGGTGGTGTTGATTTTGGGGATTGTCTATATCATATATCAGTTGTCGCGATTTAAGCAATCAGAGATAATAATTGATTATTCTGATATATAT